>NZ_JBEZCZ010000024.1:0-115793 GCF_040647875.1 Micromonospora sp. NPDC049230
GCGCCCCCCCCCCGGGCCCCCCGGCGGGGGGCCCCCCGCCCACCCCCCCCACCCCCTCTCCCCCCCGGGGGCCGGGCCACCACCCTCACCCGGGGGGCCCCCGGTCGACGCCACCCCCGGGTGGTTACCCCAGGCGGGCCTCGATGGCCTCGATGATGCGCGGACGCAGCTCGGCGGCGCGGATGACGGCGTCCACCGAGCCGACCTCGACGGCGCGTTGGATGTTGTGCACCCTGTCGAACTCCGTTGCCACCTCGCCGACCTTCTCGGCGCGCACCGACGAGCGCAGCTCGTCGAGTTCGGCGGTCAGCGCGGCACGCTCGGTGCCGGCGGCGGCCGCGGCCCGGGCCTCCAGGTCCCGGACCCGGGGGTCGGCCGCCGTGCGGGCGTTGACGTCGGCGGAGAACACCACAGCGGCGGCGGGGGCGCCACCGAGCACCGAGGCGAACGAGCCCTCCAGCGCGAGCACCGTCATGTTCGGGTTCAGTGCCTTGGAGAACACCACGAACGCACCGCCGTGGTAGCGCGAGATCACGCAGAAGACGATGGGCCCCCGGAAGTTGACGATCGCGCGGCCGATCTCGGCGCCGTACTCCAGTTGCAGCTTGCGCATCGACTCCGGCGAGCCGTCGAAGCCGGACAGGTTCGCCAGGACCACGAGGGGCCGGTTGCCACTGGCCGTGTTGATCGCCCGCGCGGCCTTCTTCGACGAGCGGGGGAACAACGTGCCCGCCGTGTAGGTGTCCGGGCCGTCGGTGGGCGGGAAGCCGTGCCGGGGCACCGACCGGGATTCGATGCCGAGCAGGCAGACCGGGATGCCGCCGAGGTGGATGTCCTGCACGACCGCGGTGTCCGCGTCCGCCATGCCCGCCCAACGCTCCAGCACCGGGTGGTCCTGGTCGGCCAGGGCGCGCATCACCGTACGGATGTCGAACGGCTTCTTGCGGTCCGGGTTGTGCGCGGCGGAGAAGATCTCCCCGACGGTGCGGAACGCGCTGCCCGCCACGTCGTGCGGGAAGTCGGAGATGTCGCGGTCGGTGGGGTCGGTGGTGACCGCCCGCCGGGGCGCGGCCTCGCCGGGCGCGACGTACGTGTGGTCGTAGTGCGCCATCACCACGTCCCGCGCGGCGGTCAGGCTCGGCGCCCAGTATTGCGCCTGCCCGTTCGGCCCCATCACCCGGTCGTAGCCGCCGATGCCGAAGTTGTCCTCGGCGGATACGCCACCGGAGAAGTCGAGCGACTGTTTGCCGGTGAGCACCATCGCCGAGTCGGGTGTCATCACCAGGATGCCCTTGGTGTGCATGAGCATCGTGGCCTCGGCGTTCCAGTACGGCTGCGCGCCGACGTTGATGCCCGCGACGACGATGTTGATCTCACCACCGGCCTGGGTGAACTCGACGATCCGCTTGAGCGCCGCGGCCACCCAGTCCATGTTCTCCGTGCCGGAGGTCATGGAGATCCGGGCGCCGGCGGACAGCGCCCACCACTCCAGCGGCACGTTTATCCGCTCCGCGAGATCCAGAGCGGCGATCACGCGACGGCACTCGGGCTCGGACAGGGCGCCCAGGGACTTCGTCGGGTCGCCGAGCAGCACCACCCGGGTGACGCCCTGTGGGTGCCGCTCGGTCGGCGTGGTGACCACCCCGGCGACGATGGCGGCGCTGTTGCGCCCCTTCGGCCGGTCCACCGGCACCAACGCGTGGTCGGCGTCGAGATCGTGCTCGACGAAGGCGCCGAGCCGGCCGGTCAGCTCGTACGGGTACACGGTGTTGCGGCTGCTGGCGCGCAGCACCTTGAGCCGGTACTCGTCCAGCGGCTCGATCGGCTCGACCGGCGGCTCACCGACGGCCAACTCCGCGCCGCCCGCGGCGTCGAACGTGATCCGTACGGCGATCTTGGCCAGCTCGCCGGTCCGGCGGTCGCGCTGCCGCGCGATGAACAGGATCTCCTCCAGGCCGGCACCCACTGTCGTCGGGCGGACACGCCCGGCGATCATCTCCATCTCCTGGCGGGTCAGCTCGCTCGGCGGCCAGACGTAGACGACGATCCGGTTGGTGTTGAAGCGGGTCTTCGACGGCCGCCGCGACTGGGCGCGGCGGATCGAGTCGAGGCAGGTGGCGATGGCGTCCTCGGCCGTCGGCAGTGCCACGAGGCGGCCGTCCTGCTCGCGAAGCTCGGTCAGGTCACGCACCTGCGCGAACGCGACGAGGCGTTCGTCTGCCCGGTTGTCCCGCGCCACGCACTGGAAGAGGTAGACCTCCTCGTCCGACGACGGCAGCCGGGTCAGGTCGAACTTGTGCAGCCGCTCCAGCTGCATCCGCTGCGCGATGTAGGGGTGCAGGCCCCGGATCAGCCGGTCCTCGGTCAGCGCGTCGTTCGACGGGCGGAAGGTGAAGTGGTGGTGCATGACCGCCCCACCGCGACCCGCGACGGTGGTGGTGACCCGGCGCACCTGGGGCGGCAGCGGGTGCGCGGAGATGACCTCGGCCAGCGCCGCCGCCATCTCGTCGAAGTCCTCCGGTTGGTTTTCCCAGCCGAGATAGATGTCGGCGTCGACGGAGTCCTCGTCGGTGGCCAGCTCGGCCAAGCCGCGCAGCGCGCTGCCCAACGCCTCGAAGCTCACCGCGGCCGAGACGACACTGGAGTCGGCCCGCTCGGCGACGACGAACGTGCAGCCCGCGACCTCGTGGGACCGCACGCTGGTGAGCGCCTTGTTGCCGTAGTACCGCCGGGTCAGCACCTCCAGCATCACCGCGTTGTCCAGGTGGTCACGGACGATCCGCTGGCCGAGCAGCCGGACCAGCGGTTCGGTGCTGCGGACCATCTCGGCGACGCGCTGGGCGCGGTCCGCGGCGTCCGGCTGGGCGTCCAGGTGCCGCAGGTGCCTACGGACCTCGGCATAGACGAGGGCGCGGTTGCGGCGCAGCAGCGGCTGGGCGAACCAGGCGAACACCACGCCGCGGGCGAGGTCGGCGATCGCGGGGAAGCGGACCTGCGTCGCGGCGATCAGCCGCTCCAGCGCGAGACCGGCGGGCTCGCGCAGCGCCTCGCTCGGCGGCGTTTCCGGCAGCCAGGCGCGCAGCAGCGCCGCGATGACAGCGGAGTCGGCGGACGCGCGTTGCTGGGCGAGGAAGATCCGGAAGACTGCCGCTTCGAGGGCGGGGGAGCGCTCCAGGTCGGTGACACCGTAGTGGCCGAGCGCCTTGGCGAGCTTGGCCTGGAAGGCGTCCGGCAGCCCGGCCCGCTCGACGTCGAGGCTCTGTAGGTAGGTGTGGAAGTACTCGCGGGCGCTGTGCACGTGCGCGGCGCCGCCGTCCTCGCCGGTCGGCCGGTTGCGACTCAGCTCGGCGAGGTCGGCGAACACCTCGATGAGGTCGAGCTCGGCGGCCAGGGGCCGCTGGCTGGTCGACCAGCCCGAGGATCGGGGTCCTGCCTCGGTGGCGGCCTGTCGGGCGGTGAGGTAGTCGTCGAGCACCCGCCGTTCGTCGTGCGGGTCGACGTCGAAGCCGAGCAGTAGGCCGCGCAGGTCTTCCTGACCGCGCCTGCTGCGCTCGTACGCCGGCACCTCCTCGGCGGCGGTGGGCAGCTCCAGTTCGACGGCCTCGGCGCTCGGGCCGGCCGCGGTCTCGCCGGCCTCGTCCGCGAGCGGCTCCAGGCGCAGCAACGGCGCACCCGCCTCCACCTGGCTGCCCACCGAGACGGCGCACTCCTTCAGCCGCGCCTTGAACGGCGCCCGCAGCACCGTCTCCATCTTCATGGCTTCCAGCACCAGCACGGGTGCGCCCGCCTCGACCTCGGCGCCGATCTCCAGCGGCGTGGCGACGACGAGCGCGGGCATCGGGGAGCGCAGGACGCCGCCCTCGTCGCGGCTGACCCGGTGCGTGACGCCGTCCACCTCGACCAGGTGGGTCGGCCCGTGCGTGCCGGTGAGCAGGCGGTATCGGATGCCGTTGACGACGATCTGGCCGGTGTGCCGGTCGAAGCGGTCCAGCTCGACGTCGGCGGTGCGCACGACGGGGCCCGCCTCGATGCCGACGCGGAACCGGTGCGCGCCGACCCGGGCCACGCGAGTGCGGTAGCCGACGCCGCGCAGCTTCAGATCCAAGGGGCGGCCGCTGGCGTGCTGTACCTGCGGGCGCCCACCGGACGCCGTGGACAACAGCCGCTGCCGCTCGATGCGCTCGTCCTCCTCGTACGCCTCGATGGCGGCGGCGGCCAGCGCGACAGCGGAGTGGCGGTGCGTGACGAGCCGCCCCTCGCCGCGGACGCGGTCGATCCAGCCGGTGTCCGCGCTGGCGTCGATCACCTCGGGCTGGTCGAGCAGGTCGAGCACGAAGCTCTTGTTCGTCGCGCCACCCTCGATGATCACCGTGGTGTTCGCCATCGCCCGACGCAGCTTGCCGAGCGCCTCGTCACGGTCGCGGCCGTAAGCGATGATCTTCGCGATCATGGAGTCGAAGTCGGCCGGGATGGTGTCGCCCTCGCTGACGCCGGTGTCCACCCGGATGCCGGGGCCACTGGGCAGGTCCAGTCGCGCGATCCGCCCCGGCGACGGCGCGAAGTCACGGTCGGGGTCCTCGGCGTTGAGCCGCGCCTCGATGGCGTGCCCGCGCTCGGCCGGCGGCGTACCCTCCAGCCGTCCGCCCGACGCGACGTGCAGCTGCGCCTTGACCAGGTCGAACCCGGTTGTCAACTCGGTGATCGGGTGCTCGACCTGGAGGCGGGTGTTGACCTCGAGGAACGCGAACAGCCGGTCGCCGGGGTGGTACAGGAACTCGACTGTCGCCGCACCCCGGTAACCGACAGCGATGGCGAGTCGCTCGGCCGACGTCTTGAGCTCGGCGGCCTGCGCCGGGTCGAGCACCGGCGACGCCGACTCCTCGATGACCTTCTGGTTGCGTCGCTGCACCGAGCAGTCGCGCACGCCGAGCGCCCACGCCGTGCCCTGCCCGTCGGCGATCACCTGGACCTCGACGTGCCGAGCGCCGGTGACCAGGCGCTCCAGGAACACGATGCCGCTGCCGAACGCCCGCGCCGCCTCCTGGCTGGTCCGCTCGTACGCGTCGACCAGCTCGGCCTCGCTCCGGACCACCCGGATGCCGCGCCCGCCGCCGCCCGCTGTCGCCTTCAACATCAGCGGGTAGCCGATCTCGGCCGCTGCCGCCCGGGCGGCGTCCAGGGTCTCGACGGCGCCGCGGCTCCACGGCGCGACCGGCACGCCGACCTCCTCCGCGATCAGCTTGGAGCCGATCTTGTCGCCGAGTTGGCGCATGGCGTCCGGGCTCGGCCCGACGAACGTGACGCCGATCTTCTCGCACAGCTCGGCGAACGCCGGATCCTCGGCGACGAAACCCCAGCCGACCCACGCGGCGTCGGCGCCGGTCTCGGTCAGGGCACGCTCCAGCACCGCGAGATTGAGGTACGGGCGAGCGGATGCCGGACCGAGATCGTAGGCGATGTCCGCTTCACGGACGAAAGTGGCGGTGCGGTCGACGTCGGTGTAGAGAGCGACGGTTTCGAGCTGTCTGCCGGTTTCCGCAGCCAGCTCGCGGACCGCGTGGATGAGCCGCATGGCGGCTTCACCTCGGTTGACGATGGCGACACGGTTGAACACCCGACTGACCCCTTAACTAGACCTCGAACTGCGTGCCGCGAGACGACGGCTCCCAGCAGTGATCACCCTTCCGTCTGGCGGCGGCCAGCGCTATGGCGCAACCACCGAACCAACAGTCCCTCAGTTGTAGGAAGTGCACAAAAGTTTTTGGCTGTCGCACATCGTCGATCGACAGGCCCGGCCGGTCGGGTCCAGCGTAATAACCTATTTTTCAGATAGGGATGAGTGGTTAACCGGTCGTCCCTATGGTCATGGGCAACCGTGACCCGGAGGTGCCCGTGAGTCTCCTGTCCGCGCCTGCCGCAGCCCCCAGCACGACAGACCCGCCCACCTTGACAGTGGTGCCGGCCCGCCATCCCTGGCGTTGGGTCGCCTCCGTCGTCGCGCTGGTGCTCGCGGCGCAGTTCACCCACGGGCTCGTCACCAACCCGGGCTGGGACTGGCCGACGTTCGCCGGCTACTTCCTCGAACGGTCGGTGCTCCGCGCGCTGCTGACCACCATCGAACTCACGGTGGCCGGCGCGGCGCTGGGTTTCCTCGCTGGGATCGCGCTGGCCGCCATGCGGCTGTCGCGCAGCCCCGTCCTCCAGGCGCTCAGCTGGACCTACATCTGGGTGTTCCGTTCGGTGCCGCTGATCGTGCAGCTGCTGTTCTGGGCGAACCTCGGCTACCTCTACGACACACTGCAACTCGGTGTGCCGTTCGGGCCGGGCTTCTACCAGGTGCAGACGGCGAACCTGATCGGACCGTTCGGTGCCGCGCTGCTCGGCCTCACCCTGCACCAGTCGGCGTACGCGGCGGAGATCGTCCGCGCCGGCATTCTCTCGGTCGACCAGGGGCAACTGGAGGCCGCCGCCGCGCTGGGCATACCTCGGCACCGCCAGTTCCGCCGCATCGTGCTGCCGCAGGCGATGCGGGCGATCCTGCCCAACGCCGCCAACGAACTGATCAACCTCCTGAAGAGCACGTCAGTGGTCTACGTGCTGGCGATCGGTGAGATCTTCTACCAGGTCCAGGTGGTCTACGGCCGAAACGGCAGAGTGGTGCCCCTGCTCATGGTGGCCACCGTCTGGTACGTAGTGCTCACCGCTCTGCTGTCGATCCTCCAGTTCTACGTCGAGCGGCACTTCGCCCGGGGGGCGCTGCGGACCCTGCCCCCGACGCCGCTGCAACGCCTGCGCGTCGTCCTGCGCCGGACGGTGACGCGGTGACGGTCATGGTGGACGTGCGTGACGTCCACAAGACGTTCGGCACGCACGAGGTGTTGCGCGGCATCGACCTCACGGTGCAGACCGGCAGCGTGACGGTGGTCCTCGGGCCGTCGGGTTCGGGCAAGTCCACTCTCCTGCGGGCGATCAACCACCTGGAGAAGGTGGACCGAGGCACGATCCGGGTGGACGGTCAGCTCATCGGCTACCGCGAGGTCGGCGACCGGCTGTACGAGCTCAGCGAACGTCAGATCCTGCGGCAACGCGCCGACATCGGTTTCGTGTTCCAGAACCTCAACCTGTTTCCGCACCTGACCGCCCTCGACAACGTCGCCGCGGCGCCGCTGGCCACGCGACGCCGACGGCGGGCGGCTGCCTTCACCCACGCTCGGGAATTGCTCGACCGGGTCGGGCTGGCCGACAAGGTGGACGCCTACCCCCGGCAACTCTCCGGGGGCCAGCAACAGCGGGTGGCGATCGTCCGCGCGCTGGCGTTGGACCCGAAGCTCATCCTCTTCGACGAGCCCACCTCCGCGCTCGACCCCGAGTTGGTCGGTGAGGTTCTCGACGTGCTCCGCGCGCTGGCCCGGTCCGGCACCACGATGATCGTCGTCACCCACGAGATCGGCTTCGCCCGGGAGGTCGCCGACGCTGTCGTGTTCGTGGACGCCGGGCGTGTCGTCGAGCAGGGGCCGCCCGCACAGGTGCTCGACAAACCCACCCACGAACGCACCAGAACCTTCCTGTCCAAGGTCCTGATCTGAGGAGACGCACCATGCGCGCCCGCCCCCTCCTGCTCGCCGTCGTGCTCGCCCTGGGCCTCACCGCCTGCGCCGCTCCGGAAGAGACTCCCCGGGCGACGGCCGCCACCCCCAGCACCGTGAACGACAGCCCGGACCAGAAGCGGATCGTCCCCGCGAAGGTCGACGCCGTCGCCGCGCTCCTGCCGGCGGACATCCGCGCCGGCGGCACGCTCGCCATCGGGGTCGGCGCCGCGGGTGCCGGCTCGCCACCGTTGGCTTTCACCGCCACCGACAACAAGACCCTGATCGGCAACGAACCCGACATCGCGGTGGCCGTGGCCGGGATCCTCGGCCTGGAACCGCGTCTGGAGAACACCTCCTGGGAGAACCTCTTCGTCGGTCTGGACAGCGGCAAGTACGCCGTTGGCGCCTCCAACATCACGGTCACCGAGGAACGGAAGCAGAAGTACGACTTCGCCACGTACCGGTTGGACAACCTCGCGTTCGAGGCGAAGAAGGGCGCGGGTTGGAAGGCGGCCGGGCCCAGGGACGTCGCCGGCAGGCGAATCGCGGTGGGCTCCGGCACCAACCAGGAGAAGATCCTCGTCGAGTGGAGCGCCGAGGCGAAGCGGCAGGGTCTGGCACCTGTGGACATCAAGTACTACCAGACCAACCAGGCCACCCACCTGGCGTTGGCCTCCGGGCAGATCGACGCGTACCTCGGCCCGAACCCCAGCGTCGCCTATCACGTGGCGGTCGCCGGTGAGACCGAGATCATCGGGACCTACTCGGGTGCCGGCGCCGCGCTGCAAGGGAAGATCGCGTTGACCACGAAGAAGGGCAGCGGCCTGGTCGGCGCGCTCGCCGCCGCGGTCGACGAACTGATCCGCTCCGGCGACTACGGCAGGATCCTGGCCCGGTGGAACCTCGGCGACGAGACGACCACCAAGTCGGAGATCAACCCGCCGGGCCTGCCGAGCGAGGGCAAGTGACAGACACGCACACCGACGAAGCCCTGGACAACCCGGTGTGGGCCGCGTTGACCGGCCCGCACCGGCGGTTCGCCGAGATCCACGGCCGGGCCGCCCGTTACCAGCCGGACGTCGCGCCGTTCACCTGCGTCAGTGTGGATGACGATCCCGGTGTCTGGGCCGACCTCGCCACGCTTGTCGGGCCGGGCGCGGTGGTCGCGGTGACCGGGACCACCGCACCCCTGCCCGACGGCTGGGCGGTCGACGCCACCATCGCCGGGGTGCAGATGGTCGACGTCGGGGTCGACGCGGCCGACGACTCGGAGGCGGTGCGGCTCACCGCCGCCGACCTACCGGAGATGTTCGCTCTGATCGCCCGCACCGAACCGGGCCCGTTCCTGCCCCGGACCGTCGAGCTCGGCACCTACCTCGGCATCCGGCGAGGCGGCGCGCTGGTGGCGATGGCGGGCGAGCGCCTGCACCCGCCGGGCTGGACCGAGATCAGCGCGGTGTGCACCGCACCGGAGGTCCGCGGTCAGGGCCTGGCAACCCGACTGGTGCGGGCCGTCGCGGCCGGCATCCGCGCTCGGGGTGAGCGACCCTTCCTGCACGCGGCGGCCAGCAACACCACGGCGATCCGGCTGTACGAGTCGCTCGGCTTCCGGTTGCGGCGGCACACCACGTTCCGTGCGGTCCGGGCGCCGAGCACACCCGGGGTGGACCGCCGACTCGGAGTCTGAGCAGCTCAGGCCCCCGCAACCGAGCCGCGGCGTCCGCGGCCACCGCCGCACCAGCCCGTCCGACGGTACGAAGCGTCTGGTCGCCAACGGCTTCGGTGTTCCCGTGGGCCGCCACTGCCCGGTCGGCCGAGCACGGATTCGCCCCGCCCTGGTCCCGACGGGACGGGGCGAGAGCGTGCCCCCATGGCCGAGGCGGGACGGACGGGGTGCGCGGCGATGGTGATTGGGCACGTTCCACGGGAGGCGATCACATGACATCGATGGGACGAAGTGACGCCGGGCAGATCCGTACCGACGGCAAACTCATCGCCGTCGGCGGGATCGGAGTCGGCAACAGCGCCCCCGACACCACGCCGGGTGCGGTGGTTCGCAAGATCGAGGTGTTCTCCTCCACCGGGCAGCGCCTGGGCTGGGCGCCGGTCTACAACTCGATCACCTGATGCCGTAGACCGACGCGCTGGTCGATGCTTGCATCGATGTTCGTCAACTGCCATGCTGTGGTCGGTCGTGCTCGGGAGCCAGCGCGCACCACACCTTCTCCGGTCCACGGGGCGCACGCGGTGGTCACGTCACCCGTGCCGGGCAGTCCTCGTCGATGACCGGGCACCCGAGCGCGGCACCGACCACCACCTCGGTCCTCGGTGCCCGCTAGACCACGGAGGCACCGATGCTTCGCACGTTCCTCGCCGTCACGACAATGGCGCTGGCCGCCTGGGCCGGGACCGCCGTCGCCGAGGCGACGCCAGCACCGACACCGTCGGCCACTGCGGCACCCACGCCCACCCCGATCGCCACGCCCACGATCGCCTGCCCGCCGGCCCTGCCGATCAGCGCCAGCGTCACCGCTGTCACCACCACGAGCGTGACCCTCTCGTACTCGATCTTCTTCCGCCCGCCCTGCGGCTACGACCCGCCGATGACCGTCAGCCTCTTCACCAGCCGCGAGGACGCCCTGCATTGGCAGGCCCCGGTGGCGACGGCCGTCTCCGGGCCGGACCGCACCGGCTCGGTGACCATCGCCGGGCTGAAGCCCGGCACCGAGTACTGGTACCGGTTCACCGACGCCGGGGGCCGGCGGGACCCGTTCGTGATCGCGTCGACCCGGACCGCATCGCCGACGTCGTGCCGGGCGACGGCCACGATCGACGCTCACTGGGGCAGCGGTTACGTGGTCACGGTCATCGTGCGCAACATCGGTAGCCAACCGGTGGACCGGTGGCGCGTCTCCTGGCGGTGGCCCGGAGACGAGCGGGTCGAGACGGTCTGGGGTGGGGTGACCGAGACGAACGGTGCCGACATCTCGGTCCGCAACGCCACGTACAACGGGAACCTGGCGCCGGACGGTGTGGCGAGGTTCGGGCTTGTCGTGTCGGCCAGCGCGGTGCCCGACGGGTTGACGATGACGTGTGACGCGTGAGTGACGTCCGCCCCGCTGTCGCGGTCGTACGTGGCGGCGGGGCGGCGTCCGGTCGGTCAGGGCTTGCGGGCCACCGCGCCGTAGGCGTCGATCCCGACGGCGTCGGGATCCTCCGGTCGCCACAGGGGGATCGGCACCAGGCCCGGCTGCGCCATCGTCAGCCCGTCGAAGCAGCTCTCAAGCTCCTCCGGGCTGCGCAGGATGTACGGGACCCCGCCGCTCTGGGCCAGCCGCTCCGCGCCGGACACCACCGCCGGGCTGGTGTTGGTGCCATCCCAGAGCACCAGGTGCGAGCCGGACGGCATCGCGTCCATCGTCCGCCCGACGATGGAGCGCACCACGTTTAGGTCGGGCTCGTAGCCCAGCACACCCATGAACATCACGGCGATCGGCTTGTCGAAGTCGAGTGTCTTCGCCGCCTCGGCGAGGATCTGCTCCGGGTCGTGGTAGTCGGCCGGGACGTAGGTGGTGACGCCCTCCGAGGTCGTGCTGGCCAGCAGCGCCCGCGCGTGCACCAGCACCATCGGGTCGTTGTCCACGTAGACGATCCGCGAGTCGGGCGCGATCTTCTGGGCGACGGCGTGCGTGTTCTGCATGGTGGGCAGGCCGGTGCCGATGTCCAGGAACTGCCGGATGCCGGCCTCGGCCGCGAGGTGACGCACGGTTCGCACCAGGAACACGCGTGACTGCTGCGCCATGAGGACGATCTCCGGGTACACCTCGGCGACGGCGTCACCGGCCGCCCGGTCGGACTGGAAGTTGTCCTTGCCGCCCATCCAGTAGTTCCAGATCCGGGCCGCGTGTGGCACGTCCGGCTGAAGCTTCGCGGCGAGTTCGGCGTCCGGACCGGCCATGCCAGGCTCCTATCGAGGGGTCGTCGGCGGGAGATCACCACCGAGTACGAGCGGGATCGTACTCCGGTGACGTCCACTGTCGACGCTGGCCAGGATGGGCGACGGCACCCCGCTCGATCCGGGGCTTGAATTCCTACTTCATCGGTAGGAAAATCGAGGACATGCCGTCGGTTCGGTTGTTCACCTCCCGCCGGGTCGTCGACCTGATGCGCGTCGCCGCGCAGCTCTGTCCCGGCGCCCTCAGCGCGGCCTGAACGGGCTGCCCAGCCTCCGCCGGTCCCCTTTTCCCATCGCCGACGCACGGTCGCGACCGGCATCCCGCATCCCGCGCCCGCGGCGGCGCATCTCGTCGAGGAGGACGCTGCGATGACAAACGCCGCATCGGCGACAGCCGTGGACCCCCGGCTCGACTTCGAGGTGGCCTGGTGGGAGTGGCACCGACGCCACGAGGAGGTTCGGGACGACCCGCACGGCATCCTCGCCGTCACCGGTCTGCACCGGCTGACCTCGGCGCCGAGGCGGTTCCCCGACGTGCCGGGGGAGTGGCACACCGGCGACGACGGGCCGGTGGTCGCTCTCGGCGATGGCGAGTTGCTCGTCATCGACGGCCGGCAGGCCCAGGGTCGGCACGGGTTCGGGCCGATCGCCGAGCGTGCCGGCGTCATCGCGGGCATCGACGGTGGGGTGCTGGAGGTGGCCCGCCGGGGTGGGCACGACATCCTGCGTCCCCGGCGCCCGGACCACCCGCTGCGCGTCGGCTACCGGGGCACCCCCACCTATCCGCCCGACCGGCGGTGGGTCCTGAGCGGGCGCTTCGTACCCTTCGACAGCCCTCGGCCGACCACCGTCGGCGCGGCGGTGGAGGGGCTCCGGCACGTCTACGACGCCCCCGGTCAGATCGAGTTCGCCGTCGACGGGGTGCCGCTGCGCCTGACCGCCTTCAACGGCACGGCACCCGGGAGCCTGTCGGTGCTCTTCACCGACACCACCTCCGGCGTGACGACGTATCCGGCCAGCCGGTCCCTGGCCGTCGGCGCACCGGACGAGCAGGGCCGGGTGATCCTCGACTTCAACCGGGCCACCAATCTGCCGTGCGCGTACACCGACTTCGCGACCTGCCCGCTGCCCCCGCCGGAGAACCGGCTGCCGGTCGCCGTCGAGGCCGGCGAGAAGACCCCGTACGAGCGGCTGGCGGGCGATTCCGCCGACCGTTCGTAGCCCCGTGCGTACCAACCCCCTCGGGAGGCTCGTCATGCCCCAGTCCAGCGACGCCCCGATCGACGCCGACAGCGACGCGCTGCGGACGCTGCTGCGCCACCAGGCCAGCACCGTCACGGTGGTCACCGCTCCCGGCTCGCCGGCGGTCGGCTTCACCGCCACCTCGTTCACCTCGGTGTCGCTGGCGCCGCCGATCGTCTCGTTCTGCCTGAACCTCGGTTCGTCGAGCTGGCCAGCGGTCGCCCGGGCCCGGCATGTGGCGGTGCACCTGCTCTCCCACCACCAGCAGGAGCTGGCCCGGACGTTCGCGACGAGCGGCATCGACAGGTTCGCCGCTCCCACCCGCTGGCACACCGGCCCGGAGGCGGTGCCGATCCTGGACGACACCCTGGCCTGGCTGCTCTGCCGGATCGTCGACCGGGTGACCGTCGGCGATCACGCCGTCGTGCTGGCCGAGCCGGAGGTGCTCCGGCACGCCGACGTCGGCTCGCCCCTGCTGTACCACCGGGGCCGCTACGCCGGGCTGGCCGGCGACCAGAACGCGGCAGCCCGGCGTGCCGCCGCCTGACCTGGCGCTCGCACGCCGCATTCACCCGGAGGAGGAAGCCGTGCAAGCGATAGTCGCCGCACCGGACACCCGTGCGGGGTTCCGGGTGACGGACCTGCCCGATCCCACTCCAGGCCCGGGGCAGGTTCTCGTCGAGGTGCGACACGTCGGTGTCAACGCCGGCGAGATCCGTCATCTCGACGTCTGGCCGGCCGGTGCGGTGCTCGGGCATGACGCCGCGGGTCACGTGGTGGACGGCGGCGTCGACGGGGCCGGCCTGCGCGAGGGTGACCGGGTGGTCGCGTTCGGGCCGGGCGCCTGGGCCCGCCTCGCGGTGTTCGACGTGGACAGTGTGGCGGTGGTGCCCGCCGGCGTCGACCTGGCCGAGATGGCCGTGCTGCCCACCGTCGGCCTCACCGCCCTGCGCACACTGCGGACGTCGGGGCCGCTTCTCGGCCGTCGGGTGCTGGTCACTGGCGCGTCCGGGGGAGTGGGCCGGGTGGCCGTCCAGCTCGCCCGGCACGGCGGCGCGTACGTGGTCGCGGTGGTCGGCTCGCCGGCTCGTGGCGCGGGGCTGGCGGATCTCGGCGCCGACGAGGTCGTGGTTGGTCTCGACGCGATCACCGACCCGGTCGACGTGGTGCTGGAGACGGTCGGTGGCGCCCCGGGGTCGGATCTCGGTCTGCTCACGGGCCTGGTGGCGCGTGGAGCGCTGCGCGCGCCGATCGGTTGGCGCGGCTCGTGGCAGCGTCTCGAGGAGGCGGCCGACGCGCTGCGGGAGCGCCGGGTGAGCGGGAAGATCCTGCTCGAGCTGGACTGAGCGCAGCGGTGGCTGTCAGGCCGCGCACTAATCCTGTAAACCCTATAGCCATAGTAGGATATCCGTCAACGGATCGACGTCCGCGCGTGCGATAGCCGACATCGATCGTCGGATTCGTTGACACCACCACCGCTCGGAAGGTGGACTCGGCTCATGTCCAGCGAGCTGCGGTTGACGATCCGCGGCCACATCGACTTCGGTCGGGTGTGGTCGAGTTCCTGTCTGGCCTGACCCGGCACCCTCGCCCGTAACCCGGCCCGCCGCACCGGCCCGCCGAGGTGAGGCGCACCGCCGCGCCGCCACCGCACCGACACCGTCACCGGCCCGCGCCCCTGGGCGCTGCCGGGTGTCGGCACACCCGCTTCCGCCTGCCTGGACAGGAGATCCCCGCATGCCCGCGTACCGTCTGCGTACCCTGGCCGCCACCGCGCTCGCCCCACTGCTGGCCGTCGTCGCCGGCTGCTCCACCGGCACCACCCCGGCCGCGTCGGCGGCCGGCCAGCCCCGCTCCGGCGGCACCCTCACCTGGGCCGTGGAGACCGAGCCGATCACCCTCAACCCGCACCAGTACGCCCAGGCCAAGGCCCGCCTGCTGGTCTGGAACACCTTCGAGTCCCTGCTCACCTACGACGGGCAGGGCAAGCTGGTGCCGTGGCTGGCGACCGGCTGGCAGGTCGCACCGGACGGGCTGTCCTACACCCTGACGCTGCGCGACAGGGTCACCTTCACCGACGGCACCCCCTTCGACTCGGCCGCCGTCAAGGCCAACATCGACAAACTCCGCGAACCCGGGTACGCCCCGAACGTCGCGGCCGTCCAACTGCGCAACCTCAGGACCGTCGAGACCGTCGACCCGCGCACCGTACGACTCGTCCTCACCGCGCCGGACGTGCTCATCCTCGACTTCCTCGCCTCCCCGCAGGGCGCGCAGGTGTCCCCGACGTCGCTGCGGCAGGCGAAGAACCTCAAGGCCGGTGGCACCGACGTGGTCGGCACCGGGCCGTTCGTGCTGGACCGCTACGTCCCCGGTCAGGAGCTGCGCTATCGGCGCAACCCCGACTACGACTGGGCGCCGCCCACCGCGACGCACACCGGCCCGGCCTACCTCGACGGGATCACCTACCGGTTCCTGAAGGAGTCGGCGGTGCGGGTCGGTGCCCTCACGTCGAGCCAGGTGCAGCTCATCGAGGGGGTGCCCGCGACCGATCAGCCGCTGGTCACCGGCAACCAGGCGCTGCGCCTGAGCCGCGAGCTCAACTCCGGCTCGGCGTACTCCTACTACTTCAACGTCTCCCATCCGCCCTTCGACGACCTGCGGGTCCGGCAGGCGTTCCGGGAGGCCGTCGACGTCGACACCGTGTTGACGTCGGTCTACCGCGACACCGCCACCCGCGCCTGGAGCGTGGTCAGCCCGTCCAGCCCGCTCTACGACAAGCGCCTCGAAGGCGGTTACGGTGGCGACGCGGGCAAGGCGAACACCCTGCTGGACCAGGCCGGCTGGGCCACCCGGGACGCCGACGGCTACCGGGTGCGCGACGGCAAGCGGCTCACCGTACGGCTCGTGCAGGCCGCACCCTTCGTCCGGGACCGCCGCGACGTCCTGGCCCAGGCCGTGCAGGCCGCCGTCAAACAGAGCGCCGGCATCGACCTGAAGGTCTCGCTCGTCGACCAGGGCACCGCCACGGAGGCGTTCCAGCGCAACGAGTACGAGGTCTTCGACAACTCCCGCGCCGACACCGACGCCGGTGCCGCGCTCAACCTGCTGCTGCACTCCAAGGGCGGCATCAACCGCACCCAGCTCAACGACCCGCACATCGACAGGCTCCTGGAGGCCGGTCAGGCCGCCGCCGACCCGACCAAGCGGGCCAGCATCTACGCCGACGTGCAGCAAGAGGTCGTCGCCGAGCGGGCCGTGGCGCTGCCGCTGTACGCGCCGGCCGACCAGATCGCCGCCAGCACCGCCGTCGGCGGGGTGCGCTTCGAGCCCACCGCCGGGGTTCCCGCGAGCGCCTACGACCTGTGGATCGGCAAGTGACATGGGCCGCCCACCCGTACGTGCCGTGGCCCGCCGGCTCGGTGCCGGCCTGATCGTCCTCTGGGTCGCGGCAACCGCCGCCTACCTGGCGCTGCTGGCCGCGCCCGGTGACACGGTGGACAACATCGTCGGCGACGGTGCGGACACCCCGCAGATCCGTGCCGAGATCATCGCCGAGTGGGGTCTGGACCGACCGGCCCTCGTCCAGTACGCCGACTACCTGCGCCGGCTCGGCGAGGGCGACCTGGGCCGCTCCTACCTGCTGCAACGCCCGGTCGCCGAGGTGATCGGTGACCAACTCGCCCCCACCCTCACCCTCGCGGTCGCCGCCGCCGGGCTCGGGGTGCTGCTCGCCCTGCTGATCGCGGTCGCCACGGCCGGGGACCGGCGGCCCTGGCTGCGCCGGGTCAGCTCCGGCACCGAGTTGCTCCTGGTCTCCACCCCGTCGTTCCTGATCGGGCTCGTGCTGCTCAGTGTGCTGTCGTTCCGGTTCGGGCTGTTTCCGGTCTCCGGCGACCAGGGGGTCACCGCGCTGGTGCTGCCCGCCGTCACCCTCGCGCTGCCCATCGCCGGGGTGCTCGCGCAGGTGCTCCGCGACGGGATCGACAGGGCACTCGACGAGCCCTTCGTGCTCACCGCCCGGTCCCGGGGCGTACGCGAGCGCACTGTGTTGCTGCGCCACGCGCTGCGGCACGCTCTCCTGCCCGCGGTCACCCTGGCCGGTTGGCTCTTCGGCATCCTGCTCGGCGGCGCCGTGATCGTCGAACAGGTCTTCGGCCGGCCCGGTCTCGGCCAGGTCACCCTCAGCGCGGTCACCAGCGGAGACATGCCTGTGGTGCTGGCCGTCGTCACCCTCTCGGCCGCCGTCTACGTGGTGGTCAACACCGCCGCCGACCTGGCCTACCTGCTCGTCGACCCGCGTCTGCGAAGGAGCTGACCCGATGACCGTCACCCTGGGCCCGCCGCTCACCGACGCTGCGGCGCTGACCCTCACCGACCCGGCCCGTCCGGCCGTACGCCGACGACCCCGGCCGCGACCCGGCCTGCTCGTCGCCGGGGCGTACCTGCTGCTGCTTGTGGTCGCCGCGGCCGGGCCGGCGGTGCTCGCCCCCGCCGACCCCCTCGCCGCCGACCCGCTCGCCGTGCTCTCCCCGCCGAGTGCCGCGCACTGGCTCGGCACCGACCACCTCGGCCGCGACGTCTGGACCCGGGTGGTGCACGGTGCCGGGCACTCCCTCACCATCGGGGTGGCCGCCACCGCGCTCGCGGTGACCGGCGGCGTGCTGCTCGGCCTGCTCGCCGGCCTCGCGCACCGGCTCGCCGACGAGGCGCTCAGCCGTACGCTCGACGCGCTGTCGGCGTTTCCGATGCTGCTGCTGGCGCTGCTGTTCATCGCCATCGCCGGCCCCGGCACCGTCAGCCTGATCGTCGCCATCGGCATTGCCACACTGCCGCACCACGCCCGGGTGGTCCGCGGTCAGACGCTTGTCGTCCGCCGCTGCGGCTACGTCGAACAGGCCGTCACCTTCGGCCAGTCCCGACCCCGGCTGGTGCTGCGGCACGTGCTGCCCAACGTGGTCGGCCCGGTGCCGGTGCTCGCGGTGATCGGGCTCGGCGAGGCGGTCCTGGCCGCCGCCGGGCTCAGCTTCCTCGGCATGGGCCCGCAACCACCGTCGCCGGAGTGGGGAGCGATGCTCTCCGAGGGACGTAACTACCTCCAGGTGGCCTGGTGGATCAGCATCCTGCCGGGCCTGGCGGTCACCGCCACAGTGGTGTCGCTGACCGTCGTCGGCCGCCACTGGCAGACCCGCTTCGACGGGCGACGGCGCTGATGGCCCCCCTGGTCACTGTCGAGGACCTGCACGTCGACTTCGACACCCCGACCGGCCGGGTGGCCGCGGTGCGGGGGATCAGCTTCACCGTCGAGCGCGGCGAGTGCGTGGCGGTCGTCGGGGAGTCCGGCTCCGGCAAGAGCGTCACCGCTCGTACCCTGGTCGGTCTCGCCGGCCCGGGCGCGCGGGTCCGCGCCGCTCGGCTCGAACTGGCCGACCAGGACGTGCGGGGGCACCGGCCACGGGACTGGCGGCGGGTCCGTGGCCGGCTCGCCGGGCTGGTCCTCCAGGACGCGCTGGTCTCCCTCGACCCACTGCGGACGGTGGGTGCCGAGATCGGCGAGGTGCTCGCCACCCACGGCATCGTCGGCCGCCGGGAACGGGCCGGTCGGGTCGCCCACCTGCTCGACGAGGTGCACCTGCCGGAGCCGGAGCGCCGCGCCCGGCAGTATCCGCACCAGCTCTCCGGAGGGCTGCGCCAGCGGGCCCTGATCGCCTCGGCGATCGCCGGGGAACCAGCCCTGCTCATCGCCGACGAGCCCACCACCGCACTGGACGTCACAGTGCAGGCGCAGATCCTGCGGCTGCTCGCCGAGCGGCGGGCTACCGGGGTGAGTCTGCTGCTGATCAGCCATGACCTGGCTGTCGTCGCCCAGATCGCCGACCGGGTCCTGGTGCTGCGCGACGGTCGGATCGTCGAGCAGGGGCCCACCGGCACGCTGTTGCGGGCCCCCGCGCATCCGTACACCCGGCAGTTGCTGGCGGCGGTGCCCTCGGCGACGTCGCGGGGACGCCGGCTCGGGGTGTCGCGGGCCGGGGACGCACGGACGGCCCTGCCCGCCCGTCCCGAGGTCCGCGCCGACGACACGGTGCTCGACGCGGACGGGCTGACCAAGACCTACGGCGAGCACACAGTCGTCCGGGACGTCTCCTTCTCCATCGCGCGGGGCGAGACGCTCGGCCTGGTGGGGGAGTCCGGTTCCGGCAAGAGCACAGTCGCCCGGCTCGTCGCCGGTCTGCTCAACGCCGACGCGGGCGCCGTCACCTTCGAGGGCGCCGCGTGGACCGGCGTGCGGGAACGGGCCCGTCGCCCGCTGCGGCGCCGGTTGCAACTGATCTCCCAGGACCCGCTGACTTCCTTCGACCCCCGCTACACCGTCGGACGGGTCGTCGCGGAGAACCTCGACCCCGGCGTCAGCCGGCCGGATCGGCGCGATCACGTCGTCGACCTGCTGCGGCGGGTAGGTCTCGGCGCGGACCTGGTCGACCGGCACCCCCGGCAGCTCTCCGGCGGCCAACGGCAGCGTGTCGCCATCGCCCGCGCGATCGCCCCCCGTCCGACGCTGCTCGTCTGCGACGAGCCGGTCTCCGCCCTCGACGTCTCAGTGCAGGCCCAGGTGCTCGACCTGCTGGCCGACCTGCGGGCCACCGACGGCACCGCCCTGCTGTTCATCTCCCACGACCTGGGTGTGGTGCACCACCTCAGTGACCGGGTGCTGGTCATGCACGACGGCGCGGTGGTCGAGCAGGGGCCGGTCGGTGACGTCTTCACCTACCCCCGACACGACTACACCCGGTCCCTGCTGGACGCGCTGCCCACGCTGGTCACCGCCGGCCGACCGTAGGAGGAACACCCATGACCGACAAGAGCCTGCACCTGGCCGTGGCGCTCGACGGTCTCGGCTGGCACCCCGCCGCCTGGCGGCTCTCGGGTGCCGAGGCGACCGCGCCACTGACCGCCCGCTACTGGAACGCCCTCGCGGGCGAGGCCGAACGCGGCGCACTCGACCTGCTCACCATCGAGGACAGCCTGGACCTCCAGACGTCTGCGCCGGACGGCCCGGACGACCGCACCGACCAGGTCCGGGGGCGACTGGACGCGGTGCAGATCGCCGCCCGCCTCGCCCCGCTGACCCGGCACATCGGGCTGATCCCCACCACCAGCACCACCCACACCGAGCCGTTCCACCTCTCCACGGCGATCGCCACCCTCGACCACGTCAGCGGCGGGCGGGCCGGTTGGCGGCCCCGAGTCTCCGCCCGCAGGGCCGAGGCCGGGCACTTCGGCCGCCGCGACATCCCGCCGCTGGACCCGGCGCGGCTCGACGAGCCGGAGGTCGTACGGCTCGTCGGCGACCTCTTCGCCGAGGCCGGCGACGCGGTGGAGGTGGTCCGCCGGCTCTGGGACAGCTGGCAGGACGACGCCGTGATCCGGGACGTGCCGACCGGCCGCTTCGTCGACCGCGAGCGGCTGCACTACATCGACTTCACCGGCCGGTGGTTCTCCGTCAAGGGCCCCTCCATCGTGCCCCGGTCGCCGCAGGGGCAACCTGTCGTCGCCGCGCTGGCCCACTCGTCGGTGCCGTACGCGTTCGCCGCCCGGCACGCCGACGTCGTCTTCGTCACCCCGACCGATCCCGGGCACGCCGCCGCCATCGTGGCGGAGGTGCGGGCGGCCGAGGAGACCGTCGGTCGGGCCGGCGCCCCGCTGCGCATCCTCGCCGACGTGGTCGTCCTGCTCGACGACTCGTCGACATCGGCCGGACAACGCAGGGCCCGTCTGGACGAGTGGCATGGTGCCCCGTTCACGTCCGACGCGGCCATCTTCGCCGGCACCCCGGGACAGTTGGCCGACCTGGTCGCCGCCTGGCACCGCGCCGGGGTGGACGGTTTCCGGCTGCGGCCGGGCGTACTTCCCGACGACCTGATCGCGATCACCCGGGCGGTGGTGCCCGCGCTGCGGGAACGGGGCCTGTTCCGCGCCGGCTATCCGGTCGGGACGCTGCGCGACCTGCTCGGCCTGCCCCGACCGGTCAGCCGGTACGCCGCCGTGGCGACCGCCTGAGCACTGGAGACCCTCATGCCCAAGCAGATCGTCCTGGCCGCGCACTTTCCCGGCGTGAACAACACCACAGTGTGGAGCGACCCGGCCTCCGGCAGTCAGATCGACTTCTCGTCCTTCGTCCACCTGGCCCGTACCGCGGAACGGGGGAAGTTCGACTTCCTCTTCCTGGCCGAGGGGCTGCGCCTGCGCGAGCAGCGGGGCCGCATCCACGACCTGGACGTGGTCGGCCGCCCGGACACGTTGACGGTGCTCGCCGCCCTCGCGGCGGTCACCACGCACCTGGGTCTGGCCGGCACGCTCAACGTCACCTTCCGCGAGCCGTACGAGTTGGCCCGGCAGTTGGCCAGCCTCGACCACCTGTCCGGCGGGCGGGCGGCCTGGAACGTGGTCACCACCTCCGACGCGTTCACCGGGGAGAACTTCCGCCGGGGCGGCTACCTGGACCGCTCGCTGCGCTACGACCGGGCCGCCGAGTTCGTGCGTACCGCGCGGGAGTTGTGGGAGTCGTGGCCGGCGGACGCGATAGTGGGCGACCGCGACAGCGGCCGGTACCTCACCGAGGCCGGACCCGGCGCGTTCGCCCACCACGGCGACCAGTTCGACATCGCGGGGCACTTCACGGTGCCCCGCAGCCCGCAGGTGCACCCGGTGATCCTTCAGGCCGGCGACTCGCCGGACGGGCGCGAGTTCGCCGCGTCCAGCGCCGACGCGATCTTCTCCCGGCACGGCACCCTGGAGGACGGCCAGGACTTCTACCGGGACGTGAAGTCCCGGCTGGCCTTCTACGGCCGCCAACCCGAGGATCTGTTGATCATCCCTGGTGTCACATTCGTGCTCGGCGACACCGACGCCGAGGCGCAGGAACGCGCGCACCACATCCGCCGCCAGCAGGTCAGCCCACAGACCGCGATCCTGCTGCTGGAACAACTCTGGAACCGGGACCTGTCCGGGTACGACCCGGAGGGCCCGCTGCCCGCCGAGGACCCGGACGTCTCCGGCGACGCGATCAGCCGGGGCCGGGCCGGCATGTATGCCGACCCGGTCGACACCGCCCGCCGGTGGCGGGCACTGGCCGAGGAGAAGGGGCTCGGCATCCGCGATCTGATCATCGAGGTCACCGGCCGGCAGTCGTTCGTCGGCACCGCGCGGCAGGTCGCCGAGCGGATGAACCACTTCGTCCAGTCGGACGCCGCCGACGGGTTCATCCTGGTGCCGCACCTGACCCCCGGCGGCCTCGACGAGTTCGTCGACCAGGTCGTGCCGCTGTTGCAGGAGCGCGGCGTCTTCCGCGGCGAGTACACCGGCACCACACTGCGCGACCACCTCGGTCTCGGCCCCGCCCGCCCGGTCACCCGACCCTCCAGCCGAAAGTGACGGTCGCCGCATGAAGTTCCTGCTGATAACGCTCATCACCCACCTGCCCGACCCGGTCACCGGTCTGCGCAGGAGCACCACCGACCGGTTCCGGGAGGTGGTCGACACGGCGGTCCTCGCGGAGGACCTCGGCTTCGACGGGTACGGCGTCGGTGAACGCCACGAGCGCCCGTTCATCTCGTCCTCACCGCCTGTGGTGCTGAGCCACATCGCGGCCCGTACCTCCACCATCCGGCTGTTCACGGCGGTGACCACGCTCAGCCTGCTCGACCCGGTGCGCGCCTACGAGGACTACGCCACCCTCGACCACCTCAGCGGCGGCCGACTCGAACTGATCATCGGCAAGGGCAACGGTGCCGCGCAGGCACAACTGTTCCACGTCACCGCCGAGGACCAGTGGGACCGCAACCGGGAGGGCTACGAGCTGTTCCGTCGGCTCTGGCGCGAGGACCGGGTCACCTGGTCCGGGACGTACCGGCCGTCGCTGACCGACGCCGAGACCTGGCCCCGCCCGCTGCAACAGCCCATCCGCGTCTGGCACGGCAGCGCCACCAGCAGAGAGTCGGTCGACCTCGCCGCCCGGTACGGCGACCCGATCTTCTCCGCCAACGTCACCAACCCGATCGAGCCGTACGCCGAACTCATCAGCCACTACCGGGAACGGTGGGTCCACTACGGGCACGACCCGGCGGACGCGCTCGTCGGCGCGGGCACCGCCGGCTTCTACGTGGCCCGCACGTCACAGGAGGCGGTCGAGCGGTACCGGCCGATCTTCGACGCCCGCGTGGCCGCGTTCCGGCGGCTCGGCATCCAGCCGGTCTTCGCGACCCTGGAGGACGCCATCGAGCGCAGCTCGATCCTGGTCGGCAGCCCGCAGCAGCTCGCCGACAAGGTGTTGCGCTACCACGAGCAGTTCGGCCACGAGGTCATCCACCTCCAGGCCGACCACGACGGGCTGACCGACAAGCAGCACCGGGAGAGCCTGGAGCTGTTCCAGGCCGAGGTGGCCCCGGTGCTGCGCCGGGAGATCCCGAGCCGCCCCTTCGCAGCGCCGGCGACCGCCGCCGCGGCGGCCTGACCAGAGAAACGGGGACCAGCATGCCGTCCACTCCACTGTCCATCCTCGACCTGTCGCCGGTGCCCGCCGGCGCCACCGTCACCGACGCCCTGCACAACACCGTCGACCTGGCTCGTCGGGCCGAGCAGTCCGGCTACCACCGCTACTGGCTGGCCGAGCACCACCTCGCCGCCGGCGTCGCCAGCTCCGCGCCGGCCGTGCTGATCGGGCAGGTCGCCGCGGCCACCAGCGTGCTGCGCGTCGGCTCCGGGGCCGTCCAGGTCGGGCACCGCACCGCCCTGTCGGTGGTCGAGGAGTTCGGCACCCTCGCCGCCCTGTACCCGGGCCGCATCGACCTCGGGCTCGGCCGCTCCGGTCAACGGCGGATCGAGGCGGCCCAGGCGGTCGCCGCGCCCGCCCCGCCGGTGCCGGCCCGGGTGGTCGACGGGCTGCTCATTCCGCCGCCGTTCTCCTACACCAGCGTGCTCACCTCACCGCGCTTCGCCCTGAGCACCGCCCTGCTGCACCAGCCGGGCGCGCAGCCGCCACCCTTCGCCGAGCAGGTGGCCGACGTGCTGGCCCTGCTGCGCGGCGACTACACCGACGCCGACGGCCTGGACGCGCACGCCGTGCCGGGGGAGGGCACCGACCTCCAGGTGTGGCTGTTGGGCAGCAGTGGTGGGGAGAGCGCCCAACTGGCGGGCGCGCTGGGCCTGCCCTTCGCCGCCAACTACCACGTCAGCCCCTCCTCGGTGCTCGACGCGGTCGCCGCGTACCGGGCGGCGTTCCAGCCCTCGGCGACGCTCGCCGAACCGTACGTGGTGGTCTCCGCCGACGTGGTCGTGGCCGAGACCGACGACGCGGCCCGCCGGCTGGCCGCACCGTACGGCCCGTGGGTGCGCAGCATCCGCAGTGGCGAGGGCGCGATGCCGTTCCCAAGTCCGGAGCAGGCCGCCGCGCTGCCCTGGACCGAGGACGATCGCCAGCTCGTCGCCGACCGGGTGGACACCCAGTTCGTCGGGGCACCCGGCACTGTCGCGGAGCGGCTGCGCACCCTGCGCGACGTCACCGCCGCGGACGAGCTGCTGGTCACCACGATCACCCACGCCCACACCGACCGGGTCAGCTCCTACGAACTGCTCGCCAAGGAGTGGGTCGACTGACCGGCGTGCCGCGGTCAGGGGCGGGCCACCCCGTTCTGGTACGCCCACACGACGGTCTGTAGCCGGTCCCGTGCGCCGATCTTGCCCATGGCTCGCCCGAGGTGCGACTTGACGGTGCTGGTCTCGATGAAGAGCCGGTCGGCGATCTCGACGTTGGACAGCCCCTGCGCGAGCAACTGCACGATCTCGGTCTCCCGCGCGGTCAGCCGGTGTGCGTCGGCGGCGTCCGGGTGGGGAGCGGGGGTGCGTCTGGCGAACTCCGCGATCACTCGACGGGTGACGGCCTGGTCGACGAGACCGTAGCCGCCGGCGAGGCGACGGACCGCCTCGACGAGATCCTCGGGCTCACAGTCCTTGAGGATGAACCCGCTGGCACCGGCCTCCAGCGCGCCGAAGACGTACTCGTCGAGGTCGAACGTGGTCACCACCAGCACCGCGGGCGGCGTTCCGGTGGCCTCGGCGACGATCTGTCGGGTCGCGGTGAGCCCGTCGCCGTGCGGCATCCGGACGTCCATGCAGATCACGTCCGGTTGCAGCCGACGGGCCAGCTCGGCGGCGGCGGATCCACTCGACGCCTCGGCCACCACCTCGATGTCCCCGGCCTCCTCCAGGATGACGCGGAAGCCGGCGCGGACGACCGCCTGGTCGTCGACGAGCATCACTCTGATCATGCCGGGTTGTCTCCCTTCGGGTGCGACGCGACGGGATCGTGTGTCGGTAGCGTCGCGGTGACCGACCAACCGCCGGCCGCGGTCGGCCCGGCCGTGAACGTCGCCCCGACCAGCTGTGCGCGCTCGCGCATGCCCACCAGGCCGACGCCGCCGGTGCGGGCCGCCGGCACGGTACGCCGGGCGGTGGGCTCGTTCACCACCTCCAGCGACACCGAGCGCGGCCGGAAGCGGAGCACCACCCGCGCCCGCGCGCCCGGGGCATGCTGACGGGCGTTGCTGAGTGACTCCTGCGCGATCCGGTAGAGAGCGACGTCGGCGATCGGCGACACCTCGCGCTGCTGCCCCTCGCGGACCAGCTCGACCGGGCCGGCGAGGGTGCCCACGTCGCGGACGAGGTCGTCGAGCATGCCCAGGCCCGGCACCGGAGCGCCACCGTCGCCGCCCTCGTGTCCCGGGCGCCCGCGCAGCACACCGACCACCAGGCGCAGGTTGTCCAGGGTCTCCTTGCCCTGGCTCCGGATCCAGGCCACCCCGGCCTTCGCGGCTGCCGGGTCGCGGTCGATCAGCCGCTCGACCGCCGCCGCCTGCACCACCATGCCGGAGAGGTGGTGGGCGGCCACGTCGTGCAGCTCCCGGGCCATCCGGGTCCGCTCCGCGCCGATCGCCGCCTGGGTCTTCGTCCGCTGTTCCCGGATCGCCTCCTCCGCCCGCACCCGGACCAACTCGACGTAGCGCCGCGACGTGGCCACGTAGCTGCCCACGAATGTCGCACCGAGGTAGGTCAGGGCGCTCGCCGAGACGTACGCGACGGCCGTGAGAAGGTCGGGGGTCACCAGGACGGCCGCCCCGATCGACTCGACCAGCACGGCCGCGCCGACGGCAAGCAGCGCGCGCCGCAGCGGCAGCAACGACCCGATGGTGTACGCCACGACGAACGGTGCGAAGCCCCGGATGGTCGCCTCCGGCAGCGAGACTCCGACGACGAGCAGTTGCAGGCCGAGGACGGAGGCGAGGCAGAGCAGCGGGCGGACCCGACGCAGGCACAGCAGCATCGCCTGGGCGCAGCAGATGGCGACGAGCAGCCAGGCCCGCGTCGGGTCGAGGGACACCCCGTCCTCCGGTGCCACGAGCCAGAACAGCACGGTCAGCAGGACGAATGTCGATACGGTCAGGACCACCGCGAGCAGGCAGTCGCGGGGGAAAACCCCCGTCACGCCGAGTCGGGTGAGCCGTCCGTCGAGCCACTTCGTCAGTCGCGGCGGGTCGGGTTCGGTGCCGGTGTGGTCCGTCATGCGGTGCGCATCCTCGCTCCGGATCGTCCCGGGTCGGGCGGGTCAGTAGGAGATGCTAGGCGCGAGCAGCCGGAACTCCACGGCGAACCAGCCCGCGCCGGCGAGAGCGAGCAGGAGCAGGGCGCTGCCGGTGATCCTCCGCCAGCCGACGTGGCGTCGGGCGTCGTCGGCCAGCCGGACGGCGGCGGGCAGCACACCGAGCAACCCGACCAGTTGCAGCACCTGAGCGGTGCGCAGCACCGCACCGGGGACGTCGCGCAGGCCCATGATGCTGCTGAGGGCCAGCACCCACCCGGCGAAGGCGAGCAGCGTACCGGCGACGGCGACGCGGCTCAGGATCCGGGCGGTGCGCCCCGCCCGATCGCGCCGGGCACCGCCGAACCTACGACGAACGAGCGCGCCGACCGGCCAGGACAGCACGGTGAGCAGCAGCACGACCGTCGACACGGCGAGCACCGGGACGACCACAGTGGATGTCCGCGCGGGCTCGACCGGGAGCAGCGCGAACGCGGAGTCGAAACCGATCGCCTCGACCCGGTCGTCGGCCACCCGCATGGCGATCGTGCGTTGCCCACCGACCTCGCGCCAGACCCACGGGGCCACCTCCTCGTAGCGGGCGGGGGAGCCCGACAGCGGGCCCGGCTCGAACAGCAGCCGGTTG
Source organism: Micromonospora sp. NPDC049230 (assembly GCF_040647875.1). Classification (NCBI taxonomy): domain Bacteria; kingdom Bacillati; phylum Actinomycetota; class Actinomycetes; order Micromonosporales; family Micromonosporaceae; genus Micromonospora; species Micromonospora sp. NPDC049230. The sequence continues at coordinate 27,063 of NZ_JBEZCZ010000024.1, forward strand.
CCGTCGGCGACGCTGACCGTCGTCCGGCCGACCAGGCCGATCATCGTCAGGAAGTTGCTCCGTACCGTCCGCGAGGACTCGTACGTGCCGGCCGCCAGCGCGGCGTGCTCGGCGGCGGTCGCCGAGTCGACACCGGCGGTCGGTTGCCCGTCGCGGGCGGGGAAGTAACGGTCGGCGAAGCCGTGCACTACCGACTCACGAAGTTCGTGGCTGGCCAGGGCGCCGCCGGAGCCGCTGCTGTTGAGCGAGAGGAAGATGCCGGCCCGGTCGTCGGGGTAGATCTGGAGGTGGGTGTGGAAGTAGTTGGTGTCGCCGCCGTGGCCGAGGATCCGGTGGCCGTTGCGGTTCTCGTCGAAGAAACCGAGGGTCATCCGGGGGCCGTCGGCAAGGGCGCCCAGCGAGGTCGAGTCGAGTGCGGGACGCTGCATCAGCTCGCGGGTCGGCCTGTCCAGCAGGGGTGCGAAGCCCACCGGCTCGCCGAGCTGGGCGAGCATGAAGCGCGCCATGTCCGTCGCCGGGGCACTCAGCGCGCCGGCCGGGGGCGTGCCGACGATCTCGAAGGGCGCGGCGGGCCCGGCGGAGGTGTCGTACCCCTCGGACATCCGGTCGCGCAGCGGCGCCGGCAGCGGCTGCTCGAAGGTCGACGACGGCATGCCGGCGCGGTCCAGGATGTTGCGCTGGACGTACTCCTCGAAGCGTGTCCCGCTGACGCGTTGCACGATGTAGCCGGCGAGCGCGTTGCCGTAGTTGGAGTAGGCCGGGGTCGTGCCCGGCTCGTAGATCTGCTCCGGCGGGTCGGCCGTCAGGGCCTCGCGCAGGTCGAGGTCTGTGGCGTCGGTGCCGATCAGGCCGGCGATCCGCTCCTCGAAACCGGCGGTGTGCGTCAGCAGGTGCCGCAGGGTGACGGCCCGCTCGTAGCTGCGCGGCAGGTCGAAATCGAGGTACGTCTCGACGTCGGCGTCGAGGTCGAGTTTCCCGCTCTGCACGAGTTGCAGGACGGCGGTGGCGGTGACGAGCTTCGACACCGATCCCATCCGGAAGAGATGGCGGTCCGGAGCGACGGGGACGGCCCCGGTGTCACCGTCACCGGTGTCGGCGTGGCCGTACCCCCGCGTCGTGAGGATCTTGCCGTCGTCCACGACGGCGACAGTGGCCCCGGCGATGCCGGTGCGGTCGAGTGCGGCCGGCAGCACGCCGTCGAGCCAGGCGTTGACGTCGGTGCCGGTCAGGGCGGGGCCCGTGCCGCCCGGGGCTGCGGCAGCCGCCGGGGTGTCGACGTGCGGGGCGGGGCGGGCGGGCGACGCGCCGCAGCCCGCGGTGGTCCCCGCGACGACGGCGGCGACCGCGAGGATCGCGCCGAGTCGGACGAGCCTTCCCGCCGGGCGGGTTGAGCGGGTTCGGAGACATGTACGAGAGCGCATCTCTGCCGGTGCCTTCCCCGGCGACCGGGTGTCCGGAGCGGGTCCGTACGGCGTCACCCGATGCCATGGCACAAGTCTGTTCGACAGCGCGCGCCGAACCATCTGGCGCAGGGTGGCAATGCCCTTGCGACCTGAGGAGGAGAGGCGTGCGCACCCGTGGTGGAAAGATCCGCGCGAGTCGCGTGAACCACCGCCCGTGTCGGGGCATCCCAGGTAGTGACAGATCCCGCAGAGGAAAGGACCACCCATGCGCGGCAAACTGCTCGTCGGTGTGGCACTCACCGTCACGGTCGGCGCCGGCTGCACCCCATCGGTCGACCGGCTCGACGGTGACGCGGGGCCCGCCGGTTCCGCCGCGGGCAGCGCCAGTCCGTCGGTGCCGGGCGCCCCGACGACCGCCAGCTCCGGCTCGGTTACGCCGGCCACCGTGAGCACCAGCCCGGCTGCTCCGGTGTCCGGCACCTCCGGACCCGCCACCCAGGCGAGCGAGATCCGGCGGACCGACTGGCCCAACGCGGTGATCCGCAAGCTGGGCTTCTGTGGCGAGTCCGACGACAGCGTGGCGTTCCGCAACGGGTCGAACGGGTTCGACGTGCCGTGCCGCATCCTGCCGGGTGGCGCGCAGCCGGTGTACGGCGAGTTCATCGTCGAGGAGCCGGCGAACGCACCGTCGACCGAGGACGCGCTCGTCCTCGTCGAACTGGGCAACCCGAACGCCGCGCGACGGCAGGCCCTCGTGCCCGTTCAGCTCTCCGACAACGGCCGGGGCCGCTACGCCTGGCCGGTCATCGGGGGAGACCAGCCCGGTTCCGGAGGCGTCAAGGTCATGACGTTCCTCTCGTACCGGTTGGTGGGCCAGAACGTGGAGGCCACCGTCCGCAGGCTCGACGGCGGCACCGAGACCCGCCGGTGGCGCAAGGCCGACGGCAGCGGCAACTGGGAACGGTACTAGGGTCCGCCCACGCGCAGCGTGCTGAGGATCTCGTCGGTGCGGTCCGCGCCCCCGCTCTGTCTGACCTGGACATAGACGTCGAGGGTGCCGCTGGCCGCGGTCAGGATGACCTCGCTGAAGGACGTCGTGGTGTTGGCGCACCGCGTCCAGCGCCGGACGCTCCCGCTGAGGCTGCCGACCGTGACCGTGCGGTCGGCAGCGCGGGTGCACCGGTTGTGGCCGGTCAGGGTGGGCGGGACCGTCGCGCCGGTGCGGGTCCGGCTCACCCCGACGAACACGCCGGGCGTGGGGCTGTTCGCGGTGGACCACACGGTGAGGTCGGGCCCGACGACCAGGCCCGGCTCGTGTGCGCCGGGCGGGCCGATCACCCCCGGTTTCCAGCCGCCGTCGCGGAGGTGCCGGGCCCAGTCGTCGGGCACGGCGACAGAGACGGTGCCGGTCACGTCGCGCACCCGTGTCCAGCCCGGCGGCGTGTCGGCGGCGGCGGACGAACTGGCCAGGACCAGCGTCGTGGCCGCCGCACCGACGGTGGTGAGGGCCCGGCGGGCGCGCTGCGGCGACCGCCGGGCCGGAGCCGTCCGCGCGGCGAGCAGGCCCTCCAACGCGGCGGCGTACGCGGCGGCACTCGGCCAGCGGCGGCCCGGCTCGCGATGCAGGGCCCGACGGACGACACGCTCGACGGCGGCGGGCACCCGGGCCGCTGTCTCCGCCGCCTGCCCCGGCGGCAGCCCGGTCACCATGTGCTGGGTGAGCGCGCCGATCGCGTAGACGTCGGCACGCGCGTCCAGCGCGCCGCCCGGGACGAGCTGCTCGGGTGCCATGTAGCCGGGCGTGCCGGCGACCAGGGTGAACCCGGAGGCGTGCGCGAGTGCCTTGGCCAGCCCCAGGTCGGCGACCAGCACCCGGCCTCCGGCGACCGGGGTGTCGAAGAGGACGTTGGAGGGCTTGAGGTCGCGGTGCAGCACGCCCCTGTCGTGCAGGACGGCCACCGCCCTGGCGATCTCGGCGGCGATCCGCAGCGCCTCGGGCACCGGCAGCGGACCGTCGGCCAGCCGCTCGGCGAGCGTGCCGCCACCGGCGTACGTCATCACCAGGTACGGCCGGCCGTCGGGCAGCTCGCCGATGTCCAGCACGCGGACCAGGTGGTCGGAGTCGACCTGGCGCATGAACCGGGCCTCCTGGCGGAAACGCGCCCGGATGTCGGCCCGCTGCGACCAGTTCTCGGCGAGCACCTTCACCGCCACCGGGGCCTGCAACTCGTCGTCGTACGCCAGCCACACGGTGGCGAACGCGCCGGCGCCGACGGGCCGTGCGACGCGGTACCGGCCGACCTGTGGCGGGATGGACACGGCCGTATTATCCGGCAGCCGCAACCGCGGTGTCGCACAGGGAGCGGGGGAGCGCCGACGTTGGACGGGTCGTCGATCGAGGAACTAGCACGCCGGGCAGCGGCCGGTGACAGCGCGGCACTTGAGGAGTTGCTGGCGGCGATCGGCCCGCGGGTGCTGGAGCAGTGCGGGCGGTTCCTGCCCTGCCGGCAGGACGCGGAGGAGGCGGCGCAGGACGCGTTGGTGCAGGTGGCCACGCACATCGAGCGATTCGAGGGGCGGTCGCTCTTCACGACCTGGCTGCACACCGTTGTCGCCAACTGCGCGCGGCAGACCTACCGGGCGCTGCGGCGACGGGCAGCCGAGCGGCCGAGCCCGCTGCTGCCCGTCGAGGTGGGCGATCCCCGTACGACGAGCGTCATCGCCGGGTCGCGTCTCGACCTGCTCGACGCGTTGGACAGGTTGGAGGCCCACCGGCCGGAGTTGGTGACGGCACTGGTGCTGCGCGACCTCTGTCAGCTGGACTACCAGGAGATCGCCGGGCAACTGGGCATTCCGGTCGGCACGTTGAAGTCCCGGATCCACCACGCCCGCAGACACGTCCGGGAGTCGTTGCGGGGCGGGGAGTAGGACGCGGCCCTTTCGGAAATGGCCCCGATCTGAGACTTTGTCGCTGATCGAGTGACATCGTTTGACATGCGCCGGCGGCCCATCTTGGATAGTCGATGTTCACACTCCGACCGGGTCGGGCGCCGGGCCCTCCGGCGCCGGGTCGGTCCGGTCGACGCCCCGATCCTGGAGGACGGATGTCAGCCATCGCGCGGTCCCACCCACGTCACTCCCGATGGCGACTGCTGCCGGCGGCGATGGCAGCGGCGACACTGCTGACCGTCGCGGTCGGCGTGCCGGCATCCGCCGCGGTCACCTCGACGGTGGTCAGCGCGGCGTCGGGCCGCTGCCTGGACGTCGTCGGCAACGTCCGCACCGCCGGTGCCGGCGTCAACATCTACGACTGCAACGGTCAGGCCAACCAGGCCTGGACCCTCACCTCGGCGGGTGAGCTGCGCGTCTACGACGAGACGATGTGCCTGGACGTGGTCGGTCAGGACACCACCGCGCCGGCCACGTTGCAGATCAACACCTGCACCGGTGGCGCCAACCAGCGCTGGCGGATCAACACCAACGGGACCATCGTCGGCGTCCAGTCCGGCCTGTGCCTGGACGTCAACGGCGGGGCCACCGCCAACAGCACCCTGGTTGGTCTCTGGACCTGCAATGGCCAGGCCAACCAGCGCTGGACGACGACGCTGGGCAGCGGTGACAGCCAGCCGCCCACGGCTCCGGGCAGCCCGCGGGTCAGTGGCCTGACGTGCAACTCCGTGACCTTCGCGTGGAACGCCTCGACGGACAACGTGGCTGTCGCCTTCTACGACATCTACCACGACGGCCAGTTGATGACGTCGGTGAGCGGCTCGACGCTGTCCACAAGCCTCACCGTGGTCGCCGGGGCGACCTGGGGCCTGTACGTCAACGCCCGGGACGCCGCCGGCAACGTGTCCCAGGCGAGCAGCACCGTGTCGATCACGCCCCCGCAGTGTCAGGCGGACACCCAGGCGCCGACCGCACCGCAACAGCTCAGCGGCACCGCGTCGGGCACCACTGTGACCCTGCGCTGGACCGCGTCGACCGACAACATCGGCGTCCGGGCGTACGACGTCTTCCGGGGTGGGGTGAAGGTCGGCACTGTCACCGGCGCTCCGCCGGCGACCACCTTCACCGACAGCGGGCTGGCGGCGAACACCGCCTACCAGTACTACGTGGTGGCCCGGGACGCGCAGGACAACGTCTCGTCGCGCAGCGCCACCGCGACGGTGACCACCGGCGCGGGCTGCGGCAACCCGGTGTGCGCGGTGCGTCAGGTCACCACCGACACCGACATCCCGTGGGGGCTGGCGACGTTGCCCGACGGCAGCGTCCTCTACAACCGCCGCGACGCGCACGACGTCATCCAGCTCAACCCCAGCACGGGGGCCAAGACCAACCTGGGCACGGTCCCGAACGTGCAGAGCACCGAGGGTGAGGGTGGCCTGCTCGGGCTCGCCGTCTCGGCCACCTTCACGAGCGACCGCTGGCTGTACATCATGCACACCTCGCCCAGCGACAACCGGATCGTGCGGATCAAGTTGGAGAACGGTCGCCTCAACACCTCCAGCGAGCAGGTGCTGATCAGCGGCATCCGGCGCAACAAGTACCACGACGGCGGCCGGCTGCGCTTCGGCCCGGACGGCAAGCTGTACGCCAGCACTGGCGACGCGCAGAACGGCAACTACGCGCAGGACCGGTCGGCCCTCGAAGGCAAGATCCTCCGCCTCAACCCGGACGGCACCGTCCCCTCGGACAACCCGTTCGGCAACTACGTGTGGAGCTACGGCCACCGCAACCCGCAGGGGCTGGCGTTCGACTCGCAGGGCCGGCTGTGGGAGCAGGAGTTCGGCAACTCGATCATGGATGAGACCAATCTGATCACGAAGGGCGGCAACTACGGCTGGCCGGCGTGCGAGGGCACCAGCGGCACCTGCGGCACCGCCGGGTTCATCGCGCCGGCACGCACCTACCCGACCGCGGAGGGGTCCTGCTCCGGCATCGCGATCGTGCGGGACGCGCTCTACGTGGCCTGTGCGCGGGGTGCCCGCATGTACCGCGCGGTGATCAGCGGCAGCAGCCTGACCAACGTGCAGACGTACTTCAACGGCACCTACGGCCGGCTGCGGACCGTGGAGCCGGCCCCCGACGGCGGCCTGTGGCTGACCACCACCACCGTCGGTGACAAGGACAGCACCCCGAACAACAGCAACGAGAAGATCCTGCACGTGACGCTGGGCAACTGACAGCCGCGACCCAGGCGGCTCAGCGACTCGTCAGGATGACGAGTCGCTGGGTCGCCCGGGTCATCGCGACGTAGCGGTCCACCGCCCCCTCGATGCCCGTGCCGAACGCCTCCGGGTCGACGAGGACGACCAGGTCGAACTCGAGTCCCTTGGCCTGCTCCGGGCTCAGCGATCGAACGCGGGACGTCGCCGGGAACGCCGGGTCGCCGATCACGCAGGCGGTTCCGTCGGCGTGCTCGGCGAGCCAGGCGTCGAGGATCGCGTCCAACTCGGCGGCCGATCCATACACGACGGGGAGCCCGGTGCCGCGGATGGAGGTCGGCACGTTGGCGTCCGGGAGCACGGCCCGGATGACCGGTTCGGCCTCCGCCATGACCTCCTCCGGGGTCCGGTAGTTGATGTTCAGCGAGGCCACCGTGATCCGGTCGAGCCCGATCCGTCGCAGGCGTTCCGGCCACGACTCGGTGAACCCGTGGCGGGCCTGGGCGCGGTCCCCGACGATGGTGAAGCTGCGCGACGGGCACCGGGCCAGCAGCATCTGCCACTCGGCGTCGGTCAGCTCCTGGGCCTCGTCCACGACGATGTGCGCGAACGGGCCGGCGAGCAGGTCCGGGTCGGCGGCGGGCCCCGCGGAGTCGTCGGCCAGGACGTCCCGCAGATCCTGCTGGCGCAGCATCGTCAGCAGGCCCTCACCGTCGTCGTAGGTATCGGCCGCGAGCAGTTCGTCGACGACCCTGGCCCGGTGCTCGCGTTCCACGGCGGCGGCGGGGTCGTGCCGTCGCGGACGCTCCGAGGCGTCGCCGAGGCGCCGCCGGGCCGCGTCCAACAGCGGCAGGTCCGACACGGTCCAGGCCCGGGCGTCGTCGCGTTGCAGCGTCCGGACCTCCGCCGGGCTGAGCCAGGGCGCGCAGGTGCGCAGGTACGCGGGCACCGACCACAGGTCTCCCACCAGGTCGGCGGCGTCCAGCAACGGCCAGGCGCGGTTGAAGGCGGTGCGCAGCTCCCGGTTGCGCAGCAGCGCTCGACGCAGTGCGTCGTCCGGCTCGTCGCCGCCGTGCCTGTCGACGAGGATCGTGAGCAACTCCGCCCAGACCTCGTCGCGCGCCTCGTTGTGTGGGGTGCCCGGTCCCGGTGCCTGGAACGCGTCGGCCCAGTCGTCGGCGCCCAGCCAGATGTCGCCCTCCTCGGTCGTGACGGTCATCGGCTTGACCGGTGGGTCCTCGTAGAACCGGACCGCCGCGTCGATCGCCCGGACCAGGTCCGCGGAGGACTTCAGCCGGGCCACGTCCGGGTCCTCTTCGACGGTCGCCGCGGCGCCCTCCCCGACGAGGTCCCGCAGGGTGCAGGTCTGCACGTCCTCCTCGCCGAGGCTGGGCAGGACGTCGGCGACGTAGGCCAGGTAGGGCTGGTGTGGCCCGACGAAGAGCACCCCACCCCGGCGCTGACCCAGCCGAGGATCGGAGTAGAGCAGGTAGGCGGTGCGGTGCAGCGCGACAACTGTCTTGCCGGTGCCCGGGCCACCGTCGACGACGAGCGCGCCGGCCGACCCCGCGCGGATGATGGCGTCCTGGTCGGCCTGGATCGTGCCGAGCACGTCCCGCATCCGGCTCGACCGCGCGCCGCCCAGGCTGGCGATGAACGCGGACTGGTCGTCGAGCGCGACGGCGTGCCCCACGAACCCGTCCGGGGTGAAGACCTCGTCCCAGTAGTCGCTGATCCGGCCGCGCGTCCACCGGTACCGGCGACGGCTCGCCAGGCCCATCGGGTTGGCGTGGGTCGCGCCGAAGAAGGGCTCGGCGGCGGGAGAGCGCCAGTCGAGCAGCAGCCGCCGACCCGCGCTGTCGGTGAGGCCGCGACGTCCCACGTACACGGGCTCGGGGTCGTCGGTGCCGACCACGTGGCCGAGACACAGGTCCAGGCCGTAGCGACTCAGCGCCCGCAGGCGACCGGTCAGCCGGCGGATCTCCTCGTCCCGGTCCATCGCCTGCCGGCCCTTGCCGCCGGGCGCCAGGCGCTCGGCGGCAAGGCGCTCGGACAGCTCGGCGTTCAGGTGGGCGAGGCTTTCCGCCATCGTCGCGAAGTGCTGCTCGTCGCGGGCGATCAGCGTCGGGTCGGCCTTGGGGGCGAGGTGACCGGGAAGGTCGAACACGGAGGGAGGCTGGGAACTCAAATGATGACTTCCATTTCGGCAGAATCTGGTCTCGGCCGACGATTTTGCGGCACGACCCGGGTCTTGCCGCAAGCCCCCCAGTGCGCTATATGTTAGAAGTGGCAGGGGGCCGGGTGCCCCCGTTTCCCGAGCTCAGGGCGCTTTTCCGAACTCAGGGCGCGTCGACGACCTCCCGACCGAGGGGCCAGAACGCCGCCGGCACGAGCTTGAAGTTGGCGATGCCAAACGGGATTCCGATGATCGTCACGCAGAGGGCGACACCGGCGAGGATGTGCGACAGCGCCAGCCACCAGCCCGCCAGCACCAGCCAGAGGATGTTCGCCAACCCGGAGGCGACGCCCGCGCCGGGCTTCGGCGCCAGGGTGCGGCCGAAGGGCCACAGCGAGTAGACGGCGAGGCGCAGCGACGCGACGCCGAACGGGATGGTGACGACCAGGACGAAGCAGATCAGGGCGGCGACGCCGTACCCGACCGCCAGCACGATGCCGCCGCCGAAGATGAGCCACAGCACGTTCAGTACGAAGCGAATCACCTCTTCAGCATGAGCGATGGTCGCCACCCGGACGCGCGGGTGCTGTCGCCGCCGTGGGGCCACGCCGAAGGTGAGCGCTTGTTACACTCCGCCATTGATGATCATGGGCGGTGTGGCGCGGCGAGCTGACGGCCACCGAGGGTGGCGGTGATTCTGGTGAACGACGGGTTCGCGGTCGACGCGGACGAGATCCGTGCCCACGCGCGCAACATCGAGGCGCTGGCGGGGCGCTTCGCGGCGGTGCGGGCGGCCAGCGCCCACATCACCCAGGACGACTCGGCGTACGGGTTGCTGTGCGGCTGGATCTCCGGAGTCCTGGCGGACAAGCACGCTCGGCAGGACGAGTTGTTCGCCGCCGTCGAGGAGAATCTGACGCTTGCCGCCTCGGGGCTGCGCCAGACCGCCGACGGCTACGACACTGTCGACGGCGACAACGCCGCGCTGATGAGCGGCGTGGAAAGCCAGCTGGCCCGATGACCGACCTGTCACTCGTCGCCGACGTCACCTCCACGCGGGAGGTCTGGACGGGCGCCTCCCTGGCCGACAGTGTCGAGGGTCTGGTCGACGCGATCAGGAGTGAGGGCTGGGTCGACGACCTGCTCGCGGGTGCCGCGTTCGGGCTCGACGCGGCGGTGACGGTGCTGGATCCGTTCAGCGCGCTGCTCGCCAACGGCCTGGGCTGGGCGATGGAATACTTCGAGCCGCTGCGGGAGATGCTCGACCAGCTCACCGGCATGCCCGACGTGGTCGCCGCGCACGCCGCCACCTGGGACAACATGGCCGCCGAGCTGCACAGCATGGCCAACGACCTGCGGGCGCACCTCGACGCCGACCTGCCCGAGTGGTACGGGCAGGCCGCGCTGGCCTACCACGGCCTGATGGACCACAACGTCGAGGCCCTCGGCGGGCTCGGTGCGGTCTCCGCCGCGATGGCCGCGGCAACCGAGGGTGCCGGCAACCTGGTGGCCTTCACCCGCGACATCGTGCGCGACCTCATCGCCGACCTGGTGGCACGCGTGATCGTCTGGGCGGTCGAGGCGATCTTCGTCGTCACGATCCCGGTCATCGCCGCGCAGATCACGGCCGCCGTCGTCAAGTGGGCCGGGCGCATCCTCATGTACGTCGGCGCGTTGATCACCAGCCTGACCAACCTCACCCGCATCCTGAACGGATAAGGCGTCCATGGCGAAGCCCGGAAAACCCGGCGGCGGCAGCGGCGGCACGGGTGGCGGCGGCGGCAAACCCCCGAAGAGCTACGGCGGCATCAACGCCGGCAAGGGCATCGCCAGTGCCCAGCAGGCCACCGGCCAGGCGGCGCAGCAGGGCCATCCGCCCGGGGCCGGTCAGGGCCCCGGCAGCACCAGGCCGGTGAGGCCGACCCGACCTCCCGCGCCGACCAAGCCACCGACGGCGGGCGGCATCCACCACAGCGACGCGTCGCGGAAGCACATCATCGAGGGCGACGGTGGCCGACAGGGCGGTCACCTCGCGGGCACCGGCTTCTCCAACAAGACGGAGTTCCCGAAGAGCTGGGACGAGGCCAAGATCCTCGATGCCGCGCACCAGGTGACGCAGCAGGGGCCGCCGAACAAGGGGCCATATCCCACCAAGGACGCGGACGGCAACCCGGCGTGGGCCTACGACTACGTCGGCGTCGTCGATGGTGTGCAGGTCAAGACGACGGTGCTCGCCGACGGTGAGATCCGCACCGCCTTCCCGCCGGACCGGACCAACCCGGGCGTCATCAGCAACCCCCCGGCGCCGAACCCCGCCCCGCAGGGAATCCCGATGGGCAATCCGCCCCGTTACAGTAATCCGGACGTCGGCGGCGACGGCAGTTGGACCTGGGAAGGCCCGAAGGGCAACAAGATCATTAGAGTGGTCCAGGACGACCAGGGCAACGTCACACGGACCGAACTCGGCGACTACAAGAAGAAATGAACACCATGGATGCGCAGACGTACGCGACGGTCGCCGAGGTGTGCCGGCGGCTCGTGGGCCGGCTTCCCGACGACGTCCTCGGCACCGTGCGGGAGCAGTACGCCGCGGGTGAGTTCGACCTGGCCGACGCCACCCTCCTGCTCAGCCTGGCGTACTACGGCGTCGGGATCACCAGCGCGGAACTGGCGCTCCTGCGCACCGTCGTCGGTGAGCCCGACGGCCCCGACCTGGCCGACGTGCCGGTCGTCGCGGAGGTGCCGCCACTGGCGTACCTGTTCAGCCCCGACGGCCCCCCGGACGCGCCCAACCCGGTGCCGGCCGACACCCTCCTGGCCGCCGACGCCCCACGCCGCCACGGACGCAGCCTGCACCGCGCCTGGCGGACACCACTGGACGGCGCACCGGACGCGGCGGCGTGGACGTACGTGCTGCGGGTGACCGAGGGCACCGATGAGCTCTCGACGTACTCGGGCGTCATGTCGACGCTCTGGGTCTCGTTGCGGCAGAAGTGGCCGGTGGAGGTCATCGCCGGCGACTCACCGCGGACGCCCTACCAGGAGGCCGCGTTGGCCGCCGCCCAGGTGATCTGGCGCGCCTGAGGGGCCTGCGCCCCCGACCGGGGGTCGGCTCGGTGGAAAACCTGAGACGGAAGTCGGGGGCCGGGCGAGGGATCTTCCCGGAGCCGGCCGGGGCACCGCGGACCAGATGATGGTCGGCATGAGACGCGCAGCGCTGTACGTCCTCGCCGGACCCGTCGGGATCGCCGCCTACGGCCTGGTACGCCTGTGGGCACGAGCCGACGACGTGTACGGCCCCGGGCTCGACTGGCAGGCCGCGCACCTGGTCGCCCTCGCCGGCATGGTGTGCTTCGTCCCGGGTGTGCTCGCGCTGTCGGGCCTCCTGCCCCGCAGCCCCTGGCGCACCGGCGTGGTGACCCTCACGATGGTGGGGCTCGCCGCGACGATGGTCCAGTTCGGCGCCGACATCGTGGCGGGTCTGCTGGCCGCCGACCGGGCGGAGATGTCGGCGCTCGGCGCGGACTTCAAGGACATCCCCGGCGTCGAGATCGCCTTCTACGACGTCGTGCCCCAGTTCTTCTTCCTCGGCCTTGTCCTCCTGGCGGGCATGCTCGCCGCGAGACGGCGGCTGCCGTGGTGGAGCGTGCCGCTGCTGGTCGCCGGCATCGTCCTGCCGGTGGTCACCCTCGACCTGCTTCCCGTCGCCGGCCTGGCCATGCTCGTGGCACTCGCGCCGGCGCTGCCGGCCCTCCGGGAACGGCAGGACGCGACGGTGACGGTGGACCGCATCCCGTCGCGCCGTTGAGGACGATTCGGATAGTACGTGATCCGACAGCAACTTCTGGGGCGGCTGTATAGCGTCTGACCTGGGCAAACGTTTCGAATGGATCGAGCGGGACGCCCCTACTCCGATGCCACTGCCGGGCATTCCCCGTACCTCGCGCAAGGAAGGCCCTCCCATGCATCGCATGATCCATCGACTACTGCTCCTGACCGGCACGGCCGTCGTCATCGGAATGCTGACGACCACGGCGGGCGCCGCGGCCCGGCCGGGCAGCGCCCCGTCGGTGCGTACCTCGTTTCCCGGTCTGGCGTCGTCGAACGCCGGCTCCTGCACCATCCTCTGGGAGTTGCTCAACGCTGGCGGCCGCAACGGTCGGGTGGCGGTCGGTCTGACCGAGGACCAGCAGCTTCTGAAGTTCGCCGCCAACCGACCGGGGTTGGCCTGCGTGATCGGCACCGTGGACCTGCCCGGCACCGAGAACCTCGTGGGCATCGACTACCGGGTCCAGGACGGCCGGCTCTACGGCGTCGGCGACAGCGGCGGCATCTTCACCCTGTCCACAAGCAACGCGGTCGCCACGAAGGTCAGCCAGCTGACGATCCCCCTCAGCGGGTCGTTCTTCGGCGTCGACTTCAACCCGGCCGCCGACCGGCTGCGCATCATCAGCGACGTGGGCCAGAATCTGCGGCACAACGTCAACGTCGGCGGCGTCACCCTCGCCGACGGCACCCTCACCTACCCGCCTGCGGTCACCGCCGCCCCCGGGCTGACCGCGGCGGCCTACACGAACGTCGACCTCGATCCCAGCACCGCGACCACGCTGTTCGATGTCGACACCAACCTCGACCAGGTCGCGCTACAGTCCCCGGCCAACGCCGGCCAGCTCGTCGCCACCGGCAGCCTGGGCGTGGCCGCCAACCCACGGGCCGGCTTCGACATCCACAGCACCCTGCGTGGCGGGCGAGCGGTGAGCAACAACGCCTACGCCGTCCTCAACGGCGGCTTCCCCAGCCAGGTGTACCAGATCGACCCGCTCACCGGCACGGCCCAGCTGACCGGTGGCTTCGCCGTGAAATACCTGGTCATCGACCTCGCGCTGCGCCTCAACCAGCAGTAGACCCCCGGCGTCCGGCAGGGGCGGCCGACCTTCGGGTGGGCCGCCCCATCCGTCCACCGACAGTCAGTTCGACAGGCCGGTGCAGGCGGCCCCGTCGATGGTGCACGCCTCGGGGGCGGCGCCGGCGGGCGCGCCGTTGACCCGGAACGTCACCCGGGCCGACGCGCTGCCCGGCACCTGGCCCGCCGTGCCGTCCGGCACGAACGTCCACACCGCGCCGTCGCGGGTGGCCCGTGCGCCCTCGACCGCGCTGACCCGCAGCGACTCCCGGGGCAGGGTGACCACCAACGTCCACTGTGGCGCCGGCGCCGAGCCGGGGTTGCTGATAGTCACCGCCGCGCCATAACTGAGCAGCGCGGTGTCCTCGATGGCGAAGTCGGCGACCAGGGCGGCCGGCGTGGCAGTCGCTGTCGAACCGGTCGGCGCGGGGCTGGTCGACGCCCCGGCGGTCGGTGGGACCGCGGTGGCCGAGGCGGCCGGCGGGGGAGCGGGCACCGCCGGGCTGGTGGCCGCGGGTCGCGCCTGCGCCCGGGGCGTGCCGGGCGGTGGTGTGCTCTCCCGGTCGACCGACAGTGGCGGATCGAGCGTCACAGGTGTCAGCTTCTCCGGCGTCCGCAGCACCCCGGCGACGAGGACGGCCGTCACGACCAGCACCCCGAGCACCGCGATCACGGCCAACCAGGTGGCCCGCGAGACGTCGTCCCGACCGGTGAGCACCCGCCGGGCAGCGGTGGCGAAGGCCACCAGCCGGTCCAGCAGGATGATCGCCACGGTACGGCGTGGCTGGGGTGGGGTTGCCGGCACTGCCTGTCTCTCCTTCGGTTCGTCGCCGGATGCCCGCCCGCGATCCGTCCCGGTCGCGCGGGGCAGCCGACCGGTCACAGGTCGCGGAGCCCGACGAGTATCGCCTCGAGCAGATCCTCGGTCGGCAGCTCCGACAACATCGGCGGGTCGTGCGTCTCGATCAGCCCGGCCGCCAGCAGGTCGCCGAGCAGCACCCGGACGGTCCCCAGTGGGAGGTCCAACTCGGCGCCGACCTCCGCGACCGACACCGGATGGTGACACAGCTCGACGATCCGCGCCTGTTCGGGGAAGAGCGGTGTGGGCGGCGTGCCGGCCCGCCGGGCGACGACAAGCGAGATCAGGTCGAGTTGACCGTGTGCGGACGAGGTGCGCCCGCCGGTCATCGTGTACGGCCTGGCGACCGGGCCCGCGTCGTCGTCGTACCACGCCTCGTCAGTGCCGCCGCTGGTGTGCACCAGTGTCCCCGATCGTCGCCGAGGAGGCCGGCCCCAGTGTGATCGGCAGGTGCCGCTCGGCCTGCCCCACGAACAGCGCCACCTCGTACGCCATGTCGCCGACCTTGACGTCGTCACCGGCGATCCGCACGGTGAGGATGGTCCCGTTCGGGATGGTGGCGACGAACAGGAACGTCCGTGCCATCTGCACCACGACCTGACGCAGAGCGCCCGCGTCGCAGGTGCGGGTGGCGGCCAGCCCCAACGCGATCAGACCGGCGACCACGCCGGAGATCTGCTCGGCCAGCTTGCCCTCCACCCGCCGGGAGCCGCCGAGGGCCAGCCCGTCCGGGGAGAGCACGACGGCGAACTCCGCGCCGGGCACTCGGTCGACCAGGCGGTCCAGGGCACCGGTCAGGCCGTCGTCGGTGACCACTGCAGGGGTCATTGGTGTCTCCTCGCTGCTCTGGCGACCGGCATCTCGACAGTGTCGAGGCTGGCCCTGCCGTGTTCGGGGCCGGTGGGTCCGCTCTGGCGGACCCGCGTCGGCAGCGCGCCGTCGCCGTTCGGCTCGGGTGGGCCGGTGCCGTCGTGCGCCGGCGGGTACGGGGTGGTGGGTGGCGCGGTGGACGGGCCCCGGACGGTGCCGCCGCCCGGGACCAGTCGGGCCGGCAGGAGCACTGTCGCCGCCGTCCCACCGCGCCGGCTGGGACGCAGCGAGACGTGGGCCCCACAACGGCCGGCCAGCACGGCGACGGTGTACAGGCCGGTGGGGCCCGTGGGCGGGGCGGCCGGCGGGCTGCCGAGCAGGTGGTTGGCGTCGGCCAGCGCGGTGGCGTCCAGACCGGGCCCGTCGTCGACGACCAGAACGGCGCACCCCTGCGGTCGGTGCTCGCCGCTGACCCGGACGGTGGTGTCCGCCGGCGAGAAGGCGAGGGCGTTCTCGATCAGCTCCGCCAGCAGGTGGACGACGTCGGTGACGGCCGGGCCCGCGAGCGACCACGGCCAGTGCGGCGCGATCAGGACCCGGTGGTAGTCCGGCACCTCGGCGACGGCACCGCGTGCCACGTCGAGCAGTGGCACCGCGCGCCGCCAGCGGCGGGCGGGCGTCGCGCCGGCAAGGGCGATCAGCTTCTCCACGTTGCGGCGGACCCGGGTGGTCAGGTGGTCGAGTTGGAACAGCTCGGTGCTCTCCTCGGCGGACCGCTCCCGGCGCTGCATCCCGTCCAGCAGATTGAGCTGGTCGCGCAGCAGGACCTGGTTGCGGCGGGTGACCCGCAGGAACAGCTCCCGGTCGGGGCCGGCGGGCGGTGCCACGACATCCGGGGTCGGGGCCGGCGGGTGCACGACCGGCCGGGTCAGCTCGTCGGCCAGCCGTCGGACGGTGCGCGCCCAGCTCAACAGGAGCACGAGCACCACGACGAGGCCCAACCCCACCACCGCGCCGGTACGCGCGACGATCACCGCGGCACCCGGCGTGGCCCGCTCGACGCTGCTGCGGGCAGTGCTCGTCACAAGTGCCTGTAGTGCGCCGAGGGCGGTGTCCGCGGCGGCCCGCCAGCCCGGAATGGTGGTCCCGGCCAGGACGTTGGCGGCGTCCGCCCGCAACAGCCGGTCCTCCAGGGTGATCAGCCCCGCGAACTCGGGGCCGGTGGCGATCCGCTGGTGCGCACCGGGGCCGTCGGCGGGCAGCCCGGCCGCCGCCTCGGCACGCGCGAATCGCTGGTTGTCGACGAGCGCGGTCAGTCGGCGTCGATCGTCGACTCCGAGCCGCCCGGCCGTCAGGGCCGCGCTGACCAGGGTGTCCTCCCGCGCCAGCAACTCCCGGGCGCGGGCCAGCGCGATCACCGCACGGGTGTCGGCGGCCAGCGCGCTCTCGTACGCGCCCCACTCCGGGCCGTACACCCGGAAGGCGACGTCGATGACCTGGTCGTACCCGTCAACCGCCGTGGCCTGGTCGAGGTGCCCGGCGTCCAACTGGGTCCGGATCGTGCTCAGGCCGTCGAGCCGGCGGACCAACTCGTCGGCCCGGTCGCGCACCTCGCCCGCGCTGAGCAGCCGGATGTCGCGGCCCTCGGTGAACTCGCGAAGCTCGGCGGCGGCCCGGTCGGTGCCCTCGCGTGCCCCGCCCAGCGGGGTCGCCGTCGACCCGGCCCCGGCGATCGCCTCGGCACTGGCCCGGCGCTCGGTCTGGAGGCTCAGGATCAGCCGGTCGATGGGCTGCCCCAGGGTGTCCGCCAGAGCCCGCACGCGCAGCAGGTCGATGGCGTCCTGGCTGGTCACATAGGCCGCGAACGACCAGAGCGTGAGAAGCACGGCGGCCAGCACGACAAGCCTGGTCCGCAGCAGCCGGACCTCGTCTCGCGTCACGCCCCGCTCCGCTCGGTGCGGGAACGCCCGCGTCGTGGACCCCTCATCGCGTCGCCCGCTGCGGCCACGGCTGCCCGGCCGTGTCGCTGGCCCGGTCGGCGACGAGAGTGCGCAGCAGAGCCAGCAACTCGGTGCGGTTGGCGCAGTTGAGCCGGTTGCGCATCCGCGCCACGTGGTGCTCCACGGTCTTGGCCGAGATGAAGAGCCGGTCGCCGATCTCGCGGTAGGTCAGCCCGGCCAGCACCAGCTCGGCGACCTCGTACTCCCGGTCGCTGAGCCCCTGCTGGGTGGGGCCGGCGACCCGCGTGGCGCTCCCGGTGCTCGTCGGCGTCGGCTCGCCGTGCCCGCCGGGTGGTCGCCCCTGCAACGCCCGCGCGCACTCCAGCAGGGTCGTCATCGCCCGCCGGTCCGCGGTGCGGATGGCGGCCTGACCGGCGAGGCGCGCACCGTCCCAGCACAGCCCGGTGTCGTGCAGCGCGCGGGCGGCGGCCTCCACGCGGGCCGGGTCGACGACGCCCCGGAGCACCTCCACCCAGCATTCCGCGGCGGCGGCGACCACCGCGGCGTACCGGCTGTGGTCGGCCGCGGCCAGCAGAGCCGCCACATGGTCGTCGGCGACGGCCGGCGCTCCGGTGAGGATCGCGGCGTGCAGGCCACTCCAGTGCAGCGGCACACTCCACAGTGGCGGATCGTCGAGTCGGCCGAGCAGGGCCCGGGCCTCCCGCAGGTACGGTTCGAGGCGGGCCAGGTCACCGAGGCGCGCGCCGGCGATGGCCAGCTCACCCAGCGGCAGGAGCGTGAACAGGTCGACGGGGTGCCGGACCACCGCCTCCAGCGCCTGCCCCCAGCCACGCTTGAGCGCCCCGATGTCGCTGTTGCGGCGGCCCACGCCCATCCGGATCGCGGCGGCGAAGAGCAGGTCGCGTGACTCCAACTGCCGCCCGTCGAGCGTCACCGCGGCGAGGTGCTCGGTCGCGGCGCGCGTCTCGCCCCGGACCATCAGGATCCAGGCCTGCAACAGCCGGTGCCGGCGAGCCATCAGCGGGCCACCGACACCGGCGCCCAGGGCCCGGTGCAACACCTGCTCGGCGATCTCCAGCTCACCGCAGTGCACAGCCGTCAGCGCGGCGAGCGCCGCCGGGCTGTCCGGTAGCAGGGCCGCCCGGCCGTCCGGTTCGAGTAGTGCGGCGGCCTGCACGAGCGTGGAGAGCGCGGCGGTCGGCGGGCCGCTCACGCTCTCGCGTACCCCGTCGGCCATCAGTCGGGCGGCGCTGGCGTGCAGGGTCGGCGGTTCGCCGGCCGGGTCGCTGGCCGGCGAGCCGGCGGCGGCGTTCGGGTCTCCGGTGGCGAGCCCGCCGACGATGGCGAAGGCCAGCGCCGAGGCGGTGCCCGACCACCGGTACAGCTCCACGCTGCGGCCGATGTGGCCGCGGTGCGCCAGGGCGGTCGCGGCCACCACCGCCGCCTCGCGGCGGTCCGGTGGGGCGGCGGTGGCCAACAGCCGGTCGGCCAGCCGCAGGGCGTCGTCGAGGTTGCCGGCGAGCGCGACGGCGAGCGACTGTCGGGCGCTGGCCGGCTGCCCGGCCGCGGTGGCGGCGGCGAACAGCTCGGCGGCGAACGCCGGCTCGTCGGCCAGGGCCTCACCCGCCGCCGCGGCCAGGGTCGAGGCCGGGCAGTCGCCGAGCGCGCCGACCGCGAGCAGGGAACGGACCAGCGGCAGCACCGCGCCGCCCCGCGCGAGCTGCAACTCGGTGAGCCGGCGCCAGACCGCGCTCCGGTCGGTGGTGGGGCTGAGCGTCGTGACGGCCCGTCGGACGATCGGCGCGAGCCGGCCGTCCGCGCCGAGCAGCCCGGCTGCCCGGGTCGTGGCGATTACCTCGTCCACCGCCGCCGGGTCCCCGCCCAGGAGCGCGGCGAGCATGCCCGCCGGCAGCGCGCCGCCGGCCGCGACGGCGAGCAGCAGCCGCCGGACGGCGGCGGGCTGCACGTCCAGGTCCGGACCGAACTCCCCGAGGACGGACCGGGGCGGGTGGACCATCGTGCCGGTCTGGGGCTCCCCGCCGGCCAGGCCGCGGACCAGCCGTTCGACGTCGCGGGGGACGCCGGCGGTCTGCGTGTGGACGAAGTCGACAAGGTCGTCGTGGCGGCCCAACTCCGGTGCGGCGGCGAGGTAGCTGGCGGTCTGCTCCCTGGTGAACGGCGTGAGGAGCACGGCCTGCCCGTCCCGTCGAAGAGAGTCGACAAGCTCGCTGAGCGCCGCCGACCGGGGCCACGGGCGATGGGCGACCACCAGGCGGTGCCGGCGGGTGGCGAGCAGACGCAGGAGCACCTCGATCCGCGCGTCGTCGAGCAGGTGCGCGTCGTCGACGAGCACCAGCGCGTCGGGGTCGACGGGTGCACCGGGCTCCGGGGCGGCGGTGTGGACGGTGATCCCGGCCCGCTGGTGCAACCGCGCCAGCTCGGCCAGCAGCGCTGTCTTTCCGTGACCGCCGGGGCCGGCGATGCCGACGGCCAGCGGGCCGGTCGGGTCCTGCGCGACCCTGTCCAGCAGGGCCTGTGGCCCCTTGTCCAGGGTCAGCCCGGGTGCGGCGATGTCATTCATGATCATTGGGGTCATCCTTCGCGTCCCCGGCCCCGAGCCAGTGCCAGGCGGGACGGCTTCGGCAGATCCAGTGGGAGGACCCGGACCGGGGGCCGCGGTGGCGGATCGCCCGGGACGGTGTCGTGGTGGGGGCGGTGCGGTGCCGGAATGGTGGCCCGTCCGGCGCCGCGTACCGGGTCGCGGACCGGTGCCGGCGGGCGCGGGCGCGGCGACACCACCTGGACGGCGGCCAGTGCCGCTCCGGCGGCGGCGGTCAGTTGCGAGTCCGGTTCGACCTCGACCGGCACCGGGAGGGCCGCGCTGATCAGCTCGGTGACGAGCGGAACGCGGGTCGCGCCTCCCGCCAGCAGGACACCGTCGAGCTGCGCCGGCGTCAGGTCGGCGCTCCGCACGGCCCGCAGCAGCAGGTCGACGGTGGCCTGCACCAGCGGCCGGATCATGTGCTCGAACTGCGCCCGGGTCACCGGGATCCGCGCCGGGCCGCCCGGCAGCGCCAACACCACGTCGGCCGCCAGGTCGACGGTCAGCACCCGCTTGACCCGGTCACACTCCGCACGCAGCCCGCGCAACGCGGCCTGGGTGCCGCGACGGGCGGTGCTGGCCAACTCCCGGGCCAGCACCGTACGGGCGTGCTCGGCCAGTGCCTCGTCGAAGTCGGCGCCGCCAACCGAGTCGAGGCCCTGGGGCGTGCCGAACGTCTCGTACGTCCCGTGGGCGGTGCGACGCACCAGGGCAGCCTCGAAGCTGTTGCCTCCCAGGGCGTAGACGACGGCCGTGGTGCCCGCGAACCCGCGGGCGGCGTGGCTCTCGGCCACCGTGACCGTGCGCGGCAGCAACGTCACGTGCCGCAGGCCGAAGGCCGACAGGGCCCGGTGCAGCACCTCTCGCCGGTAGGGGCGCCACCCCGCCGGGTGGCTCAGCACGACGGCCTCGGCCGGACCGCCCTCCAGGGCGTGCACCCGGTCGACCACCCACGCCGCGAGCTCCGCGGTCAGCGTCTGCGGTGTGCACGCCTCGCCGCCCAGCAGCAGTGGCACGTCGTCGCCGATCCGGTGGACGAAGTCTCGTGTGGTGCGGCTGCCGTCGTCGGTCGCGGGCTCGCCGACGTGCAGCGAGCCGTCCTCGGACAGACACAGCACCGACGGTACGACAGGGGAGTCGACGTGCAGCGGGACCGCCTCGGGGCGGGCCCAGCTAGCGCCGTTTCGCCGTGCGACCGCGGCGGCGGTGTTGGTGCTCCCGATGTCTATCCCCAGGACGTACGCCATCGTCTCTTCTCCCCCCGTGAGTTGGCCGGTCGGTGGCGATGGTGTCGGTGCTCTCGACGACCCACCCCCGGCGAACCCCGCGGGCTCCTACGTTCGTACCAGAGATCAGCCCCTGGTCGGGACCCTAATCTCGCCGGGACGGTTTCCCCCTGTCCCCCTAACGTACGAGGTGGCGGAGCCCCTAGTTCAACCGGGCCGGATGCGGGCTGAGCCCCGATGCCCGGGGCGGGCCCCCGGCCATAGCGTCACTGTCGACGTACGACACCCGCCGACGCCACATCCGAGGAGAACCCGGCACATGGACTCGCACCAGACCCTCCACGACTTCGTGCTCGACCTGCTGACGAACCCCGACGCGCGGTCGGCCTTCGACCTCGACCCCGAGGGCGCGCTGCGGGGCGCGGGGCTCACCGACATCACCGCGGCGGACGTGCAGGACGTCGTGCCGCTTGTCGTCGACTACGCGCCGGGGGCCGGCCTCGCGCCGTTGGCCTCGCCGGTCGGGCAGCTCGGGTTGGACCCGCTGCTCACCGACGCCACGGATGTGGTGGGTCAGTTGCAGAGCGTGGCGCAGCAGATCAGCGTGACGACGTCCCCCACCGGCGTGGACATCAAGGCCGGCGTGCTCGGCGCCATCGCTGTGGACTCGTCGACGGCCGCCGCCGGGGTCACCGTGCTGCCGGGGATCGGCCTGGGCGTCGGCCCGTCCGGTCTCGACACCGACTTCGCGGGCGTCTCCGATGTGGCGTACACCCTCGACGCCGACGTGGTGCAGCCGGTGGACGCGATCGCGGACCCGGTGATCGGCGACGTCACCGGCACCGTCGGTGACGCGAGCGGTCTGCTCGGCGGCACCGACCCGAACCTGATCGGCGGCGACCTGGTCGGTGGCGTCCTCCCCGGCGCCCACGGCCAGATCGGCGGGCTCGTCAGCTCCCTCGGTGTCGACGAAACCCTTGGTGGGCTGGGCCTCGGGCACGGCGACGGTGTCGTCGGCGGTGTGGTCCCGCCGCTCGACGTGCAGTCGACGGTGGGCGGCGTGACGCACCAGGTGGACAGCCTCCTCCCCGGTGTCACCGGCACTGTCGGTGACGTGACCGGCGGGGTCACCGATGGTGTGCTCGGCGGCGACCCGCACGCCTCGTCCGATCACGGGCTGCTGGGTCTCACCGGCGGCCTGCTCTGACCCGGATTTCCGGTCGGAGCGGAGGGTCGGATCGTCTCGGGCGATCCGGCCCTCTCCGGTTCCCGTTCCGGAACCTCTTGATAATTGAGCCGAAATCCGCACACTTGGTGCGGTGATGGCCGGGATCTGGTTGGACGTGCTGGACGACATCGCCCGCACGTGCAGTGCACACGGTCGAGGCGACCTGCTCCAGACGGTCCGGCAGAGGCGTGCCCAACTGCTGGACCCGACGCTGCGCGTCCTGGTCATCGGTGAACCGAACCAGGGCAAGAGTCAGTTGATCAATGCGATCATCAACGCCCCGGCCTGCCCGGTCGGCGACGGGCGCACGACAGTCCTGCCGACGGTGGTGCAGCATGCCGAGGCCCCGTCCGCCGCTGTCGCGCAGGCGCCACCCGCCCGCGGCGGTGCCGCCGGCACCGCGCTCGCGGTGGCCGTCGAGCGGACCCCGGTGGCGCTCGACCAGGTCGCCCAGAGCGTGGCCGGCATGGTCGGACGACAGCCGGGCGGCGGTCCCGCGTACGTCGAGATCGGGGTGCCCCGCGCCCTGCTCGGCGCCGGGCTGGTGCTTGTGGACACTCCCGGCACCGACGAGGTCACCGGTCTCGGCGGCGCCGCCCCGGTCGCCGCTCCCGCCCGCGCCGACACCGTGCTGCTGGTCTCCGACTCCACCCGGGACCTGTCGGTCGCCGAACTCAACATGCTGCTGCACGTCGTGCGCTCGCACCCCAACGTGATCGTGGTGCAGAGCAAGACCGATCTGGTGGCGGACTGGCGCGCGGTCGCCGAGCGCAACCGGCAGCACCTGGCCGAAGCCGGCATCCCGGCGACGCTCATCCCGGTCTCGGCGACGTTGCGCCTGCGCGCCGCCGGTGCCGACGACCGGGGTCTCAACGCCGAGTCCGGGTTCCCCGTGCTGATCGCCCGACTACAGCGGGACCTAGCCGGCAAGGCCGACCACCTGGCCAGGGCCTCGGTGCAGACGGTGGCTCGGACGGTGGTGGAGCAGTTGGCCGCGCCGCTGCGCGCCGAGCTGGCGACCCAGGAGGCCGAGGAGCAGTCCGGGCCGATCTCCCGGCTGCACGCCGCACAGCGCGAGGTCGACGAGCTGCGCCGGTGCTCCACGCGCTGGCAGAACACGTTGAGCGACGAGATCGGCGACCTGCTGTCCGACATCGAGTACGACCTGCGCGACCGGACCCGACAGATCCTGCGCACTGTCGACGAGGCGTTCGACACCGCCGATCCCCTCGTCGCCTGGGACACCTTCCAGGACTGGCTGGAGCGGAGCCTGGTGGAGGCCGCGGAGGCCAACCACGAGTGGCTGGTCCAGCGCTGCGACTGGATCGCCCGCCGGGTGGCCGCCAACTTCAACAGGTACGGCTACGACGTGCTGCCGCCCTGGTCGATGACGATGCCGGAGGACATCGGTGAGCGCCTGCCGGAGTTGCAGATGCCGACGATCGACCGGTTCACCGCGAGTCAGAAGCTGTTCACCGGCATGAAGGGCTCCTACGGCGGGATGCTGATGTTCGGCCTGGCGACCACCCTGGCCGGCATGCCGATGATCAATCCGGTCTCGGTGGGGATCGGGGCGCTGTTCGGCGGCAAGAGCATCCGCGACGAGAGCAAGCAGTTGCTCCGTCGCCGGCAGGCGACGGTCAAGACGGCCATCCAGCGACATGTCGACGACTTCTTCGTCCGGATGATCCGCGACTGCCGCGACGCCGTCCGGCAGGTGCAGCGGATGTTGCGGGACCACTTCACGGGCCTGACCGAGGAGCTTCAGGAGGCGATCGTCCAGTCGTTCCGCAGCGCCAAGCAGGAGGCCGACACCGATGCCTCGCTGCGCGAGCAGCGGCAGCGCGAGATCCGGCTGAAGATGACCCGGTTGGCCGCACTGCACGAGCAGGCCCAGCAGTTGACGGGCACGCGTTCCGCCCCGCTGCCGTTGGAGCCGCAGGCATGACCGTGGGGCAGCGCCTCGACGAGGCGGCCTGGGGGTTGCTGCACCAGGCCATCGACCTCTACCAGGACAACCCCCGGGCCGTCGGGCAGTTGCGCCACCAGGTCGCCCGCCTGGAGCAACCGCTGCGGATCGCGGTTGCCGGCCCGTGGCGTTCGGGCAAGTCGACGGTGCTCAACGCGCTGATGGGGGAGGAGGTCGCGCCGGTCGAGAGGGCGGACGGGGCGTTCACCTGGTACGAGGACGGCGCCGAGCCCCGCGCGACCGCCTATCCGGCCGGTCAGCCGCCGCAGGAGTTGACGGTGGTCAAGTCGGCGACCGGCCTGCGGGTGGATCTCGGCTGGGGCGCGGGGGACGTACGCGACATCGTGGTGCGGTGGCCGACGCGGGCGCTGCGGCAGGTCACGCTCATCGACACCCCGGCGGTCAGCGGCGGCGTCGAGCAGGGCCGGGCGCCGGTGTTGGAGCGGGTGTTGCGGGACGCGGACGCGGTGTTGTATCTGACCCGCGACGCGCGCGACAGTGATCTGCGGGTGCTGGAGTCCGGCCGGGACGGCGTGGTCGGGCAGACCGCCCCGGTCAACGTGATCATGGTGCTGTCCCGGGCGGACGAGATCGGCGGAGGTCGGATCGACGGCCTGCTCACCGCCCGCCAGCTCGCGCGTCGGCACTACCGCGATCCACGGGTCAGCGCGCTCAGCGTGAACGTGGTGGCGTGCAGCGGGATGATCGGCCTGGCCGGCCGGATGCTCGGCGAGTCGGACTTCGCCGCGCTCGCGGCCATCGCCCAGGTGCCCAGGGCGGAGTTGGACGCCCACCTGCTCTCCGCCGACCGTTTCCTGCACGGTGAGCTGCCGGTACGGTTGGAAACCGAGGTGCGTGCCGCACTGCTGGACCGCTTCGGCGTCTTCGGCGTCCGGCTGGCGACCACACTGGTGCGCGGCGGGTTCGACAGCCGCGTGAAACTCTCCGCCGAGCTCATTCGGCGCAGCGGTCTCACCGAGTTGCGCGAGTCGGTGACCCGCTGTTTCATCGACCGTGCCGACGCGCTCAAGGCCCGGTCCGCGCTGGCCGCGGTCGAGATGTTGCTGCGGGCCGAGCCCACCCGTGGGTCCGCGGAGCTGGCCGGCGCCATCGAGCGGATCCTCGCCGGTGCGCACGAGTTCCGGGAGCTACGCCTGCTTGTCGCGCTGCGCGGCACCCGGCTCGGCTTCGACGCGGAGTTGGCCGCCGAGGCACAGCGGCTCGTCGGTGGCAACGGGGTGGGCCTCGCGGCTCGGCTGGGCGTGGAGCACGAGGCGACGGTGCAGCGACTCTGGGAGGCCGCCGCCGACGCGCAGTGGCGGTGGCGGGACCGGGCCGAGGATCCCCTGCTTCCGCTGGCGCAACGGCGCGGGGCCCAGGTCGTCGTCCGCAGCTGCGAGGGGATGATCGCCGAGCTGGTCGCGGGCGGTCGCTGACGGGCGGTGGGGGCGACCCCGGACGGTCGCCCCCACCGGTGCCCGCGCCGCGCTCAGCGCGGTTGGTACGTCTGGCAGTCGGCGATGTCCTGCCCCGGGCCCACCCGGATGGACGGCGCGTGACACTCCAACTCGGCGTTGTGTTGGCAGTCGCCGCGCTTGCAGGCGCCGACCTGGGCGATGACGCGGTCCAACCCGCCCTTTGTCGAGGTGTCGATGAACGTCGCGCAGGTGGCGTTCTGCTGCCCGATGGTGATGGCGAACGCGTGGCAGCCATCGTGGTTGTAGCCGCAGTCGGTGACTGTGCACTCGTGTACCCGCGGCATCTCCAGCATGTCGGTCATCAGCGATCTCGCTTCCGTCGGTGTGCCTGGCAAGCTCAGTACCCGGCTTCGACGGGACAACTCCCCATCAGCTGGCTCTTTCGGGGAGATTTTGCAGAGGCGAGCCTTCCCTAACCGCGCTGATCAGTGCCGGTCAGTCAGCGAGCACGTCGGCTTCGGCAGCCGTGCGCCTGGCGGAGCAGCGCCTCGATCTGGTCGCCGAGTTGGTCGGGATGCCGCACCGGCGCCCCGAACCGCAGCCGGACGTCCCGGTCGCCCCGGGCCAGCTCCAACCGGAGCACGACGCCGTGCCGGTCCAGGCGGACCGGCCGGACTCGGCGGACACCCTGGAGGTGGTGGGTCGGTATGAGCCGGCACAGCCGGTCGACGGTCTGCGGGTGATGGTGGTCGAGGTGGCACAGCAGGTCGGCCTCGGCAGTGGCCAGTGGGTCGGGCCGGGCGGCCACGAAGGCGTCCGGGTCGACGGAGGTGGTGCGGCCGTCGGCGGTCAGCTCGGCGGTGGCGAGGTCGAGGACCGCCACCAGCTCCTGATCACTGTCGGTCGGGACGGTCTCGGTCACCAGCCAGCCGGTGAGCGTGCCGCGCCCGCGTACCCGACTGCGGACCGGGGTGGGTGCCAGGTCGGTCACCTCGACCATCGCCACGGTCTCCCGCTGCTGCGCGAGGTGGTGGGTCAGGTGGCAGCCGGCCGGCAGGTCGATCCGCAGCCGCCCGTCGTCGGCCACCACGTGCCGCCCGGCGACGTACGCCTCGATCCCCGGGATGTGCAGGGTGAGGGAGTCGGCGGCGGCGAGCATCGAGCGGAGTCGCACGCCCGCGTCGTCGATGGTGTCCGTGCTGGTCGAGGGGTTGCTCACGGCGATCATCTCCTAATAAGGTTAGCCTTACCTTACTAGAGAGGTGACTGATGAATCAGACCCGTCCCAAGGTCAGGCGTTCCCGCGCTCTGGGCATCGCGCTGACCCCGAAGTGCGTGCGCTACTTCGAGCGTCGACCGTTCCCACCCGGGCAGCACGGCCGGGCTCGCCGCACCACCAGCGACTACAAGGTCCGGCTGCTGGAGAAGCAGCGCCTCAAGGCCCAGTACGACCTGCACGAGGGGCAGCTTCGGCGCGCGTTCGACAGGGCGGTGCGCCGGTCGGGCAAGACCGGCGAGGAGTTGATCGTCGAGCTGGAGAGCCGGTTGGACGCGCTGGTGCTGCGCGCCGGGTTCGCCCGCACCATCTACCAGGCCCGCCAGGTCGTCACCCACCAGCACGTCACGGTGAACGGCCGGCGCGTGGACCGACCGTCGGCGCGGCTGCGGCCCGGCGACGTCATCGCCGTGGCGGAACGCAGCCGGGGCAAGGCGCCGTTCGTCGTCGCGGCGGCCGGGGCGCACGCCTCGGAACGTCCGGCCCCCTATCTGGAGGTCAGCCTGTCGGGCCTGACGGCGCGGCTGACCCGCCTCCCGCAGCGGTCGGAGGTCCCGGTCGTCTGCGACGAGCAACTCGTCGTCGAGTACTACTCGCGCTGACGTCTTGCGATGGCCGCCGGGTGGGGTCCCGGTCGCGGCGGGGCCCCACGCGCGGGTCGGAAAACGGTTATCTGATCTTGCTTCGGAGAGTCGCGCCTGACCTGCGGAGATAACGCTCTCACGGATAGCGGAAGAGTGCTTGACGCGCCGGGGATCCGGCCGCAACGATGCATGCACATACCTCACTCCACCGCCCAGGCGTGATCGGCGCACGCCGTCCTCGCACCGCGAAAGGACAATCGTGCGCAGATCCCTGAGATCGTGGTTCGGCGTCGCGCTGAGCGCGATCCTCGTGGCCGGCGGCATCGTCGCCGTGCCACCCGCGGCCAGCGCCGCGCCGTTCACCGTGCTGGTGTTCAGCAAGACCGCCGGCTTCCGGCACGGCTCCATCACCCCGGGCATCACCGCCATCCAGCAGCTCGGCGCCGCCAACGGTTTCACCGTCGAGGCCACCGAGGACGCCGCCCAGTTCACCGACGCCAACCTGGACCGGTTCGCCGCGGTGATCTGGCTGTCCACCACCGGCGACGTGCTCAACGCCGCCCAGCAGGCCGCGTTCGAGCGCTACATCACCGGCGGGGGCGGCTACGTGGGCGTGCACGCCGCCTCGGACACCGAGTACGACTGGCCCTGGTACGGCGGGCTGGTCGGGGCGTACTTCGCCGCGCACCCGGCCGAGCAGACCGCCACCGTCACTGTCGCCGACCAGGCGCACCCGTCCACCGCGACGTTGCCGCAGCGGTGGAGCCGGTTCGACGAGCTGTACAACTACCGCACCAACCCCCGGGGCGCCGCGCACGTGCTGGCCACGCTTGACGAGAGCACCTACACCGGCGGGAGCATGGGCGCCGACCATCCGATCTCCTGGTGCCAGAACTACTCCGGCGGTCGAGCCTGGTACACGGGCCTCGGGCACACCGACGCGTCGTACACCGAGGCGGCCTTCCGGCAACACCTGCTCGGCGGCATCCAGACCGCCGCCGGGGCTGTCGACGCCGACTGCGGCCCCACCGTCACCAGCAGCTTCCAACAGGTGGAGCTGGCCAGGGGCGCGGCCGAGACCGGCGAGCCGATGAGCCTCACCGTCCTGCCGGACCGGGGTGTGCTGCACACCTCCCGCGACGGCGTGATCCGGCACACCGACGCCGCCGGCAACACCAAGGTCGCCGCCACCCTGCCGGTCTACACCGGGGACGAGGAGGGCCTACAGGGCATCAAGGCCGACCCGAACTTCGCCACCAACCGCTGGGTGTACGCCTACTTCGCCCCGCCACTGAGCACTCCCGGCGGCGGGGCGCCCGCCGAGGGCACACCTGCCCAGTTCGCCGTCTGGGACGGCGTCAACCGGCTGGCCCGGTTCACCGTCAACGCGGACAACACCATCAACCTGGCCAGCGAGACGCTGATCCTCAACGTGCCGACCAGCCGGGGCATGTGCTGCCACGTCGGCGGTGACATGGACTTCGACGCGGCGGGCAACCTGTACCTGTCCACCGGTGACGACACCAACCCGTTCGACTCGGCCGGCTTCACCCCGATCGACGAGCGGGCCGGGCGTAACCCGGCGTTCGACGCGCAGCGCACCTCGGCCAACAGCAACGACCTGCGCGGCAAGGTGCTCCGGATCAAGCCGAGCGCCGCCGGCGGCTACACCATTCCGGCCGGCAACATGTTCGCCCCGGGCACCGCGCGGACCCGACCGGAGGTCTACGCGATGGGGTTCCGCAACCCGTTCCGGATGAGCGTGGACAGGGCCACCGGCGTCGTCTACCTCGGTGACTACGGTCCCGACGCGGGCACCGCCGACCCGAACCGGGGACCGGCGGGCAACGTGGAGTTCGCCCGCATCGACAGGCCCGGCTTCTACGGCTGGCCGTACTGCACCGCCCGCAACGACGCCTACAACGACTACACCTTCCCGTCCGGGCCGTCCGGGGCGAAGTTCGACTGCGCCGGTGGGCCGGTGAACAACTCGCCGAACAACACAGGCATCACCCAACTGCCGCCGGCCGTCCCGGCCTGGTTGCCGTACGGCGGCTCCGGCTCGCCCCCGGAGTTCACCGGCGGCGGCCTGTCGCCGATGGGCGGCCCGGTCTACCGGTACGACCGGAACAACACCTCGCCGGTGGCGTTCCCCGAGTACTACGACGGGACCTACTTTGCCGGTGAGTTCGGTCGTCGCTGGATCAAGAACATCAAGCTCGACGCGTCCGGGCAACCACTGAAGATCAACCCGTTCCCGTGGACCGGCACCCAGGTCATGGACCTGGAGTTCGGGCCGGACGGTGCGCTCTACGTGCTCGACTACGGCACCGGCTGGTTCAACGGCGACGCCAACTCGGCGCTCTACCGCATCGAGTACGCCCGCGAGGGCCGCGCGCCAGTCGCCAAGGTGTCGGCCACGCCGACAAGTGGCACCGCGCCGCTGACGGTGGCCTTCTCCTCGGCCGGCACCCTGGACCCGGACGGTGACCCGTTCACCTACGCCTGGGACTTCGACAACAACGGCACCACCGACTCGACAGCCGCGAACCCGAGCTTCACGTACACCACGAACGGGACCCGCAGCCCCACGCTGACGGTCCGGGACTCCACCGGCAAGACGGCCACCGCGAGCCTTGTCGTCACCGTCGGCAACAGTGCCCCCGTCGTCACCGTGAACACGCCGTTGAACGGGCAGACCTTCACCTTCGGGGACGCGGTGCCGTTCAGCGTGACAGTCACCGACGCCCAGGACGGTGCGATCAACTGCGCCCGGGTCAAGGTGAACTACGTCCTCGGTCACGACTCGCACGGCCACCAACTCGGCAGCGCGCAGGGCTGCACCGGGGTCATCCAGACCTCGGCCGACGGTGAGCACGACACGGCGGCGAACATCTTCGGCATCATCGACGCCGAGTACACCGACCTGGGCGGCGGCGGCCAACCGGCGCTGACCACGCACACCCAGGCGGTCCTGCAACCGCGGGTCCGTCAGGCCGAGCACTTCGGCGACTCGTCAGGCGTCCAGATCGTCGCCGGAGCGGCCGGGCACGGCGGCGCGGCGGTCGGCTACATCGACAACAACGACTGGATCTCGTTCCGCCCGTACAACCTGACCGGCGTCCAGTCGTTCAGCGCCCGCGTCGGCGCACCGGCCGGCGGGGGAGGCACCGTCGAACTGCGCGTCGACTCACCCACCGGGCCGCTCGTCGGCTCGGCCACCGTCGTGCCCACCGGCGGGTACGCCAGTTTCGCCACGGTCACCGGCGGGGTCACCGCACCCACCGGCACCCGGACCCTGTTCCTGGTCTTCAAGGGCGCCGGCCCGTGGTTCGACATCGACGAGTTCACCCTCTCCGGCAGCCCCGGCGGACCCGGCCCGGACCCGGACCCGGACCCGGGTGCCAACCTGGCGCGCGGCAAGCCGGCCCGCGCGTCAAGTTTCGAGGGGGCCTACACCCCGGCGAACGCGTTCGACGGCGCGAGCGGCACCCGCTGGGGCAGCGCGTTCAGCGATCCGCAGTGGATCGACGTGGACCTGGGTGCGTCGTACGCCATCAACCGGGTCAAGCTGACCTGGGAGGCGGCGTACGGCAGCGGCTACCAGATCCAGACCTCACCGGACGGTGTCACCTTCACCACGATCCGGACGGTGACCGGCGGCGACGGCGGCGTGGACGACCTGACCGGGCTGACCGGCACCGGCCGCTACATCCGGCTGCTCGGCACCACCCGGGGCACCGCCTGGGGCTACTCGCTGTTCGAGTTCGAGGTGTACGGCGGCACCGGGAGCCCGACCGGCGGCAACCTGCTGTTGAACAAGCCCACCTCGACGTCGAGCGCCGAGGGCGCGGACGTGTCCGGTGCCCAGGCGGTCGACGGCAGCCTCACCACCCGCTGGTCGAGCACGTTCGCCGACCCGCAGTGGATCCGGGTGGACCTCGGCAACGCCACCGCCATCGGCCGGGTCAAGCTGAGCTGGGAGGCGGCGTACAGCAGCGCGTACCAGATCCAGACCTCGAACGACGGCACCACCTGGACCACCGCCAAGACGGTGACCGGGGCCGACGGCGGCGTGGACGAGCACACCGGGCTCGCCGCCAACGGTCGCTACCTGCGGATCTACGGCACCGCCCGGGGCACCGGATACGGCCATTCGCTCTGGGAGGTGGAGGCGTACACCAGCTGAACCACCACCTGAGTCCGCCCCCACCCTCGATCGGGCGGTGGGGGCGGACTCCCCTCGATCACGTGCTGCCCAGTAGTTCAGATGGCCTCCTGACAACTACTTCTCCACACCGTTGCGTTAGGGCTGTAGCCGGCGGGTCAACCCGGGACAGGAAGTGCCCGATCGGGGAGCGGGTGGGGCCCGGCTTGGCGATCATGGAGTTGTGGTGCCGACTTTGGGGTTTTACGGGCGTTCTGTCACCCACCACAACTCCATGATCGGCGAGGCAGTGCTTGTCGACGAACAGCCGTTCCATCTATCGCAACGGCGTTGAACTACTTCTCATCACCTGATCATGGTGCGGCCCCGCGCGTGGTCGGCCCCGGTAGGCGGCTGGTCTTCAACCGGTCACCGGCCCACCGCAGCTCCGTGCAACCGTCCGGCCGGCCGCGCCGGCACGATCCGTGCGCCTGGTGCTGCGCGACGGTCTGCCGGGCCAGCATCGGTACCCACACTGACCGGGGCAGCTCCCGTTCGATCACCCGCGGTGCGCCTTGAGTGTGTCCCGCGCCCAAGTCGACATCTCGCACCCGTCGTCCCGGCACTGCGCGCGGCGGCTCGGTGACTCGTGATGCTGGGTGATCACCCGTTGCGCAGTCCAGATGACCAGCGCTGACGTTACGGGTCCGTCGTCCATGGCCACGGCTCCACCTCAAGGAACAGGCAGGTCCGGCCACCGATCCATGAAGTGAGACTCGTGGCGCTCTCCGACATCGCGGACATGCTCGGCGGCGTGTCGCGCACCCGTGCCACCGAGATCACGAACCGTGCCACCTTCCCTGCACCCATCGACACGGTGGCCAGCGGCAAGGTGCGGGTCTGGGACCGTGCCGACGTAGAACAATGGATCAAGAAGCACCGGCCACACCAGGCGCGCGACGAAAGCTGAAACGGCCCGCACCCTGGCAGGGGTCCGGCCTTCCGTTGTGCCGCTGACCCCTTCTCCACCATGTCCGTGGGCCGGTCGCAGATGTAGGACAGGCTCAGTGAAGGTGATGCCGTACCGTCGCCGAGGTGGGTCTGCTGTTGGTGCTGCGCCCTCCGCAGCCGCGTCCGAAGAGCCTGCGTCGTGCTACCCGGACGCAGCGGCGTGAACGCCACCGTGCTGACGCCGAAGAGTGGGCCAATGCGGAGGAATGCGGCTTGCTGCTCGACGTGCCCGTGGAGGAGCTACTGCCGTTGATGAACGCGGCCGGGGGGAACCGACTGCCGATTTTGGGCCAGCTGGACCCATGGTCAGATGGCGTACTCAGTCGTGAGGATCTGCCGCAGCTCGACGTCGAAGTCGACCGTCTCGAGGCGACGGCAGATGACGACATGGAACGTGGGCTGGTGGCGGCGCTACGGGCACTGCTGGCGCGGTGGCGCGACGAGCCGGGCCTGATGCTCCACTGGTACGGCGACTGATTCCGTTCGACGGCCCGCCAGCGGTCAACACAAGGGGCGTCGTCGCGCACGCCGGTCCCGATGGCGATGAGGTCTGTCGTGCATCGGGCTGTCCGCACCTGGGTTAAGAGGGCGGCACCGTGCCCGGACCTAGGTCCGGGCCTGCCTTCGGGACTTGCCTCCGGCAGCCCGAAAGGCGTCGAGCAGGGGAGCAGTCCCGGGACAGGTACCTCCAGGGCGGACAACCGGACGCAATCACGGCCTACGCCTCGGTGGTAGGCGTAGAAACCCCTCACGTCGTACACCTGGCTTAGTCGTCGGCGACGGCCACCGGCTCCGAGCCGATGCAGCGCACCTTCAACTCGTACTGGCGGGTCGGCCCCGCGAACGTGACCTCGACGTCGTCGTCCGGGCCCCGGTCCACGTCCCGGACCCGGTAGCCCTGCGCGGGCGCCCAGGAGACGAGGCGTACACCGTCGGGGCCGCACTCGGCCACGGCCGTGCCGCCGTCGGTGGCGAACCCCCGACGGACGCCGGGGCTGGCGCTCGGTACGGTGCCGGTCGTGCCCGGATCGGCCGAGCCGGTGCCCGTCGCGGCGGTCGGCACCGGCTCCGGCGAGGCGAGCGCCCGTTCGATCTCCGCCGCGCTGCGCACCCCGCCCGGAGTGCCGGTGATGCTCTCCCCGACGAGTTGGATCGCGCCCAACCCGATCAGGGTGGCCACGGCGACAGTGGCCACCCACCCGGCGGCGACGAGAATCGAACGACGGCCCATGCGCTGACTATCCCCGATCCGTCCTTGTCGTTGGCACATCCGGACGCTAAGGCATGGTTAACGTGCGCCTGGCCGCCGGCGGTAGCGGTTAACCTGCCAGCTGTGGCCCGCCTTCTGCTCATCGAGGACGACCTGACGATCCGTACGCCGCTGATCCGGGCGTTGCGGGAACGCGGGCACGCGGTGGCTGCCGCCTCGACCGCGATGGCCGGTCTCCGCGACGCCCTGGAGGACCGGCCCGACCTCGTCGTGCTCGACCTGGGCCTGCCCGACCTGGACGGCCGCGAGCTGCTGCGGATGCTGCGCGCGGTCAGCTCGGTGCCGGTCATCGTGGCTACCGCCCGCGACGACGAGGCGGAGATCGTCCGGGTGCTCGACGCGGGCGCCGACGACTACCTGGTCAAGCCGTTCACCGCCGCGCAGCTCGACGCCCGCGCCCGGGCGGTGCTGCGCCGGGGCCCGGCCGGCGCGGACGGGCAGGACCCGTCGCTCGTCGTGGGCGGGCTGCGCGTCGACCCCCGGTCCCGGCAGGTCACCCTGGACGGAACGGTTGTCGAGTTGACGCCGCGCGAGTTCGACCTGCTGCACCACCTGGCCGGCCGTCCCGGCCAGGTGGTGACCAAACGGGAACTGCTCACCGAGGTCTGGCAGATCCCGTACGGCGGCGCCGACAAGACCGTCGACGTGCACCTGTCCTGGCTGCGCCGCAAGCTGGGGGAGAACGCCCAACAGCCGCGCTACCTGCACACGGTGCGCGGGGTCGGTGTGCGTCTCGAGGCACCGGCGGCGCAGCCGTGAGGGTCCGGCTCGCGCTGCTCGTCGCCGCGGTCAGCGTGCTCACCCTCATCGCCTTCCTGGTGCCGCTGGCGTTGCTGGTCCGCACCGTCGCGGAGGACCGGGCCACCGTCGCGGCCACCGCCGACGCGCAGAGCCTGGTGCCGGTGGTCGGCACCGCCGACGGGGCGACGATCCGGCTCACCGTCGAGCAACTCGCGGCGGAATCCGGGCGACCGGTGAGTGTCTTCCTGCCGGACGGGTCGGTGCTCGGCGCGCAGACCCCCCGTACGCCGGCGGTGGCCCTGGCCGCGCGCGGGCAGAGCCTCACCGGGGAGTCGGCGGCCGGCCGGGAGGTGGTGATCGCCGTGCAGGGCCGGGCGGACGGGACCGGGGTGATCCGGATCGTGGTGCCGCGCGACGAGCTGACCGCCGGGGTCACCCGGGCCTGGTTGGTGCTGGCCCTGCTCGGTGTGCTGCTGGTGCTGATCGGGCTTTTGGTGGCCGACCGGCTGGCCCGCACCCTGGTCCGGCCGATCAGCGACCTCTCCGCTGTGTCGCACCGGCTGGCCAACGCGGAGCTGGACGCCCGGGTCACCCCGGCCGGCCCGGCCGAGTTGCGCGAGGTGGCCGGTGCGCTCAACCACCTCGCCACCCGCATCCAGGTGCTCCTGGTGCAGGAACGCGAACAGGTCGCCGACCTGTCGCACCGGTTGCGTACCCCGTTGACGGCGTTGCGGCTGGAGGCGGAGTCGCTGCGCGACCCGGAGGACGCCGCCCGGATCACCGCCGCTGCCGACGGTCTCGAACGCGCGGTCACCGGGCTGATCCGGCAGGCCCGGTGGCGTCACTCACCGACAACGCGCCCGGCCGCCTCGGACGCGGCGGCGATCGTGGCCGACCGGGTCGCGTTCTGGTCGGTGCTGGCCGAGGACACCGGCCGGGCCGTCACCCTCGACCTGGTTCCCGGCCCGCTGCCGGTGGGTGTGCCCGCCGACGACCTGGCGGCGGCCGTGGACGCCCTGCTCGGTAACGTCTTCGCGCACACCCCGGACGGGACTCCGTTCGCCGTCCACCTCGGCCGCGACGCGGGAGAGGTCGTCCTCACCGTCGCCGACGAGGGGCCGGGGATGCCGGTCGGGGCGGTCCGGCGGGGCGCCAGCGCGGCCGGGTCGACGGGCCTCGGCCTGGACATCGCCCGACGCGCCGCGCAGGCCGGCGGCGGTCGCCTGGAGCTGGGCGCCGGGCCGACGGGCGGGGCGCGGGTGCTGCTGCGACTCGGCCCTGCGGCGTCGCGGCGGGAGGCATAGGCGCTGCGGCGTCGCGGCGGGAGGCATAGGCGCTGCGGCGTCGCGGCGGGAGGCATAGGCGCTGCGGCGTCGGGTAGCTGCCAGCTATGGCGCGGTATACGAAACCCGAGCTCAGAGAGCAGATCAAGGAAGAGATCAAGGCCTCCGACAAGGGCGGCCGGCCGGGGCAGTGGTCGGCGCGCAAGTCGCAGCTTGTCACTCAGGAGTACAAGAAGCGCGGCGGGGGATTCCTGGGCGAAAAGGACGAGCGGCAGAAGTCGCTCCAGCGCTGGGGCAACGAGAAGTGGCAGACGAAGGAGGGCGACACCCGCGCCCGCAAGGGCGACACGACGAGTCGTTACCTGCCCAAGAAGGCGTGGGACGAGATGTCGGACAGTCAGAAGCGCGCGACCGACACCAAGAAGCGCGAAGCGTCCCGGTCCGGCAGGCAGTACGTCGCCAACACCGGGCCGGCGAAACGGGCGCGGCGAGACGCCACCACCGCCGGGCGGATGTCGGAGATGTCGGTAGCCGAGGCCGCCAAGCTGGTCCGTGGGCTCGACACGCGGCAACTCCGCACCGCGTTGCGCAACGAGCACGCCGGCAAGGACCGCAAGACGCTCGTCCAGCGGCTCGAAGCCGAACTCAACCGGCGCGGGTGACAGTGCCCGATCGTGGTGGCGATGCCCCGCAGCCACGTCGGCCCGGACTGGCCCGCCGGACACCGTCCACCCCGGCGGTCAGCTGATCCCCAGGTCGGCGTAGACCGCCTCGACGAGGGCGTGCCGGCGGGTGACAGTCGGCACGTCCGCCAGCCGGCCGTTCCAGTACATCGCCATGACGACCTCGGCGGCGGGGTCCACCACCAGACTGGAGGTGTTGCCGCCCGCGTGGCCGTACGCACGGAACGAGCAGGCCCGACCCAGCAGGTGGGGCAGGGTCATGAAACCCAGCCCGTACGCGAAGTCGCTGTCCGACAGGACGCTGCGTACCGTGCCGGGCCAGTGTGTGGCCGTCAACGCCTCGATTGTCGACCGCCGGGCGATCTCGGTGCCGTCGGCGGCGCGACCGGTGAGCAGCGCCTCGCCGACGGACCGCAGGTCGCGCATGGCGCCCCAGATCCCGGTGCCCGGCAGGGGCAGCCGGGCCGCCATGTGCATCTTTTCCAGCCCGACGGTCTCCTCGGGCGGTGCGACCGGCGCGACCGGTGGGGCCGCGTCGCCGTCGAGCCCGAGGGTCGGTGCGATGCCGAGCAGCGAGAACATGGACCGGTAGCTGTCTCCCGCCTCGGTCCCGGCGATGGTGGTGAGCAGTCGGTCCAGGACGAACCAGTTCGTGATCGGGTTGTAGCTCATCGACGTGCCCGGTCGCTGCTGGGGCTCGGCCGCGCAGACGACCATCCAGATCAGTGCCTGCACCTGGTCCCACTCCGGCATCTCCTGGCCGTCAGTGTCCAGGGTGAGCATGGGGTCCGGCACGCCGGTGGTGTGGGTCAGCAGGTCCCGCACGCGCACGGTCTCCTTGCCGCCCTCGCCGTACTCGGGCAGGTGGTCGGCCACCCGGTCGTCGAGGCCGAGGTGGCCGCTCTCCCACGCGCGGGCGAAGGCCAGCGCGCCGATCGGCTTCGACGAACAGGTCCACGGCACCGGGGTCTCGGGAGTGATCGGTGCGCCCAGCCCGTTGTCACCGACGGCGATCTCGTGACGGACGCCGGCATGGGAGATCGACAACTGGACGCCGGTCTCGATGCCGTCGGCGATCTCCTTGTCGACCAGGGTGCGAAGGCGAGGAAACGAATCGAGCGCGTCGTCGGACACGACAATCCCTTCGAGCGGAGGTGACGGTCGACGTGATGACATCCACGTCGCCGGATGTCTCAGTCTAGGCGCAATCACCCGTCCGGCGTTGTCCACAATGAACCGGCAATCGACGGCAATCCGTCTCTCGGCCGTGGGTGTGGCGCGCGCCCACAAGCCGCCGGAGCCGGCTCGTCGTCGTGCCGGTTCACTCCGGCTCGTAGGCGAGGTTCGGCCGCAGCCACTGTTCGACCTCGGCGCGGTCCACGCCCCGCCGGGCTGCGTAGTCGTCGACCTGGTCCCGGTCGATGCGGCCGACGGTGAAGTACCGGGACGAGGGATGGGCGAAGATCAGCCCACTGACGCTGGCGGCCGGCATCATCGCGCAGGATTCGGTCAGTTCGATACCGAGTTCGCCCGCCCCGAGGAGCCGGAAGAGATCCCGCTTCTCGCTGTGGTCCGGGCTGGCCGGGTAACCCAGGGCGGGCCGGATGCCGCGGAACCGCTCGGCGTGCAGGTCCTCGAGAAGCGGCTCCGCGTCCGGTTCGAACCAGTCCCGCCGGGCCGTCAGGTGGATGTGCTCGGCGAACGCCTCGGCGAGCCGGTCGGCGATCGCCTTGACCATGATGGCGCGGTAGTCGTCGTTCTCCTGCTCGTAGCGGGCGGCGAGCTTCTCGGCGCCGTGGATGGCGACGGCGAAGCCACCGAGATGGTCGCCGGCGGGTGCGACGTAGTCGGCGAGGCACCGGTTGGCACGACCGGTCGGCTTCACGGTCTGCTGGCGCAGCATCGGCAGCCGTGCGGCCGGGTCCTCGATGACGATGTCGTCGCCCTCGGCGTGGGCCGGCCAGAGGCCGTACACGCCCCGAGCCCGCAGCAGTCCCTCGGCGATGATCTGGTCGAGCAGGGTGTTGGCGTCGTCGTAGAGCTCCCGCGCCACCGGCTGCTCCAGGATCGCCGGGAACTTGCCCTTGAGCTCCCAGGCGAGGAAGAGGAACTGCCAGTCGATCATCGCCCGCAGCGTGGTCAGATCCGGCTCGACGGTGCGGACGCCGGTGAACGCGGGTACGGGCAGGTCGTCGAAGGACACCCGCTCCCGGTTCTCCCGGGCCCGCGGCAGGGTCAGCAGCGGCTGGCGGCGCGTGGCGTGCTGCTCACGAAGCCGCTCCTGTTCGGATTCGTTGCTCGACGCGAGCTGCCCGGCGCGGACCGGGTCGAGCAGGTCCGACACGACCCCGATGACCCGCGACGCGTCGAGCACGTGCACCGCCGTCGCGTCGTAGGCCGGTGCGATCCGGACGGCGGTGTGCTGCCGGGACGTGGTGGCTCCGCCGATCAGCAGCGGAAGCTTCAAGCCCCGACGCTGCATCTCGCCGGCGACGTTGACCATTTCGTCAAGCGACGGGGTGATCAACCCGGACAGGCCCACCACGTCGGCGCCCTCCGCCTCGGCGGTGTCCAGGATCTTCGCGGCGGGCACCATCACCCCGAGGTCGATCACGTCGTAGTTGTTGCAGCCCAGCACGACGCCCACGATGTTCTTGCCGATGTCGTGCACGTCGCCCTTCACCGTGGCCAGCACGACCCGGCCCCGACTCCGACCGGCCGAGATGCGCCCCTCGCGCTCGGCCTCCTCGCGTTCCCGCTGTAGGTGCGGCTCCAGGAACGCGACGGCCCGCTTCATCACGCGGGCACTCTTGACCACCTGGGGCAGGAACATCCGGCCCGAACCGAACAGGTCGCCGACCGTCCGCATCCCGTCCATCAGTGGACCCTCGATGACGTCGAGCGGGCGGCCCAGCGCCTGTAGCGCCTCCTCGGTGTCGGCCTCGACGAAGTCGACGATGCCGTGCACCAGCGCGTGCTCCAGCCGGGCCGCCACCGGCGCGTCCCGCCAGCCCAGGTCGACCTCGCGCCGGGCGCCGGAACCGCTGACCGTGGCCGCGAAGGAGACCAGCCGGTCGGTGGCGTCCGGACGGCGGTCGAACAGCACGTCCTCGACCAGGGTGAGCAGGTCGCTCGGGATGTTCTCGTAGACCGCGAGTTGACCGGCGTTGACAATGCCCATGTCCAGCCCGGCGCGGACGGCGTGGACGAGGAACGCCGAGTGCATCGCCTCGCGGACCACGTCGTTGCCCCGGAACGCGAACGACAGGTTCGAGATGCCGCCGCTGATCCGCGCGCCCGGACAGCGTTGCTTGATGAGCGGAAGCGCGCCGATGAAGGCCTTCGCGTACCCGTTGTGCTCGGGGATGCCGGTGGCCACCGCCAGGACGTTCGGGTCGAAGATGATGTCCTCCGGCACGAACCCCGCCTCGTTCACCAGCAGGTCGTACGCCCGTCCGCAGATCTCGACCTTCCGCTCGGTGGTTTCGGCCTGCCCCTGCTCGTCGAAGGCCATCACCACCACACCGGCGCCGTGCTCGCGGATGAACCGGGCCTGTTCGAGGAAGACCTCCGGCCCCTCCTTGAGGCTGATGGAGTTGACCACCCCCTTGCCCTGCACGCAGGTCAGGCCGGCCGCCAGCACACTCCACCGGGAGCTGTCGATCATCACCGGGATCCGGGCCACCTCGGGCTCGGTGGCGATCAGGTTGAGGAAGGTGGTCATCGCCCGCTCGCTGTCGAGCAGATCGGCGTCCATGTTGACGTCGAGCAGGTTCGCCCCACCGCGTACCTGCTCCAGCGCCACGTCCACCGCGCCCTGGTAGTCGTCCGCCTCGATCAGCCGGCGGAATCGCGCCGACCCGGTGACGTTGGTCCGCTCGCCGATCATCACGAACCCGGTGTCCGGGCCGATCGCGAACGGCTCCAGGCCGCTGAACCGGGTGGCCGGCGTGCTCGTCGGCGGCTTGCGCGGGTCGAGCCCGTCGACGACCTCGGCGACCGCCGCGATGTGCGCCGGCGAGGTGCCGCAGCAGCCGCCGATGATGTTGACCATGCCGGAGCGGGCGAACTCGCCGAGCAGGTCGGCGGTCTGCTCCGGGGTCTGGTCGTAGCCGCCGAAGGCGTTCGGCAGGCCGGCATTGGGGTGGCAGGCGACGAACGTGTCGGCGAGCCGGGCCAACTCCGCGACGTGCGGCCGCATCTCGGCCGCGCCGAGCGAACAGTTGACGCCGACCACCAGCGGCTGCGCACGTTCGATCGACCGCCAGAACGCCTCCACGGTCTGGCCCGACAGCGTCCGGCCGCTCAGGTCGACGATGGTGACCGAGATCCACAGCGGCAGGTGCGGCGCCGCCTCACGGGCCGCGGCGAGGGCTGCCTTGGCGTTCAGCGTGTCGAAGATGGTCTCGATCAACAACAGGTCCACGCCGCCCTCGGCGAGCGCGGCGATCTGTTCCGCGTACGCGTCCTTGACCTGCTCGAAGGTGACCGCCCGGTAGGCGGGGTCGTCGACCCGCGGCGACAGCGACAGGGTCACGTTCATCGGCCCCACCGAGCCGGCCACGAACCGCCCGCCGACCTCGTCCGCCGCCTGCCGGGCCAACTGCGCGGCGCGCAGGTTCATGTCCCGGACGTAGTTCTCCAGGCCGTAGTCGGCCTGACTGATCCGGGTCGCGGTGAAGGTGTTCGTGCTGGTGATGTCGGCGCCCGCCGCAAGATACCGGCGGTGCCCGTCCAGCACCACGTCCGGACGGGTGAGGCTGAGCAGGTCGGGGTCCCCCGTCACGTCCCGCGGGTGGTCGGCGAGCAGGTCGCCCCGGTAGTCGGCGGGGGTGAGGCCGGCATCCTGGAGCATCGTGCCCCAGGCGCCGTCCAGCACCAGGACCCGCTGCGCCATCAGGTCGCGAAGGGCCGGGGCAACGCTCTCACGGACGGACGACTGACTCATGAGACACCTCAGCTAGTCGGATGACTCCCGCGTACGGAGTCGGGTCTACCGGCGGGTGGCATGGTTGCCGACCCGGCATCGGATGGCCGCAGCCCCGGATGTCGCTTCGTCGCGACCACAGGCGATCTACGGATTTTATCCGGACCGTCGCCTCGTCGGCGGCGAAGGCGCTCCGCGTCCACGGACCGGTAGGTCTCGGGCGCCCGAGGGGTCAGCCTCTGGCGCAGTCTACGCCGCGCACCCGCACCGGAACGCCTCCACGGGGCCACATGGTGGCCACGCCGGTGGGTTGGACCGGCGGCCCGACGAGCGACAAATCGGTGCGACGGGCGAGTTCGGCGATCAGCGCCCGCAACTCCAGCTCGGCGAACGCCCAGCCGATGCACTTGCGGTAGCCGCCCCCGAAGGGGACGAAGCTGAACGGGGTCGGCTCGCGGTGGTCCGGCGCGTCACGATCCCACCTTTCGGGACGGAAGGTCAGTGGGTCCGTCCAGTGCCGGGCGAGCCGGTGGGTCACGTACTGGGAGTAGAGGACCTTGCTGCCGGCCGGGATCAGTTCCCCGGCGAACTCGAAGTCCTCGATGGTGCTGCGTCCGGTCAGCACGCCGGGGGTGTAGAGACGCAGGATCTCCGACACCGTCCAGCCCACGTAGGTCATCTGACCCAGCAGGTCGGCGGTGAGCGGCTCGTCGCCGGCGACCCGGGCCACCTCGGCGCGGACCCGGTCGTACGCCTCCTGGTGGCTGAGGAGGGCGTAGACCGCCCAGCCCGCGGCGGAACTGCTGGAGTCGTACCCGGAGGCGATCAGGCTGATCACCTGGTCGCGGATCTCCAGGTCGGCGAGCTGGTCCCCGTCGGCGGACGCGGCGAGCAGCGCGTCGAGGACATCGCCCCGGTCGTCCGGCTCGGCACGCCGCTTGGCGATCTCCGCCCGGACGAGTTCGTCGACCCGCCCCCGGGCGGCCATTGCCCGGCGGTACGCGGTGCCGGGCAGGTCGTGGTCGAAGCGGAGGAACGGTGAGCGGTTGATGTAGCGCAGCGCTGTCTCGAGCTCCCGGCCGATCTGGTCGGTGTGGGCCTGGAGGCGGTCACCGAAGAGCGACCGGATCGCGATCCGCCGGATGCACGACCGTACGGCGTCGAAGGCGTTCACAGTGCCGCCCACCGGCCAGCTTTCGATCATGCGATGGATCTCGTCGACCATGACCGGGACGTAACCCTCGATCCGTCGGCGGACGAAGGCCGGCCGCACCAGGGCACGCCGCCGCCGGTGATCCTCGCCGTCGCTGACCACCATGGCCCGGGCGCCGACCACCGGGATCAGCAGGCTGAGCACGTCCCGGGAGAGGAAGCGTGGACGGGCCGGATTGTCGGTCAGCAGTAGTTGGTTGGCCTCGGCGCCGAACAGCATCACGTAACGCTGCGACCCGAACCCGAACGCGCACACCGGCCCGTAGCGCTCGTGCAGGTCCAGCAGTGCGTCGT
The DNA here is from genome assembly GCF_040647875.1 of Micromonospora sp. NPDC049230. Taxonomy (NCBI): domain Bacteria; kingdom Bacillati; phylum Actinomycetota; class Actinomycetes; order Micromonosporales; family Micromonosporaceae; genus Micromonospora; species Micromonospora sp. NPDC049230. The sequence continues at coordinate 70,214 of NZ_JBEZCZ010000024.1, forward strand.
AGGGGCGCCCCAGGAGACCGCGGGTGTAGCGCAGATGACCCGCTCCGGTCGGCCCCGGCAGGCGCCGACGGCGACGATCGGTAGAGACGGACACGTCTCCCTTTCCTCTCCCCGTGCCCGCGCAGGTCGCTACGCGGGCCGGACCATCGAGCTGACGACCGATTCGAGGGCAGCGAAAGTGGCAAATGTCTCACGAACGAGGAGGTCGGCGGGGAATTCCGCGCCGAATGTCTCCTCGATATCGATCACCAAGTCGATCGCCGACAGCGAATCGAGCCCCAGGTCGGGCAGGGGGACCGTGGTCCAGTCCACGTCGTCGGGAGCCTTGCGTAAATGGTTGGAGACCACCGCGCGCAGTCGGTCGTGGATTGCCGCCCCCGTAGCCTGCACGTCGCTCATGAGCTCCCGCATTTTGTCTCGGTCACCGGCCGGAAGAATTGCCGCGCGGCCCGAACTCCGTCGTTCCGGCTTACCAACTCGCGGTTACAGTAACGCACGTGAGCGAGCCTCTGGAAGACCCGCGGCCGTCGATCGACCAATCGTCGGATTCACTTCTGCGACGCCTCGCGGCGGAGCTGTCGACCCCGCTCCTCGTGCACGACCGCGCCGTGCTGCGTCAGCGCGCCGGTGCCCTGCGCCGGGTGCTGCCGCCCGACGCCGTCCTGCTCTACTCGCTCAAGGCCAACCCGCTCCCACCGGTCGTCGCGGCGCTCCAGGCCGCGGGCTGCGGCAGCGAGGTCTCCTCGCCCGGTGAACTCGCCGTGGCGCTGGGCACCGGTGTGCCGCCCGGCCCGGTCCTCTACACCGGCCCCGGCAAGTCCGTCACCGAGCTGCGGGCCGCGGTGGACACCGGGGCCATCCTGTCCTGCGAGTCGGCGGCGGAGGTGGTCCGGCTCCGCGAGGCAGTGCGCCCGCACCGGGCCGATCCGCTGCGGGTCGTGGTCCGCGTGCAGCCGCCGAGCCGTCCCACCGCCGGTCTGTCCATGGCGGACGGCCGACAGTTCGGATTCCTGCTGGACGAGGCCGTCGAGTTCTGCCGGCGGCCCGGAACGGGAGTCGAGGTGCTCGGCTTCCACTGCTACCTCGGCTCCCAGCTCCCCACTCCCGACGACCTGCTCACCGCGTTCGCGCACGTGGTCGACGTGGTCGGCACGATCTCCGCGGCGTCCGGCGTGCGACCCCGCGTCGTCGACGTCGGAGGCGGCTTCCCCTGGCCGTACGCGGCGCCCGGCGCGGGACCCGACCTGAGTCCCCTCGCCACGGGCCTGCCCGCGGTGCTGGCCCCGTTGACCTCCGCCGGCGCCGAGGTCTGGTTCGAGTCCGGCCGCGCTCTGGTCGCGGCGGCCGGTCGGCTGCTCACCACGGTGCGCGACGTCAAGCAGCGATCGGGGACCACGGTCGTGGTGGTGGACGCGGGGGTCAACGTGCTGGGCGGCATGTCCGGACTGGGCCGGGTGCTGCGGCCCAGCACCCGGCTGCGCAACCTGTCCCATCCGGACGGCGAGACGGTCACCGTGGACGTCGTGGGGCCACTGTGCACCCCGCTCGACCGGCTCGCCGTGAACTCGACTGTCGCCACCCCACGGATCGGCGACCTGCTCTGCGTCGACAACGCCGGAGCGTACGCGACGACCGCCGCGCTGCCGGCCTTCCTCTCCCGGCCGGCCGCGGTCGAGGTGGTCGTCGACGGCGATGACGTGGTCGAGGCGTGGAAACTGGCGAGCGGCCACCTGCCGGTCGGGCTCCCCGCGAGGCTCAGCGCGGAGCCGGCCCGGGGGAGCTGACCACCCGGAAGCCGATGTACGGCACCACGCTCAGCTCGTCAGCGGTGAAGATGGTGGCGTTGTCGAAGCTCTCCGGGTTGCGCACGGTGAAGGCGCCGCCCTTGATGACGCGCGAGCCGAGGGTCTCCGGCTCCGGGCCGCCCGGGGTGGCCAGCCGGTCCTGGCACCACTCGAAGACGTTGCCGGTCATGTCGTGCAGGCCGAAACCGTTGGCGGGCGTACGGCCGACCGGCCGTGGGCCCGTCACCGGCGGCGCGTACACCGGCCTGTCGAACTCGTTGCCGAGTGCCCAGCGCAAGCCGTCGGGCCCACCGGCGGCGTGCCGCCACTCGGCCTCCTCGGGCAGCCGGCACGGTACGCCGAGGCGGGTGGTGAGCCACCGGCAGTAGGTGGTCGCCCCGTGCCAGGTGACCCAGGTGACCGGCAGGTCACCGAGGTCCGGATCGAACTCGACGGTGCCGGCCGGGGTCGTCCGCAGACCCGTGCCGGCCGTCGCGGGCAGGCCGTGCAGCAGCGGCGCGGGAGACCTGTCCAGCCCCAGGTCGACGAGGTGGTGCCAGTACTGGCGGACGGTCGTGGGCGTGACGGCCAGCCGGAAGCCGGCCACGGGGGCGGCGCCGTCGGGTCGTACCCCGGTCGGGGGCACGTCGACGAAGGTCGGCGTGACGGCGGCGGCGATGGTGTCGGACTCGTCGACCGTCATCGCGACCGGGCCACCCGGAATCCGTAGACCTCGCACTTCGTGTCCTCGTACGCCGCCATCCGGGTCGCCGGACCGACCTCCGCCGCCTCGTCGACGAACGAGCCACCCCGCACCACGCGGAACGACCCCTTCGCCACGCCCGTCGGATTGTGCCGGGGCTCGGAGGAGTACGGGCCGTAGCGGTCGTGGCACCACTCCCGGACGTTGCCGAGCATCCCGTACAGACCCGCGGCGTCGGCGGGCAGGCCGGCCACCGGCACCGGCGCCGGATGTCCCGGCAGGAAGTTGCCGGCGTACGTCTGCCCCGCCCGCAGCTTCCGGCAGGCCGGGCCGGCGTCGGCGGTGTTGGCGGCGTCGCCCGGTGCGACGACCTCCTCGGGATGCCCGTCCCGGCAGGCGGCCTCCCACTCCGCCTCGGTGGGCAGCCGGTAGCCGTCGGCATCGAGGTCGGCCGCCCGCGCGGACAGGTCGTACACCGCCCGACGGCCCTCGATCCCGGACAGCCAGTTGCAGTAGGCCGCCGCACCCCAGTAGCTGATCTGGATCATGGGAAAGTCGGCGCAGCCCGGTCGAAGCTCGAAGCCACCGGCACGGTGCACGACAAAGCACGGGTCGATGCAGTCGATGTCCAGGTGGCCGACGTCGCCGGGACGGTCGCGCAGGAACGCGTGGAAGTCTCCCGCGCTGACGCACCTGTCGCCCAGCTCGTACGCCTCGAGATGGACCTCGTGCTGTGGCTGCTCCCGCGAGGTCAGGGCGGCCGAGCCCACCACCAGACTCCGGGCGGGAAAGGCCGTCATCGTGAAGTTCCGCAGGTCGGTAAGCATGCTGGCACCTCGGTCGGTGAGCCGCCCGGGTGGACGGTCCGGACGGGATCACGGCGCTACCGGATGGACGGTAGCGCCGATCGGCATCGGTCGGCAACGCGTCGGAGGGTCGTGGGTCGCCACGGACATCCCCCCGGACGCAGGTCGTCCCTGCTCATGCCCGTCGATGCCGGTCCGGCCCGCCGCCGGGCACCGGGAGTGTTTGCCAGATGGCGGACAGAGGCCTTGTCGTGGCTCGCCGGGTCGGGCAAACTCGGCAACGTGGCGCAGAGTGTCGGCGTCATTGCGTCTGGTGGATCGTGGCCCCTTGCCGTTGCTCGTCCGGCGGCGGCCAGCTGCCGTCTCCGCGCCAGGCGGGTGTGTTCCGTGTCCGTCCGCGATGGACGGTCCTCAGCACGGGAAAGGTTGCCGAGTGGCTGACTGGCCGACGTCGCTGAGCTTCATCGTCCCGCCTCACTCCGAGAGCTTCGGCATCGGGCGGAAGCTGACGACCCAGTCCTACCTGGACCGTCTTGTCGCGTACGCGCGCGCCGCCGAACAGGCCGGCGTGGTCGGCGCCTTCGTCTACGACTTCCCGGCGGCGATGGATCCCTGGCTCGTCGCCTTCGACCTCCTGGCCTGCTCACCGACGCTCCAGCCGGTCGTGGCGGTCCGGCCCCACCAGGAGAGCGCGGAGTCGGTGGCACGGCGGGTGGCCGACCTGGAGTACCGCTTCGAGCGGCCGACGCACGTCAACATCGTGGCCGGGGCGACCCGCACGTCGCGGGCCGCCGACACCGACAAGGTCGCGGCCCGGCGCCGGCTCGCGGAGTTCGCCGGCGAGCTCCGCGCCTGCCTGGATCGCGGGCGGTACGCCGTCGGGGAGTGCGCCCCGCTGTTGGTGACGCCCTCGTCGTCGACCCCCGGGGTGGTGCCGGCCGACTGTGTGCTGATGATGGCCCGGCCGCGGGCCACCCTGGCCGAGGACATCGCCCGGGTCCGCGCGGAGCAGGGCGTCGACCGGGTCGCCATGCTCGTCGGTCTCGTGGTGCGCAAGACCGACGAACAGGCCTGGGCGGCCGCCGCGCGGTTGTACGCGCCGGATCGGCGCCAGGAGGTGGCCGGCAAAATGTTCATGTCGCAGGTGGTCTCCAGCGAGCACACCGCGAGCTACGCGCTCGCCGAGGCGCGGGAGATCCACGACGAGCGGCTGTGGTATGGCGCGCCGATGCGCGGGATCGACGCGCCGAAGCTGGTCGGGTCGGTGGCCGGGGTATCCGACTGGTTGCGGTCGTGTCGCGACATCGGCGTCACCGACATCATTATCGACCTACCTCCGGATCCCGCGGAATTCGGGCATGTCGGCGATGTCTTCATCGCGGGATCGTGAGCTGGCGGCGCCCGGGTTGTCGATTCCGTTTCGTCCGACGGGATCCCGACAGGAAATTGCCCGATCCGAACCGATGGGAGTTTGTTTCTGACCGGTGGAGTGGGGGACGACATCGTCCCGCACGTTGCGACCGGGACCGCACCGATGCGCAACTGTCCGTCCCGGCGGCGACTCGCCGCCGTGGATATCTCGCTGCAGGGGAGCGAAAATGACCTTCAAATCTCTGGAAATGAGTCGCGTCGGCAGTGGTGCCCTGCGCGCTATCGAGATCGGTGTGACATCGCGGTGCAACTTCCGCTGCGACTACTGCGGCGCCTACGACCTGCTGGAGCGGAAGATCCTCTCCGTCGAGGACGTGGCGAACGTCATCGACACGCTGCCCGACCTCCAGCGCGTCAAGCTCTCCGGTGGTGAGGTGCTGCTGGAGTTCGACATCTGCGAGGGCATCGTCCAGTACTGCACCAGCAAGGGCATCGAGACGCAGATCAACTCCAACGGCACGGTGCTCAACGAGGAGAAGTTCCAGCGCCTCGAGGCGGCCGGTCTGAGCGTGCTGCACTTCTCGCTCAACCACACCGACGCGGCCAGCCACTCCGCCTTCTACGGCGTCACGGAGAAGATGTTCGGCAAGATCGTCACGGCGATTGGCAGGTCCGTCGCCTCGTCCTCGATCGACACCGTCGTCGAGACCATCCTGTTCGACGAGACCGAGCGCCGGATGTCCGAGGTGCACCGCTTCGCGGCGGAGTTGGGCGTCCGGAAGCACGAGGTCCAGATGGAGATTCCGAGCGTCCACCAGGGGTACGCGAACACCCTCGACGCCGACCGCATCTGCACCGCGATCGCCGACCTCGTCGAGCACCGTGACCCCCGCACCACCCTCTTCTTCAGCTGTCTGTCCGCCTACCTGCGGCCGGGCAGTGACGGGTGGAAGCGGCTGCAACCGCTGCTCCGCGACCCCGGGGTGATCTACGCCAGCTGCATCGAGGGCAAGGCACAGCTCCACCTGCACTCCAACGGCGACGTCATGATCTGCGAGCTGGGCAACCCCGACGTGATCGGCAACGTCTTCCAGACCGACATGCTGACCATGTACGACGAGAGCCCGAAGCTCAAGGCGTTCGTGCAGAAGAAGCACGAGGACGAGACCTTCTCCTGCTTCCGGCACTTCGACAAGCCGGGGCAGAAGGCCGCCAACCCGGGTGGGGTCGCGCTGCTCGGGATGCCGACGCTCGCCGTCAAGCCCGCGTCGGAGTAGTGGACACGTCACCGGGGTCGGCTGCCGGTCCGGACGTCCTGCACGACGCGTCCGGGCCGGGCGTCGTGCTCGGCGTCGTCGGCCACGACATCCACGTCGTGGCCAACCGCATCCTGGCCATCGGGCTGGCCGAGGAGGGCTTCCGCCCGTACAACCTCGGCACCAGCAACGACATCGTCGACTTCTCCGACGCGGCGTGGGAGACCGGGGCCCGCGCCGTGCTGGTCGCCTCGGTCAACGGTGAGGGCGAGGCCGCCTGCGCGGGAATCGGCGCCCACTTCACCGCCGTCGGGCTCGGTGACGTCCTCCTGTACGCCGGCGGCAACCTCGTGGTGGGTGACCGCTCCTCCGCGGAGGTGGAACGGCTCTTCACCGGCTTCGGGTTCCACCGGGTGTTCCACCGGCCGCCGAGCTTCCGTCCGGTGTTCGACGCGTTGAAACGGGATCTGGTCGATGCGCGGAGCTGACCGCACCTGCGACGATGGTGGGATGTCCGGCGCGGACGACTCCTGCCTGGGTGACCTCGACGACGAGCGGGCGCAGGTCATTCGGGCCGCCGGCTCGACCGACCTCGACCTCTCGACCGCCGGTCTGTATCTGGACTCCCTGCCCCGCAGCCGCTTCGCGTCGGTGGCCTACCAGCGGGACCATGGCCGACCGTACATCCAACCCCGGGGTGGCTTTCCGGGCTGGGCCCAGCAGCGCGCGTTGACAGTGGCGCTGCACCGCGCCGGCGCGGACTTCATCCCCCTGACCATCGACAGCCACACCCGTCACAACGACTACGCCACCGCCGGCAAGTTGCTTGAGGCCGGCAACGCCGAGCGCCGCGACCTGTTGAACGGGTACCCGCTGGTCAGTCACGGCTTCGCCCGCACCCGGGAGCTGTACGAGGGCGTCGACGTCCCGGTGAGCCTGCGGCACGGCACCCCCGACGCCCGCCTGCTCACCGAGGTCGCCCTGGCCTCCGGCATCACCGAGATCGAAGGCGGTGGGCTGTGCTACACGCTGCCGTACGCCAAGAGTTATCCGATCGACAGGGCCCTGATGCACTGGCAGTACGTGGACCGTCTCTGCGCCCTGGTCGGGCCGGCGGACGCGCCGATCCACAGGGAGTCCTTCGGCCCACTGACGGCGACCCTGGTGCCGCCGGTGACGACCGTCGTCATCCAGCTCTGTGAGTTGCTCCTCGCCGCCGAACAGGGCGTCCGCTCGTTCGCGGTCAGCTTCGGCCAGACCGGCAGCTTCGAACAGGACGTCGCCATCGCCCGGGTGCTGCGTCGGCAGGCCGCCCGGCTGCTGGCCCACTTCGGTCACCGGGACGTGCGGATCGGCCTCGTGTACCACCAGTGGATGGGTGCCTTTCCCACCGAGCCAACCCTGGCCTGGCAGCTCATCGCCGTCTCGGCCGCGTTGAGTCGGCTCGTCGGGGCCGACAAGGTGGTGGTCAAGACGCCGGAGGAGGCGATCGGCGTCCCCCGGATCGAGAGCAACGCCGATGCGGTCCGCGCCGTCCGCTATGTGCTCGACATGTTCCCGGACGCCGCTCCGCTGTCCAGTGAGGTCATCGACGAGGAGGACGACCTGATCGACGGGGAGGTCACCGAGGTGATGGAGCACGTGCTCCACCAGGCGACCGGTTCCCTGCTCGCGGCGGTTCACCGGTGCGTCGTCTCCGGGGTCGTCGACGTGCCCTTCGCGCCGCACGAGCAGAACGCCGGGCGCCTGCTCACCGACCGCGGCCCGGGGCGGAGGATCCGCATCCTGTCACCCGGCGCCGTGCCACTGTCCCCGGCCCACCTCCGGCGGGAGCGCGAGCTGCTGGGCGCACGCCCCGACGAGCGGAGCATGCTCTGGGAACGCCTGCTCCGCGACGTACGGATCCTGGCGTGACGCCGGCCGGCACCCTGCTCGTCGACGTGGGCAGCACAGTGCTGAAGGTGTGCACCCGGTGGGGGGCCGACCGGTTCTCAGCTGTGGAGCGGGTCCCTCGACTTGCGGGCATCAGCCCGGGCGACCAGGTCTGCGAGCTGGTGGCCCGGCGGCGGTCGAGCGGGGTGACCGCCGTGCGGGTGTGCAGCTCGGCCAAGGGGGGAGTCCCCGTCGGCGTACTCGGACTTTCCGGCCGGCACAGCGTGGCGGCGGCGGCCCGGGCCACTGTGGCGGCGGGCGGCAACGTCCGTTACGAACGCGTGCTGACCGACCCGTCCGGCCCGCCCGCCCCGGCGGTGGACGTCCTTGTCCTGACCGGTGGGGTCGACGGGGCGGATCACCACCGGCTGCGCGGGGCGCTGGCCGGTGCGCGACTCGCTGACCACCCGCACGAGATCCTCGTCTGGGCCGGAGCGGACGCCCCCGAGGTGACCGCCCTGCTTCCACCGCACCGCACGGCCACCAATATCCTCGACCGCCATCTCCGACCGCGCCCGGCCGGCCTCACCGAGCTGATCCGGGACATCTACACGAGTGACCTCGTCGGTCGCAAGGGCCTGGCCGCGCCGGCCGCCATCACCGAGGCCCCGATCTGGCCGACCCCGGCGGTCGTCGGGTTGGCGGCGGAGCGGATGAGCCGACGGCGTCTCCTCCTCCCCGGCACGGCCACACCGTTCGTCCTGCTCGATGTGGGGGGCGCGACCACCGACGCGTTCGTCTGCGCGGAACTGCGGCGCGGGCACCCGGTGCGGGTCACCGGGCCGGACAGCTCCGTCGTCCGGCACGTCTTCACCGACCTGGGTGTCGTCGCCTCCGCGCCCGCCCTACTGGGCCGACTCGCCGCCGACCCTGGCCTGTTCGACCTGGTCCGGGCGGTGGCACCGGAGCGGTCCCGCGGCCTCCACCACGACCTGTGCAGCGGTGACGTCGCCGCGCTCACGCCGCCGGTGGGCTTTCTGTGCTGTGTGTTCCTGGCCCTGCGTCGGCTCGCCGCCGCCGACGGCCCGCACCTCGTCGACCTCGGTCGGGCGGCCAGCGTCGTCGTCACCGGCGGGGCCCGGTCCGGTGCCTCGACGGCCCAGATCCGCCGGGTCGTCGACGCCGTCGCCGGCCGGTCGGACGCCCCGCGAACCGTGGCCGTCGACAACGACTACCTGCTGTGGGCGTACGGCATCCAGGACGTGCCGGCCTGGCACCCGGTGCGGTAGGCGCCCTCAGGCGTCGGCGGCCTCGTCCGCCACCTCGAAGATCTGCGCGGCCAACTGGTCGGCGATGTCCAGGTGGGCGCGGGGTGGCACCGAGTCGGCGGTCGCCTCCGGCCAGAAGCACTCGACGTAGCCCTCTCGGGTCAGGTAGTTCGCCGAGACAGGGGCGGAGATGTGCCCGGGCGTGGCGAAGACCTCGTAACTCGACACCGCCGGATGCACCGTCGTTGGCGCGGCGACCCGGGTCACCCGCCCCGGGGACGCCTTCAGGGTGGCGATGGCCGCGACCCCGGCGGCCGACCCGGGCAGCACCGGCTCGTCGAGCTGGTCCAGATAGGAGCGCACGTGCAGCTCGTAGGGTGAGATCCCGAGCGCGCGTTCGACGAGGTCGAGGATGCCGTCACCGGCGGTGCGGGCGCCCACCTCGATGATCTGCGGATCCCGGCCGTCCTCCAACCGGATCTCGACGTGAGCGAGGCCGCGGTCGAGGCCGATCGCCGCACACGAGGCGAGCGCCAGCTCGCGTACGTCGGCGCGGTCCGAGTGGCGGCTCGGCACCCGATGCCCGATCTCGGCGAAGTAGGGCTCGGCCCCGAGCGACTTGTCGACGACGGCGAGCACCGCTCGGCGGTCGCGGTGATTGAGCACCTCGACCGAGACCTCGTCGGTGAGGGAGCAGAACTCCTCCACCTGGATCGACCGGTTCTTGACGGTGAACGTCGCGGCCGTCTGGTCGATGATCGTCCGGACGTACTCGTACGCCTCGGCCGCGTCGGTGACCGCCCGGATCAGCCGGACCCCGAGGCTGCCGCCGAACGCGGAGGGCTTGATGACGCAGGGGAGGCCGAACCGGGCGATCGCCTCGTGGACGTCTGCCACGTCGTCCACCTGCTGGTAGCGCGGAGTCGGGAGGCCCGCGGCCAGGAGCCGGTCCTTCATCAGGTTCTTGTTGATGGAGGAGGTGACGACCGCGTCCCGGCTGAGGTACGGCACGCCGTAGTGCTCGGCGACCGTGAGGCCGGCGACGAGCACGCCGTCGATGAACGGCACCACGGCGGCCGGGACGGCGCCGGTCTCCTTCTCGAGGCCGCGTACCGCCTCCAGCGCTCCCGCCGGATCGCTGCTGACACCGCGGATCACGTGGTCGAAGAACTTGCCGGCCCGGGTGGCCGCGGTCGGCGCCATCGTGACGAGCGGCCCCGGGAAGCTGCGGACGGCCGCCACGATCGCGCGCTCCCGCAACGCCATTGTGGCGCCGAGCACCAGGAGATAACGAGAATTGGCGCGCAGTGCCGAAGCGTTGCTCACCAGTGCAGGCTAACAGCGGCGTTGGTCGATCGGCGACCCCGACACGCCCGGTACGGGTGCGGTCGCGTCCGGTGCCGCGGCGGGACCGTCTCGGGGCCAACTGTGATAGAAACATTGCCGAAGGCCTATCCGCCCGACTCCTGGGGGAGGATCCTGCGCATGGCCGACGACGGGTCGCCAGAGGCCCCTGGTCCCGACCCGTCCCACGGCACGACCGGTTCGGTGGCGACCGAGACCGCCCCGCCGGCAGGCGACAGGTCGGCGGCCTCCGCCGGGGTACGCGGCGCGTTCGTCCGCCTCGCCCTCGGTTGGCTGCCGGAGGGGACACCGGTGCGGCGCATGCTCGTCGTGTCCTTCATCGACTCCCTGGGCACCGGCATGTTCCTCACCGGGTCGGCGCTCTTCTTCACCCGGGAGATCGGGCTCACCGCCGCACAGGTCGGCCTGGGCCTCTCCCTGGCCGCCGTCACCGGTTTCCTCTGCTCGGTCCCCGTCGGCCGGCTGTCGGACCGGTTCGGCGCCCTGCCGGTCCTGGTGGCCCTCCAGTTCTGGCGGGCCACCTGGTTCTTCGCGTACCCGTTCGTGGACGGCCTGCCCTGGTTCCTCGTGGTGTGCTGCCTCGCCGGCGCCGGCGAGTGGGCGGCCGGGCCGGTCGTGCAGAGCCTGCTGGGCTCACTCGTCGCCCCGGCCGAGCGGGTGCGGACCATGTCGGCCGTGATGCTGGTCCGCAACATCGGCTTCGTGCTCGGCGCGGCCTCCGCCACGCTCGCCATCGCGCTGGGCGGCGGCGACGTCTACCGGGCGCTGGTCCTCCTCGACGCCGTGTCCTTCCTCGTCTCCGGCGTCCTGCTGCTGCGGCTGCGGGGCCTGTCGGCCGCCGGCCGGTCGCGGACGGCCGAGCAGGACCAGGAGCAGACCGAGCTGCGCAGCCGGCCGAGCCTCCGATATCTCCTGCTGGCTCTCCTCAACGGCGTGCTCTACCTTCACGCAGTCGTTCTCAGCGTCGGCCTGCCGCTCTGGATCACGCTGCGGACGGACGCACCTGTGGAGCTGGTGGGCGCTGTCGTCGTGCTCAACACCGTCCTGGCGATCTCGCTACAGATGCGGCTGAGCCGGGGCGTGGACGGCCTGCGTCCCGCCGCGGCCCGTCAGGTGCGCGCCGGGCTCGTCCTGGCGGTGTGCTGCGGGCTGGTGTCGCTGAGCGGGTCGACGGTGCCCGCCGTGGCGGCGGCCCTCATCCTGACGGCGACGGTGGCCCTGACCGTGGGCGAGATCTACCAGTCCGTCGGCGCCTGGGGCGTCTCCTACGAGTACGCGCCCGACGCCAGCCGCGGCTACCACCTCTCCCTCTACAGCCTCGGCTCCACCGGGGCGATGATCGTGGGTCCGGCACTGCTGACCTCGGTCGTCCTGCCCGCCGGGGTGCTCGGCTGGCTGGGCCTCGGGGCGGTGCTCGCGGTTGCGGGGGCACTCGTACCGGTCGTCGTACGGTTTCCTCGCCCACCGGCGCCGCAGGGGTGACCGGGCGGGCCGAAGGGCGTTTCCGACAGGAACTGGGCGCAGGAGGACAGGTGGGGGAACTACTGCTGGTCGGTGTCGGCCTGATGGGCCGGCCCTACCTGGCCGCAGCGCGCCGGCTCGGGCTGCGCGTGCACGTCGTCGAGACGGCCGCCGGCGCGGCCGCGCTGCCGGACCAACCCGATCACCACACGCTGACCAGCGGCGGCAGCGACGAGGCCTGGGCCGAGGCGGCCACCGCCGCGGCCGTTGCGCGCAGGCCCGACGGAGTCGTCGCCTTCACCGAGCCGCAGGTGCTCGCGGCCGCCCTCGTCGCCGACACCTTCTCGCTGCCCGGCCCGTCACTGGGCGCGGCGGTGCTGTCGCGCAACAAGGCGCTGCAACGGGGCCGGTTCGCCGCCGCCGGCATCCGGCAGCCCGAGTACCTGATCGCGACCGACCTCGACGCCGCGGCGGAGTGGGCGGGCGCGCGCTTCCCCGTGGTGGTGAAGGCGTTGTCGTCGGCGGGCAGCGTCGGCGTCGAACTGGTGGCGGACGAGCAGGAATGGGCCGCCGTGGTCCGTCGCCGCGCCGGTGAGACACCGCTGCTCGTGGAACGGGCGGTCGAGGGGCCGGAGTACAGCTGGGAGGCGCTTGTCGACGAGGGCGCCGTCTGGTTCTCCAGCGTCACGGCCAAGGAGACGACCGGCCCTCCGTACTTCGTCGAGACCGGCCACCGTACGGCCGCGCCGGTCGACGGCGCGACGCGCGCTGCCATCGACGACTTCGGCCGGTCCGTCCTGGCCGCGCTCGGCATGGTCAGCGGCATCGCGCATCTGGAGTTCCGGCTGGCCGATGCCGGAGCCACACTGATGGAGGTCGCCGTCCGGATGCCGGGCGACTATCTGATGGACCTGCTCGGCCTGACGTACGGCATCGACTGGTATGAAATGGTCGTCCGGTTGGCGATGTCGATGCCGCTGCCGAAGCAGCCGCCGCAGTGGGTGGCCCACGCCGCAGCGCTCTTCCCCCTGGCGGAGCCCGGTGTCATCACCGCTGTGGAAGGGCTGGACGGGGTGCGGGCCCACCCGGCGGTCGAGCGGGCCGGCGTGTTGGCGCAGGTGGGTGACGTCCTCGACCCGGTGGTGTCGTCACAGCAGCGGCGTGCCTACGTCCTCCTCTCGGCCGCCGACCCGACGGTGTTGGACGACGGGCTCGACCTGGCCCGCCGAAGTTTCGTCATTCGGACGCGCTCGGCCTGACCGGCGCGTCGGAGTTCCGACGTCCGGACCGTCGAGCAGCGAGTCGCGTACCCGCTGCCTGTCGATCTTGCCCTGGTTGCCGGTGGCCGGCAGAGACGGGCGCGGCACCAGCCGGTGCGGCACCATGTGGCTGGGTAGCTGGTCGCCCAGGAAGCGTCGGAACTCCGCCGGGTCGACCGGAGCACTGACGGTGTAGACCAGGGCGATGTCCTCGCCGATCTCGACGTTCGGCACGCCGACCGCCACGCACGCGTCGATGCCGGGAAACCGGGCGGCGATCTCCTCGACCTCGGTCGGGCTGACCCGGAACCCCGAGGTCTTGATCATCGCGTCCCGCCGGCCCTGGAAGTAGAGGTAGCCCTCCTCGTCCCGGGTGACAATGTCGCCGCTGAACACCACAGTCTCGCCCGGGTACTCCGGAAGCGTCCGGAACCGCTTCGCGGTCTCCTCCGGCGCCCCCCAGTAGCCCTTGGCGATGCAGCCGCCCCGGTGGACAAGCTCGCCGGCCTCGTTCGGGCCGACCTCGCGGCCCCGCTCGTCGAGGACGAGGATCTCCACGTCCGGAATCGCCCGACCGATCGACGTGGGTCGGCGGGCCAGTTGCTCCGGCTCCAGGTAGGTCGAGCGGAACGCCTCGGTCAGCCCGTACATGAGGAAGATCTCCGCCGCCGGGAACGCCCGGGTGAGGTTCTCGACCATGCGGCGGGAGACCGCCCCGCCGGACGACGAGACGTAGCGGACGGCGGACAGGTCACCGGTCGGCCATTGGCGGAGCAGCCGTGGGTCGAACATCCGGGTGACGATGACCGGCATGACCGGCAGGACGGTGATGCGTTCGGCGGCCAGGAGACGGAACAGGTTGGCGGGGAACACCAGCTCGTGCAGGTGGAGCTGGGCGCCGGTGTACAGGGCCTGCCAGAGCTGGTTCAGCCCGTAGTCGAAGTTCAGGGACAGCACGCTGCCGATCCGGTCGTCGCGGCGGGTGCCGAGGTACCGGGCGGTGATCCGGGCACCGTCGCAGAGGTTGCGATGGGTCACCATGATGCCCTTGGGTCGGCCGGTCGAGCCGGACGAGTAGATGACCCCGGCCAGGTCGCCGCCGATGGCGCGTTGCGGCACCGCATCACCAGCCGGGGTCGTCGGGTCACCGGGACCGGCGCAGATGTCGCGGGCGAGCAGCAGCGGCAGCGCGGGGACGGAGGTGCGCAGCTCGTCGGCGCGTACGGTGTCGGTTATGGCAGTCCGCATACCGGAGTCGCGGACGATGTGCCGGATGTTGTCGCCCCTGAGGGTGGGGAGGATGGGAACGATCACCGCGTCGGCCGTCAGCACGGCGAGGATCGCCACCGCCTGGTCGACCGACTTCGCCATGCAGACACCCACCCGGTCGCCCCGCCGGACGCCGTGACCCACCAGGACGGCGGCGGTGGCGAGCGCGGCGTCCCGCAACTCGACGAAGGACAGCGACCGCGTGCCGTCACTCACCGCGAGGTCGTCGCCGAACGTCTCGGCCGCGTCGTGCAACAGGGCGTGGATCGTGAACAGGTGCCGGACGGTCATCGCGTTCGATCACACCTTCCTCGTCGTTCGTCACTGTCTCGCGAAATCGGCCGAGGAACCGGCCGTCGGATCAGCAGAAGCGCTCCCACTCCGCGCTGCCGACGGCCGCCGCGACCGCCGGTGACCGCTCGGCCAGGTCGGCCCGCAGGGCCGCGTTGTGGGCTCGGATCTCGTCGCGGTGATCGTCGAGCACGCTGGTCGAGGAGAGGTCCAGCAGCCACAGCGGACGCAGTTCCGCGCCCCGCAACGCCTTTCCGTCGGGGGTCGCGATGCCGGCGTGCAGCCAGCGCACCCCGGGGAGCTGGGCGGGAAGGTGGTAGGCCAGGTTGAAGTACTCGGCTGCCCCGCGCAGCCGCTCGTAGTCGAAGCCCACCGCCCGCAGATAGATCGTGTCGCCGTCGCGGTAGTAGAGGCAGCAGCCGACCGGGGGACCGTCGTCGTAGGCGCAGAGCAGGACCTCGGCCCGGGACCCGGCCAACTCGCCCTGGCTACGGAATCCGTCGTAGTAGATGGATGGGTCGCCGGCCCGGCCGTAGCGCCGCTCGGTGTGGATGGCCAGCCGCGCCACGTCCGCCCAGGCCTCCGCGAGGGTACGCCGGGTCACCCGGTACCCCGCCTGTTCGAACTTTCGGACCTCGCTGCGGACACGGCGGATCCGGTGCCGGGAGCCCAGCGACTCCAGCCACTCGTCCCACCCGCCCGGCGGGATGCCGATCCAGGCGTCGGCGGCCAGCAGGACCGGTTCCGCCGTCACTCCCGCCTCCCGGAAGGCGATCACGTCCGGCGTGGTCAGGTGCACGGCGACCTGCGCGGACTCCGTGGCGGGCGGCACCGGTGGCAGTGCCGAGCGGACCGCCTCCAGGATCCGCCCGGCGGCCGACCCCGCGTCGGTGCCCGGCGAGGTCAACAGGTTGGCCAGGTAGCCGCGGCGCTGTCCGACGTAGATGCCGTGCTCTGGCGGACTCGGCAGGCCGTGAGCCGCGAGGATCGTCGCCCAGCGGCAGTTGGGGTGCGGATCCGCGCCCACCGCGATCACCGGTACGGCCGCGCGCCCGCCGTCGGGCAACGTGACGTGCACGCCGCCGGAGGCGCCGCCGCCCTCCAGCGCGCAGAGCCGCAGCCAGAACGCCGACGAGTAGAAGCGGTTGCCGGCCATCTCGTCCCACTGCTTGTCGGTCAGGCCGCCGAGCGGGTCGCTGAAGTAGTCGGTGCCGTCGTCGTGCTGGCCCATGCTCCGCCTTCCGTCGGGTCCGTGAGAACCGTGCTCCGCCCTGGAGAACGGCCGTCGCGCCATCGATCCCGGTGCGTCCCGACGACCAATCCTATGCATGGATGCCGCTCCGTCTCGACCTGTGGTGGCCGCGCTCGTCAGCGTCGGCGGCTCGTCACCGCGGCTCCCGCGCTGCTGGCCCGGCACGACCGGAGGCCGAACCGCCGCCGGGAGCCGGCCCGCCGCGCTGATCCGACCAGCCCGGGTCGAGGGCTCGGCCGCACCGTCGACACCACCGCCGGCTTAACCCGGCCTTAGCATTCGGACAGCGCGCTGCTATCCCCGTTCAGCGGATCCTCAGAGTCGACACAGGCCCTAGTTGACATCCGAGGAAAGGTGGACACCACGATGAAGCGCACCAACCTGCTTCTGGCGACGGTCGGCGGGTCGGCGGTGCTGGCGGTGGCCGGGGTCGCGCTCGGCGTCGACGCGGCGAACGACAGGCGCATGAGCGGCACGGCACTCGCCGCGGCCACCGTCGCGCCGACGGCCACGGCCGCGCCGGAGGGCAGCGCCGCTCCGGCGACAAGCAGCGGTACGCCGTCGGCCGGCACCGGATCGGGTACGCCGTCGGGCGGTACGCCGTCCACCGGCACCGCTCCGGCGGGCAGCGCTGTCGACGAGAAGCGGGCTGGCGAGATCGCGCTCGCCAAGGCCGGAAGCGGCCAGATCGTCGAGGTCGAGGCCGAGCAGGAGAACGGCCGGCCGGTGTGGAGCGTCGAGATCGTCGCGGGTGACACCGAGCACGAGGTGGACGTCGACCGGGACAACGGCTCGGTGGTCAAGGCCGAACAGGAGCCGGTCGACGGCGACGACAACGACGCCGATGACAACGACGCCGCCGACGACGACGACAAGGACGACAACGACAGCGACTGACCGTCCGCTGCCGCCGCCCGCCCTCGGGGATCCCCCAGGGCGGGCGGCGGTCCGCGTCGTGGATCGGGCGCCCGGCGAGGCGGCCTCAGCTGGCGACGCGTTGCTCCTGGACCGTCGGCTGGTCCTGGGCGAACTGGGTGCGGTACAACTCCTGATACCGGCCACCGGCGGCGAGCAGGTCGCCGTGTCGCCCACGCTCGACGATCCGGCCGTCTTCGACGACGAGGATCTGGTCAGCCGCACGGATGGTGGAGAGCCGGTGCGCGATGACCACACTCGTCCGGCCGGTCAGGGCCTCGGCGAGGGCCTCCTGAACCGCGGCCTCGGAGGTGGAGTCGAGATGCGCGGTGGCCTCGTCGAGGATGACCACGCGCGGACGGGCCAGCAGCAGCCGCGCGATGGTGAGCCGTTGCCGTTCCCCGCCCGACAGCCGGTAGCCGCGTTCACCGACGACCGTGTCGAGCCCATCGGGAAGTGAGCGGATCAGGTCGTCCAGGCGGGCCCGCCGGAGCACCTCCCACATCTGGTCCTCTGTGGCGTCCGGCTGAGCGAACGCCAGGTTGGCGCGGATGCTCTCGTGGAAGAGATGCCCGTCCTGGGTGACCACGCCCAGCGCCGTCCGGATCGACTCGGCCGACAGGTCGCGTACGTCGACGTCGGCGAGCGTCACCGCGCCGTCCTCGACGTCGTACAGGCGGGGGACGAGTTGTGCGATCGTCGACTTGCCCGCCCCGGAGGAGCCGACGAGGGCGACCATCTGCCCCGCCTCGGCGCGGAACGACACCCCGTGCAGCACCTCCTCGCCGCCGCGGGCATCGAGTTTCACCACGTCCTCCAAGGAGGCGAGTGACACCTTGTCCGCCGAGGGATAGCCGAAGCGCACCCTGTCGAACTCCACAGCGACCGGCCCGTCAGGAAGCGAACGCGCGTCGGGCCGGTCACGGATCAGCGGCTTGAGGTCGAGGACCTCGAACACCCGCTCGAAGCTCACCAGCGCGCTCATCACCTCCACCCGGGCGCTGGCCAGCGAGGTCAACGGCGCGTAGAGGCGCGACAGCAGCAGAGCGAGGGCGACCACCGTCCCGGCGTCGAGGCTGCCCCGCAGGGCGTAGAGACCACCCAGCCCGTAGACCAGGGCCAGCGCCAGCGAGCCGACGACGGTGAGCGCGGTGATGAAGACCCACTGGAGCATTGCGGCACGGATGCCGATGTCCCGCACTCGACGCGCCCGTGCCGCGAACTCGGCCGACTCCTCGGCCGGCCGCCCGTACAGCTTGACCAGGGTCGCGCCGGGCGCGGAGAAACGTTCGGTCATCCGGGTGCTCATTGCCGCGTTGTGCTCGGCCGCCTCACGCTGCAACTGGGCGAGTTTCGAACCCATCCGACGCGCCGGGAGGACGAAGATGGGTAGCAGCACGAGCACCAGCACCGTGATCTGCCACGAGAAGCTGAGCATCACCGCCAGCGTCAGCGCCAGGGTGACAGTGTTGCCGACAACCCCGGACAGGGTGTCGCTGAAGGCCCGCTGCGCGCCGATCACGTCGTTGTTCAGGCGGCTGACCAGCGCACCGGTACGCGTCCGGGTGAAGAACGCCACAGGCATGCGTTGGACGTGGTCGAAGACGGCCGTCCGTAGTTGGACGATGAGCCCCTCACCGATGCTGGCGGACAGGAACCGCGTCACCAGCCCCAGGCCGGCTTCGGCCAGGGCGATCACGGCGATCAGCACCGCCAACCGGATCACGAGGCCGCTGTCGGCGCCGTCGACGATCGCCTCCACCACCCGCCCGGCGAGGACCGGTGCCGCCACCGTGAGGACCCCCGTCACCACAGCCAACAGCAGGAACCTGATGATCAGGGCCCGGTGCGGCCGTGCGAACCCCACGATGCGCCTCAGGGTGACACGGGACAGCTGTCGTTTCTCCTGCGCGTTCATCGCGTGGTGCAGAGACGTCCACGCGGTAAATTCCATGCTCATGCCCTACCTCCGATATTGGAGGCTAGGACCTCACCCGAGCTTGAGGTCAAGTCACCGCGCTGGGCGTTACAGCTCGGCGCGGATCTGGCCGAACACACCATGCGGGGCATCCGTCTCGGCAGACCACCAAGGGTCCTCCGTGTACGCGCCGTCGCCGGACGGCTTGGACGACACCGAGCCTTTCTCGACCGTGGCCAAGCCGAACAGTGCGGCTCGGGAGCTGCGCTGACCTTCGGGTGTGCTTCGCACCACGACCGGAGCGGCGGCTCTCGGCTGGTCGTGCCTATGTTCGTCGGTGGTAGTGGTTGCGGCGGGGGATCTGGTTGGGGTCGAGCCAGGCGGGTGGGATGAATTCGGGGTGGCCGTCGCCTGCCAGGCGCACGGTCCAGTCGGTGTGGTGCCGGTGCCGGTGCCGGTGCCGCTGCCGATCGCCCCGCTGCCGGTGGACTGGCCGTCGCCGCATCGGGCAGCGGAATCCGCTACCGTTGGCGGGCAGTGTGTGGACAGTGTTGAGTTGGTGGAGTGGGTGGTGTCTGTGTGGGCGGCAGGTAAGATCATCAGGTTCGACGAGACGCGTGGTTACGGCTTCATCGCGCCGTCGAAGGGCGGGGAGGACATTTTCGTCCACGCCAACGACTTCGGTGAGCTGCGGCATCTCGTGCATCCCGGCATGCGTGTCGAGTACGAGGTGGAGGCCGGCGACCGTGGTCTGAAGGTGGCGTCCCTGCGGGTCGTCGATCCGGTCGGGGTCCTCCGCCCGGAACGGGTTCCGGACGCCGCGCCGACGCGCACCGGCCAGACCGGTGACGACGACGGGATGTGTGACGTCCTGTCGCCGCGCGAGTTCACCTACGAGGTGACCGAGTTGCTGATCGGGCGGGTGCCGACGCTGACCGCGGCCCAGGTCTCCTCGATCCGGCAGGCTCTGGTCGACCACGCCAGATCGCACGGCTGGGTCGAGAGCTGAGGCGCTGGTCCTGACCGTCGCTGGTGCCGTCGTCATCGGCGTTCGGGCGCGAACGGCACCCGCAGCGCCATGCCCCGACGGGTCACGCGGTCGTCGCGCGCCACGGCCCGGAGGCGGTCCGGCTGCGCAATGTGGCCGACGAGGCGGGGCTGGCGGTCGGATCGGTCCGGCACTACTTCACCGACCACGAAGAGTTGATGATCTTCGCTGTGCAGGAGTTGGGCCGCCGCGTCGGCGAGTGGGCCTGGGCGCACGCCGAGCGTCTGCTCGGTGACTGCGGGTCGCCTGGACTCGCTGGCCGCCGCGGAGCGCATCGCGGGGTGGGGATCCGCGCGCGGGGGCCACCAGAACCGGCGGCCCAAGAGCACCGTCAGCGTCGGCACCAGCAGTGACGACACCAGCAGTGCGGAGATCAGGACGCCGGCGGCGACCGCGATGCCCAGCCGGGCGAGCAGGTGGATTTGACCCATCGCACCGCCGAGGTGAGCTCGGTGCCGGGCGAGGGCACCACCTTCACCGTACGCATCCCGCAGGACGAGCAGGGGCCCTGACCCTAGGCGCTCCTGCGCAGGTATGCCTCGGCCAACTGGCGAAGGCGTGTCCGGTCGAAGCTGGGCCCGTGGCCGGGATGCACGACGGACACGTCGAGGTCGGCGAGGAACTCCATGCTTCGTCGGTAGGCGGCCACGTCGGAGTTCGGCAGGTCGTCGATCAGATAGCCTTCGTAGACGACGTCGCCGGAATACAGGGCCCCGCTGACCTCCTCCAACAGGGCGATGCTGCCCGGTGTGTGGCCGGGAAGGTGCAGCACGGTCAGTGCCCGCCCGCCCAGGTCGACACGGTCGCCGTCGTCGAGCACGCGGTGCAGGGTGACGGGTTCGACGCGGTAGGTGGCCGGGTCGTAGTCGGGGCCGGGCAACCTGTCGAGCATCAGCTTCGGGACGGCTTGTCCCGCCGCGTCGATGCCGAGTTTGTCGTAGAGCTCCGCGCCGTACAGGCTCGCCGGTACGCCCGCAGCCAGGAGTTCCGCTTCGGCGGGATGGGCGGCCCGGCCCGTGAACTCGGCGGCGCCACCGACATGGTCCAGGTGCGCGTGGGTGAGCAGGACCATCGGATCACGCTCGAACATGGCCGGGATCGCCTCCCGCAGGGCGACGACACCGAGCCCGGCGTCGACCACGATGTCCCGATCGTCGCCGCGTAACCACCAGAGGTTCGCCGACAGGAGCTCGTTGACGTGCGGTTCCGAGATCCTGCTGACGTCGGTCTCCACTTCGGTCCGTGAGAACCAGTCAGTCATGGCGGCCAGTGTGCCAGCGCGCGACGACGGTGGCGGGCCCGGACAACGATGTGTGCCGGCCACCCGCCACCGTCCCAGCCGTGCTGGCTGGTTAGCCGATGCGGAACTGTTCGCCGTAGACGGCGAACACCAGCGGCGTGTTCAGGGCGAAGTTGCCGTTGTTGAGGAACACCCGCTGGGCGGTGTCGACGCGGGACGTGTCCGAGTGGGCCTCCTCCTTCTTCATCTCGATGACCCGCTCGTCGAGGAACGCGTTGAGCCAGGTCCGCTCGTCGCCGCCCTGCGCCGGCGGCTTCGCGCGGGCGAGGGCGCGGTTGCGGATCTGGCGCATGCCCTCGTACCCGTGCATGACCGCCGCGTCGTAGTAGGCGAACTGACCGAGCGCCCGCACCTGGTCGTTCTTGCCGTCGCGTACCGATGGGTTGAAGTAGACCCGGTCCCGCTCGGCCTCCTGCGCGGCGCGGAACACCGAGTCGGTGGCCGCGGCCCGCCAGTCGCGGGGGAAGTTGGGGTCCAGACCCGCGTGCGAGGAGGTGCCGTTGACGGCGCGCAGCGCCGGCAGGTACCCGGCCAGCACGTTGCCCGGCTTGGTGCGGGTGTACGTCTCGACCAGTTCGAGCATGTCACCTGTGCCGGAGCAGAAACCGATGATGCCGGCGGTGTAGCCGCGACCGTCGCCGATGTCCTCGATGTAGGAGAACTGCGCACGCCAGTCGAGCGAGGAGTTCTCCGCGGCCGAGACGAGCTGCATGGCGACGTCCTTCTTCGCCGCGTCGTCGAGGTTGGTGCCGGCCGGGACGGTGGCGGTCGGCGTCGGGCTGGGTGTGCCCCCGCCGGGCAGCGTCCACCGTTGGTTGGTGGTGCCCCCGCAGGTCCAGATCTGCAACCGGGCGCCGTTGGCGGTGCTCCGGTCGGTCACGTCGAGGCACTTGCCCGAGGCGGTGTTGACCAGGGCGCCGTTGCTGGCCGTCCACTTCTGCGCGCCGGTGTTGTTGCAGTCGTACAGCTGGACCTTGGCGCCGTTGGCCGTCGACGCGGCGGTGACGTCCAGGCACTTGCCGAGCGCGCGGATCGAGTTGTCGGTGTTGCCGACAGTCCACGTCTGGGCCGCGCTGCCGTTGCAGTCGTAGAGCTGCACCGGTGTGCCGTTCGCCGGATCGGCCCCGGCGACGTCGACGCACCTGCCGCCGAGGCCGGTGATCGGGCCGGCGGTCGCGGCGCTGGCCGACGGCAGGCCGTAGCCGACCGCGGCGACGCCGGTCAGCAGTGTGCCCATGACGTAGGCGGCTGTTCTCTTGCGCACCATGGTGTTCCTCGGGGAAGGGGCGGCGTGCCGCCGGCCGGTCGGTGCCCGGCGTGGCGATCGGCCCCGGCGGGCACCGCGAGCATCAGGAAACATTATTAACAAATTGTGGTGCGTCGATCAACGGTCAATCGCGGAAGACGGGGGATCAACCGAGGAAGGCGGTGGTGGCGCTGCGGAGTGCGGCGACGCACGCGACGACCGCGGGGTGGCCGCCCGCGCCCCGGCGGTAGGCGACACGGGTGCGGCGGCGCATGGCCAGCGGCAGGAGCCGGACCTGCGGCGAGGGCTGCGCGACGGCGAGCTGCGGAATGAGGGCGACGCCCTGGCCGGCGGCGACAAGCGCGAGCATGGCGGCGAAGTCGTCGGCGTGGTGCCGCACCGCCGGAGCGAAGCCCGCCATCTGGCAGGCGTGCAGCGCCACCGAGTGGCAGAGCGTGCCGGGGCTGGCGACGATCCACTGCGCGTCGCGTGCCCCGCTGATCGGGTCGGACCTGGTGCGCTCGGCGGCGGTGCGCTCGGCGGCGGTGCGCTCGGCGGCGGTGCGCTCGGCCGCGGTGCGCTCGGCGGCGGTGCGCTCGGCGGCGGTGCGCTCGGCCGCGGTGTGCTCGGGGTTGCGGGGCACGGCGAGGAAGACGGTCTCCTCCAGCAGCGGGATCGAGTCCAGCGCCGGGTCGGGTGGGACCGGCGCGATGTCGTAGTCGTGCAGCAGCGCGACGTCGAGCCGTCGACTCCGCAGGGCGGTCGGCATGCCGACCGGGTCCAGCTCGGTGATCATGAGGTCGAGCGCCGGATGGTCGCGGGCCAGGCTGACCAGGGCCGCGGGGAGCAGGGTGCGTACGGCGCTGGGGAAGGCGCCGATGCGTACGCTTCCCCGCAGACCGGTCCGGGCGGCCGCCAGGCTCGCGTCGGCGGCTTCCAACGCGGCGAGGATGACCTCGGTGTGCCGTACGAGCGCCTCGGCGGTCGACGTGAGACCGACCCGCCGGCCGGTGCGCTCCAGCAACCGGGTGCCCGCCTCCCGCTGGAGGGCGGCCAGTTGCTGCGAGACGGCAGACGGCGTGTAGGAGTGCGCCTGGGCGACCGCGGCGATGGTGCCGAGGCGCGCCAGATCCCGCAGCAGGATCAGCCGACGGACGTCAAGCATCAGATCAGCTTACGGATCGGTTGAGCAATCGGAACTAGACCTTCCTGGTTGCTCGGCCGAGAGTGGGAGGCATGACTCTGACCGGCCTGTACGTTCCGCTGATCACGCCGTTCGATCTGGCGGGGCGCGTCGCCGTCGACGCGCTGACGGCCCTCGCGACAGAAGCACTGGACGCCGGCGCGGCCGGCCTGGTCGCTCTCGGCACGACGGGGGAGCCGGCCGCACTCAGCGAGGAGGAGCGCGGCGCGGTGCTCGACGTCCTGGCCGCGGTCTGCCGTGCGCGCCGCGCGCATCTGCTGGTCGGTGCCAACAGCGTCGAGGCGTTGCGTGCCCTGTCCGACCGACCGGAGGTGACGGCGGCGCTCTGCCTGGTGCCCCCGTTCCTGCGGCCCGGCGCCGCCGGAGTGCTCGCCTACTTCACCCACCTCGCCCAGGCCAGCCCGGTGCCGCTCGTCGTCTATCACGTCCCGTACCGCACCGGGCAGCACCTCCGCGCCAGCGATCTTCGGCAGCTCGCCGGCGTGCCCGGCGTCATCGGCACCAAGTACGCCACCGGAGGGATCGACGGGGACACCGTCGACTTTCTCGCCGACATCCGCCCCGGCTTCGCCGTGCTCGGTGGCGAGGACCCGCTCATCTCCCCGCTGCTCGCCCTCGGCGCGCACGGCGCCATCGCGGCCTCGGCCCAGGTCGCCGCCACGGACTTCGTCCGGTTGGTCGCGCACTGGCACGCGGACGACGTCGTCAGTGGGCGGTCGCTCGGCCATCGGCTCGCGGGACTGTCGGCGGCGCTGTTCGCCGAGCCCAACCCGACGGTGATCAAGTCGGTCCTCCACGCGCGGGGTCGCATCCCGACGGCCGCCGTACGACTGCCGTTGCTGCCCGCCGGTCCGGACGCCGCGCGGCGGGCACTCCGACACCTGGACGAGCTGACGAGCGCGCCGAGGTGACCGGACGGCACCCGCCGGGTGGCGTCCACATGGTCAGTGCTCTCGATAGGTGGCTCGGTCGAAGTCGGCGTACACCCCGTCGCCACCCAGATCCTGCACCCACAGGCCGACGAACGCCCCGGTGAAGCCCCACGCCGCCGGCTCCCCGTCGATGATCAGCGCGGCGTGCTCGTCGGACAGGATCGTCGCGTCCAGGTCGGCCGGCAGCCGCTGCCAACCCGCGCCCAGGTCGTACTCGAAGCGCACCACCGGCCCGTCGAACACCGCCCGCAGACCCACCCGCGCGACCCCGCTGGCATCGACGGTCAGCTCGGGGTACGGGGTGCGCCGCCCGTTGTCGGAACTGAGCAGCTCCAGCACCGTCCGCCCGTCGTCGGCGCGGGTCAGGTAGAGGTGGTGCCAGTTGAGGGTGTTGTAGTACGCGGTGATCCCGGCGAGCTGACGGTGGTCAACCGGGTCGAACTCCACAACGGTCTCCAGGGAGCAGTGCGTCGCCTCGACGCGTCGCGCCACCAGGCTGGGGGCCTGTCGACCGACAGGTGACTGCCCGCCGTGCACGCGTAGGTGCGACGGCCGGGACCGCAGGTCGATCCAGTCGTCGGTGGCCGGCCGGCGCAGCGTCGACCAGCAGAGACCCAGCTCGGGGGCGTCGAAGTGGTCGGTGTCCGGCTCCGCCGGCCACGGGTGCGGTGGCAGGTCCGGTGCGACGACCTCGTCGGCCGGCACCCCTCCGGGGATGCGGGGCCAGCCATTCGACGGCCACTCGACCCGCTGGATCGCGGTCTCCCGGCCCAGCACGCAACTGCCCAGCGGTGAGTAGGGGCGACCCACCAGGTGGGCCAAATACCACTCGCCGCCCTGGGTGCGGACCAGGCTGCCGTGCCCGGCCTTCTGCAACCGCAGGTCGGGCCGGCCGACGGAGCTGAGCAGCGGGCCGTCCGGCTCGACCTCGTACGGCCCGAACAGCTCCCGGGACCGCGCGACGGTGACCTGGTGCTCCCAACTGGTGCCGCCCTCGGCGGTGATCAGCCAGTACCAACCGTCGTGGCGGTACAGGTGCGGACCCTCGGTGACCCCGACCGGGGTGCCGGTGAACAGGATGCGCGGTCGGCCGACCAGACGGCGCGCGGCCCGGTCGTACTGTTGGATCTCGATGCCGCCGAAACGGTCCCGGCCGGGTCGCCAGTCCGCGCTCATGCTCAGCAGCCAGGTGGTGCCGTCGTCGTCGTGGAACAGGGCGGCGTCGAACCCGCGCCCGTGCAGCTTCACCGGATCCGACCAGGGGCCGGCGATGTCCTCGGCGGTGACCAGAAAGTTCTGTGGATCCCAGTAGCCGCTGGCGAAGCTGGCCACGTCGCTGTAGACGAGGTGGAACTGGCCGTCGTGGTACGTCAGGTCGGGCGCCCACACGCCGTTGGAGTCGCCGCAGCCACGCAGGTCGAGCAGGCGGCGGTCGGTGATGATCCCACCCAGCGTGCGCCAGTTCACGAGATCACGCGAATGGTGCACACGCACGCCCGGATACCACTCGAAGGTCGAGGTGGCCAGGTAGTAGTCGTCGTCGACGCGCAGGATCGACGGATCCGGATGGAAGCCGGCGAGGACGGGATTGCGGATCGACCGGGCAGCGGTCACCACATCAGCGATGTCGGTCGACACGAGAGCTCCTCTGGGGGACTGTCTGGAACTTCCGGAAACTTGCGGTCCAGGATCACTGGAAGTCCTGACTACGCTAGCCGGTCTTTTCGCAATAGGACAGAGGTCTTGACCGTCGCGGCAACAGCTCGTAGCGTGCCGGCCATCGACCGGTAATACCGGCGAAGCATTGAAAGTTCCGGAGATCCATGTTCCCCCTGCCGGCTCGACCGGCGTCCGAGCACCCCCGTGAGTCCCCGAAGGGATGGATCATGACAGTGCACCTTTCCCGCCGAACGCTGCTCGGCCTCGCCGGTGCCGGCGCCGGCGCATACTTGTTGAGCGCTTGTAGCGGTGACGACAAGTCCAGCGACCCGAACGCGCCCCAGACCATCAACTGGTGGCACATCCAGAACACCGAACCGATGCTCCCGGTCTGGGCGGCGCTGGCCAACGAGTACAAGACCGCGCACTCGAACGTCACCATCGACATCCAGCCGCTGGAGAACGAGGCGTTCAAGGCCAAGCTCACCACCGCCACCCAGGCCGGCGACCCGCCGGACCTCTTCCAGTCCTGGGGCGGTGGCGTGCTCAAGCAGCAGGTGGACGCCGGTCTGGTCAAGGACCTCACCGACGACGTGAAGGATCTGGTCGGCGGCATCCTGCCCGCCGCCATGCAGCCCTACACGATCGACGGCAAGATCTACGGCATCCCGTTCGACATCGGCATGGTCGGGTTCTGGTACAACAAGGACCTCTTCACTCGCGCGGGCATCACCGAGGCTCCCGCCACCTGGGCCGCCCTGCTCGACGCCGTCCGCAAGCTCAAGGCCGCCGGCATCACTCCGGTCGCCCTGGCTGGCAAGGACAAGTGGCCGGCCCACTTCTACTGGTCCTACCTCGCCATGCGCATCGGCGGCGTGAGCGCGTTGCAGAAGGCCGTCGACGACAAGAACTTCGACACCCCCGATCTCGCCGCCGCCGGCGAGCGGCTCAAGGAGCTCGTCGACCTGCAACCCTTCCAGAAGGGGTTCCTGGGCGCCGAGTTCGGCTCGCCCGACGGGCAGGCCGCCACGATGGGCAACGGCGGCGCGGGCATGGAGCTGATGGGGCAGTGGGCACCGGCCGTGGAGGCGTCCAGCTCCACGAGCAAGAAGGGCCTCGGCGACAAGCTCGGCTTCTTCCCGTTCCCGGCCGTGGACGGCGGCAAGGGTACCGCGACCGAGGTCTTCGGTGGCGGCAACGGCTTCGCCGTCGGCAAGGACGCGCCGGCCGCCACCATCGACTTCCTGAAGTTCCTGCTCAGCGTCGACAACCAGAAGCGGTCCGCGCAGACCGGAGCGGTGCTGCCCACGGTGAAGGACGCCACTTCGGCGATCAGCGACGCCAACAACAAGGTCGTCGCGGAGACCCTGGCCAAGAACACCGGCTTCCAGCTCTACCTCGACCAGGCGTACGCGCCCGCACTCGGGCAGCAGATCAACGACAGCGTCGCCGAGATCATCGCCGGCAAGAAGTCGCCGGCGGCGATCCTCAAGGACATCACGCAGGTGGCGAAGACCGTCTGATCGTGATCCAGCACCCATCCGTAGCCGGCCGTAGAACCCGAGTGGAGCAGGCATGACCAGGCCATCGACCGTGTCGGACACGAGGCGCGGCGACACGGCGACCGATCCGCCGGCACCGGGGCCGGGCACCGCGCGTCAGCGCGGCCGCCAGCCCCGGCCGGGCCGGGGTGGCGTCCTCGCCCTGTTCCTGGCGCCTGCCCTGGCGCTGTTCGTGCTACTCGTCCTCGCCCCCATCGTGGTGGCTGGCTACGCCAGCCTCTACAAGTGGAACGGCTTCGGGCTGCCGGAGAACTTCATCGGGCTGGACAACTACACCCGCGCCTTCGGCGACCCCACCTTCCGCGGCGACCTGTGGCGCGGTCTCGTGCTCGTGGTGCTGTCCCTGGTCGTGCAGTTGCCGGCCGCGCTGGCCCTGGCCATGCTCCTCAACCAGCCGCTTCGCGGCCGGGCCCTCTACCGGCTGATCTTCTTCGCCCCGTACGTGCTGTCCGAGGTCACCACGGCAGTCCTGTTCACCCTGGTCTTCTCACCCAACCGAGGGCTGGGCGAGGGGGTCTCCCGGTGGCTGGGCGCCGACGCGGGTGCGGTCTTCGCCGACCCGGACACCGTGCTGTTCGCCGTCTTCCTGGTGGTGTCCTGGAAGTACTTCGGCCTCTACATGATGCTCTTCCTGGCGGCCCGGCAGGGGATCCCCAAGGAGCTGTCCGAGGCCGCGGTCACCGACGGTGCCACCGCCTGGCAGGCGTTCCGACACGTCACCCTGCCCCTGCTCGGCCCGACGATCCGGATCAGTGTGTTCCTGTCCGTCATCGGCACCATCCAACTGTTCGACATGGTCTGGGTCCTCACCGGCGGCGGTCCGATCCACACCTCGGAGACGCTGGCGGTCACGATGTACCAGTACGGCTTCCGCCGCTTCGAGGTCGGCTACGCGAGCGCCATCAGCATCGTCATGTTCCTGTTGAGCCTCGTCTTCGCCCTGTTCTACCAGCGCGTCGTGCTGCGTCGGGACACCGCGGGCGCGATCACCAACCAGGGAGGCCAGCGATGACCGCCAGGACCAGCAGCGCCCAGCGGACCCGCAGCCTCGTGCTGCACCTGATCTGCGTGGCCGTCGGCGCGCTGATCGTCGTGCCGGTCTGGTTCGGGGTGCTCGGCGGCTTCAAGGACAACGGTCAACTGTCCACCAACCCGCTGGGCTGGCCCGACCCCTGGGTGCCGAACTACCTCGACATCCTGAGCAACGGCGTGTTCTGGCGGCAGCTCGGCAACAGTGTGCTGATCGCCGTCACCAGCACCGTCATCGTCGTCGGCGCGGCGGCGATGGCGGCGTTCGTCTTCGCGCGCTACGCGTTCCGGGGCCGCGAGTTCCTGGTGACCCTCTTCGCGATCGGTCTGATGTTCCCGTTCGCGGTGGCCATCCTGCCGCTGTTCGTCCTGCTGCGCGCCATGGGTCTGCTGGACAACCCGCTCGGCGTCATCCTGCCGCAGGCCGCCTTCGGGCTGCCGATCACCATCATCATCCTGCGCCAGTTCTTCCGTACCATCCCGGCCGAGGTGGAGGAGGCCGCCGTCCTGGACGGTTGCAGTTCCTTCGGGTTCTTCTGGCGGGTGCTGCTGCCGATGGCCCGTCCCGCCCTGGCCACCGTCTCGGTGCTGGCGATCGTGACCAGCTGGAACAACTTCATGCTGCCGCTCGTCGTCTTCAGCGACCAGAGCTGGTGGACGCTCCCCGTCGGGGTCCAGGCCTTCCAGGGCCAGTACGCCGACGACACCGCACGGGTGCTCGCCTACGTCGTGCTGTCCATGATCCCGGCTCTCGGCTTCTACGCCGTGGCCGAACGACAGCTCATCGGCGGCCTGACCGGCAGCGTCAAGGGGTGACACCGCACCACCGCGAGCAGACCTGAAGCTTCCAGGCAGACGAAGGAGCGACCGTGGGCGCGGAGACCGGCCGAAACGTCACCATCGCGATGATCGCGCGACTGGCCGGTGTCTCCGTGCCCACGGTCTCCCGGGTCATCAACGGACGCTCCGACGTAGCTCCGGACACCCGGGAACGCGTCGAGGCGCTGCTCAACCGGCACGGCTACCGCCGCCGGTCACCGGCCCGGCGCACTGACGCCGCGCTCATCGACCTGGTCTTCAACGACCTGGACAGCCCGTGGGCCGTGGAGATCATCCGAGGGGTGGAGGACGTCGGCCAGACCAGCGGCGTCGGCACCGTCGTGTCGGCCATCCACTGGCGCATCTCCTCGGCCAAGCAGTGGCTCGACAACATGCGTACCCGCTCGACCGAGGGCATCATCTTCGTGACCTCGATGGTGAACCCGCCGTTGCAGGCCGAACTGCGCCGCCTGCACCTGCCGGTGGTCATCATCGACCCCGCTGGGGTCGACCCGCAGGAGTCACCCACCATCGGCGCCACCAACTGGGCGGGCAGCCTGAGCGCCAACCAGTACCTGATCAGCCTGGGGCACCGCCGCATCGGCTTCATCGCCGGCCCACCGCACCTGATGTGCAGTCGGGCTCGGATGGACGGCTACCGGGCCGCGCTCGGCGCCGCCGACATCCCCCTCGACGACAGCCTCATCCGCCCCGGCAACTTCTACCACGAGGCCGGATTCAGCGCGGGCACCCAACTCCTGGCCCTGCCCGACCCGCCCACCGCCATCTTCGCCTCCAGCGACCAGATGGCACTTGGTGTCTACGAGGCGGTCCGCAAACGTGGCCTGCGGGTGCCCGACGACGTCAGCGTGGTCGGCTTCGACGACCTGCCGGAGGTCCGGTGGTGCTCCCCGCCGCTGACCACGGTGCGTCAGCCCCTGGCCGAGATGGGCATGCTTGCCGCACGGACCGTGTTGCGTCTCGCCGGCGGGGAGAGGACCGAGAGCCTCCGGGTCGAGCTCGCCACCGAGCTCATCGTCCGCGACAGTGCCGCACCACCACGGCGGCCGGCGACCTCGGGCTCGTGACGCCTCGCCCAGCCAGCCCGCAGAGCATCGCCGTCGGCCGTCGGCCGTCGGCCGAGGTGCGCCGGGTCCCGCATGCCGGCGTGATCGACTCGGGTTCACGGAAATCGCGGTGTCCGGGTACAGAGGACACCCCGAGATCATGAAGGCCGAGTCGATCACGCCGGTCTGCGCCGATCAGGCACCCCGAGCCGGGCCACGCGTGACCCAAGCCGAATGCCGCCGGTACGGACTCAGCTCCGGGTCCACCGCTGGCTGCTCGCGCCGTTACAGGTCGAGAGAACGACAGGAGTGCTGTTGGCGGTGCCAGCGGCGTTCGGGGCGAGGCACAGGCCGGACTGCACGCCGGTGATGGTGCCGTCGCTGTTGACGTTCCACTGCTGGTTGGTGCCGCCGGTGCAGTCCCAGATGATCGCCCGGGTGCCCGCCGTGGTGCCCTGGCGCTCGGCGTCCAGACACTTCGTGCCGTACACCTGGAGTTGTTTGGCGGCGGTCGGCGTCCACTGCTGGTTGGTGCCGCCGTTGCAGTCCCACAACGCGACCTGGGTGCCGTTGGTCTGCGACCGCGCCGGGACGTCGAGGCACCGGCCGGCGTTGGCGTTGCGCAGCGGTCCGGCCGTGCCACTCGGTGGCGGGGTGGTCGGATTCGGCGGCGGCGTGGTGGGGCTTGTGGTGTCGAAGCCGAGGAACCGGATGGCCTGCGCGGCGTCGAACGGGATGGAGTGGCCGTACCCCTGGAAGCTGATGGCCTCGACGGGCGCCGTGCCACCGGTGCCCCCGTACCGGGTACGGGTGGCGCTGGCCTGGGGGGAGTCGGTGTAGCTGGGGGTCTGGGACACGCCCAGGACGTTGGTCCACTGCTTGACCTGCTCGCCGAAGTTGACGTAGCTCAGCGTGGTGTCAGTGGTGCCGTGCCAGATCTGGACCCGGGGACGCTTGCCGGTGTAGCCGGGGTAGGCGTTGCGCACCAGATCACCCCACTGTTGCGGGGTCCGGACGATGCGCCCGCCGGAGCACTCGCTGTTCCACTCGGCGCCGTTGGTGGTGGCGAAGCAGCCGAACGGAACCCCGGACGAGCTGAACCCGGCGCTGAACAGGTCCGGGTAGAGGCCGACCATGACGTTCGTCATCATGGCCCCGGAGGAGAAACCACCCACGGCGATCCGGTTCGAATCGACCGGGTAGCGGCCCCGGACGTAGTCGACCATGGACTTGAGGCCGATCGGGTCACTGCCGCCGTCGCGCCGCAGTGCCTGGGGAGAGGAGACGTCCCAACACTTGCTGCTGCGGGTCACCGACGGGTAGATCACGATGAAGCCGTATCGGTCGGCGAGGGTGCTGAGCCCGAAACCGGAGTGCACGGCCGGGCCGCTGCCGGTGCAGTAGTGCAGGGCGAGCAGGAGGGCTGGCTGGGCCGCGACCCGGTCCGGCACGTACAGGTGCATCTGGAGGTTGGTCGGGTTGGTGCCGAAGTTGGTCACCTGGGTGAGCGTCGCGGCCGACGCCGGGGTGGCGGCCGTGACCACGGCCGTCATCGTCGCCAGGGCCGTCGCGAGCGCGGCGGCCAGCAGTGCGAACCTTGATCTCATCGGCGCTTCCTCTTGTGCGGGGTCGGGGGACTCGGCGGCGGCACGGAGCGCGGACGCGCGTCGTCCGCCGCGCGTCGTCGGCGGCCGCCTGTCGAGTCCTGATGCGACGCCCGGATGCCCGGCCGGACGCCTGTGACGCCGAGGCCGACCAGCGGGGGCCCTCCCGCGAGCCGCGAACACCGGTCGCCTCGACATCGACTGTGAGCGATAACATGCCGTTCGTCAAGTTGTAACGTATGACGTCAGTCGATTGGTCGGAGCCCTGTTTTTCGGTGGGGTGGGAGTGCCACAATGGCGGTGGTGCTCTGGCGGCTGACCGCTCGGGCCCGGGGGAGGGCCTTCCGCAGGAAGCGGACGGTGGGCACGAACCCGGAGGCCGTTCATGGATCTTGTGCCGCATGCTGACGCCATCTCCAGCCTGGTCGATCTGCTGGGCGCCGCACTCCAGCTGACCGCCGCGGTCGTCACCCTGCTGGCCGCCGGCACTGTGCGTCGACGCCGTGGTGGCCGGGGCGACGACGAGGACGCGTAGCGCGTCCGGAGATCCCCGAGCCGACAGTGACCTCCCGGTACGTCGATGACGGGCCGCGCGTGGGGTCGATGCCCGTCCCACGGCGCTTGCCGGTCGTCAGCCGCCGGCCCCGTCCGACGGTCGTACGACGGTCAGGTCGGGCTCGCCGCCGATCGGTTCGAGGGCGTGCACGATCCGTAGACTGCCCTCGGCCGCGGCGTCCTCGTCCGTGCGCACCAGACCACTGCTGCCACCGGTGCTGACCAGCCGCCACCTGTCGGGGTAGGGGCTTCCGTCGTCGACCACCGCCCGGACCCCGAACGCGCGGGCCAGGGTGACCGCCAGCTCCACCTCATCCTGCCCGGTGGCCTCGGCGAGCTCGGTGTCGCCGATCAGGACCCAGGCGAACTCCTCGTCGTGGTCGGGTGGCGTGAACATGGCGACCGGTCGAGGATCGTCGACGGAACGGTCCGCGATCCGTCCGACGTAGATCTGGCCCGGCGCGATGCCATAGCGGTCCTGGAGAAACTGCCGCAGCGCGGCGGCGGGGATCTCCTTCTCGAACTGGATCTGATAGACCACCACTCACTCCTGGTACTTGCTGTGATGGCGGAAGACCTCCAGCGCGCGGGCCCGGTGCGCCGGCGTGTTGTAGGGGTCCCTCGACAGCTCGGCATCGGCCGCGTCGAGGTCGCCGTCAAACTTGATGTAGGCCTTGAGCGACTCGTACTCCTGATGGTCCAACGCCTCCAGGCCGGGCCCAGACTCGGGAACCATCCTTCCGTCCTTGGGGATGTACGTACGTCCGTTGACCACGTAGCGCTGGCGGCCGGCATCCCAGGTTGCCCGACCACTGTTGATGTCGTCGATGTCCTTGGCGACGTCCGCGCTGGGTAGGACGACGGTGTTGGCCGCCTTTGTGCGGCTTCCCGGCTGGACCCTTTCCAGATTGTGGCGAGGGTGTGGAGGTAGCTGCGGCTTCTTGCCGGCGGGTCCGGCGATGCGTCCGGTGGTCGTGTTCGAGGACGTTCCGCTGTCTGGTGGTGACCTTCGTGCGGTGTTCAGTCGCGTCGAGGTCAGTGCGGCGGCCCGAACCGCCGTGGCGCACCGCGCCGCGGCCTCCTGGTAGAGGCCCTTCGCCTGAAGAGCGGAGGCCCGAGCCTCCTGGCGTTCCGCCTCGCACAGCCGGGCCGATCGGCCGATGAAGCTGGCCATCGAGTAAACCGGTTCACGCTCTCCTGACGCGTCGGACTCGGTGAGGCCCCGCCAGATCCCCGACCCGCGGGGACTCCGACGGGTCAACGCGCAAAACTGATCGAGCAGGCTGCGGTACTGGTTGTCGGCCGCCATCCCCCTCTGTAGCGCGGTGCGGGACTGCCGCTGGATCCGCTCCAACTCCTCCGCGAACGAGGAGAGGGCTCGGGTGCAGTCCAGGTAGGCGTCCGCCAGGGCCTTCGCCTCACCGGGAAGCCGCGTGAGCTCCTGCTCGACGGTCGCGGCGAAGTCGCCCCGTAGGGCCAACGCGCCACTGCCTGCCGCGATGGAGCGTAGTCGCGTGCCGTGCCCGTCGACCTCCCCGCCCCGGCGTCGGAAATCGGCCGCCATCGCATGGATCGAGGCCGGCTCACCGGGGGTCGGATCGCCGTCGTAGATGTCGAGGACCTGCCACTGCGTCATGTTGGCCGGTGCTCAGCCGTTGATGCCCCCGGCCAGCCTGGCATCCAGATCCTGGTGCTCGCGCACGACGCCGACCAGGAACGTGGACATCCCCTCCAGCCCGCCGATCATGTTCTGCGCCCCGGTGGTCCACTGCTGGTAGGAGTCCTGGAAGCGACCCGAGGCCAGTTGGGTGCGGAACTCGCTGTTGACCAGTTGGTCGATCATCGACTTCAGGGCGTTCAACTTCTGGGTCATCTCCTCCTGCCCGGTGGTCAAGGTGCGGGCCGCCGACTGGAGGCCCTCGTAACCGACGCTGACGTCACTCATCGCTCTTCCCCTTTGCTGGTCAATGTGTCGGTCGCTCGTTGGCCAGTGCGCTGTCCAGTTCAGCGTGGCCGGTGACCACGTCGTCGAGCCGGCCCGCGACGGCTGCCACCGCGGCCACGAGTGTGGTCTGGTGCTGGATCGCGGCCTGGGTGAAGTCGCGGAGTGCCAGGTCGACGTCGCGTGAGCCGCTCGCGGACAGTTGGCCGGCCTGCTGTCGGGCCGACTCCAGCTCGGAGCGCACACCCGTCAGCTGCTGCACGGCCTGAAGGACAGCGTCCCTGTCGAAGCCGAACCCGGTCGCCATCGCCCCGCCCCCCTGAAAGCCACGCCGTCCTCGGTCGAACCCGGCCCCATCGCCCGCGCACCAGGCACGAGACGTAGATCCACTCCTATGTGGACGGACACCGCCGCACGATCGTCCGGAGTATGGTTCGCACCGACTGTAATGCCCGATGGCAAGGAGCGCGAAGGTGCCGAAACCCCAGTCGCCGCACCAGCTCATCGCGGGGCGCTACCGGTTGGAGAGTGTCCTCGGCCGGGGTGGCATGGGGGTGGTCTGGCGGGCGACCGACGAGCTGATGGGTCGCACCGTCGCCGTCAAGGAGGTCCGCGTCCCCCTCGGGCTTCCGACCGAGGAGCGTCAGCGGTTCGGTGAGCGGGCGCTGCGCGAGGCCCGCAGCGCGGGGCGCATCAACCATCCGGCGGTCGTGGCGATCCACGACGTGGTGCCGGTCACCGGTGACGACGAGGCCGTCTACATCGTGACGGAGCTGGTGGACGCCCCGACGCTTGCCGATCTCCTCGACCGGGAGGGGGCGTTGTCACCGGAACGGGTGGCGGCCATCGCCGTACGTGTGCTGGGCGCACTGGCCGCCGCGCACGCGGTCGGCGTGGTGCACCGTGACGTCAAGCCCGGCAACATCATGGTGCTCCCGGGTGACGAGGTGAAGCTGCTCGACTTCGGCATCGCACACGTGGCGGGGGACACCCGCCTCACCCGCCAGGGGATGATGGGGTCGACAGGTTACCTCGCGCCCGAGCTGTTCCACGGCAACGACCCCACGCCGGCGGCAGACCTGTGGTCGGTGGGTGTGACTCTCGCCCAGGCCGTCACCGGCGACCTTCCGTTCGCGGGGGCCTCCACGGCGGCGACCCTGCACGCTGTCCTCTACGACGACCTTCCGGCCATCCGCTGTGGCGAGCCGCTGGCCACGGTGATCGCCGGTCTGCTCACCCGCGACGTGGCCCAACGGCTCACCGTCGAGCAGGCCCGCGACCTTCTTGACGCCCCGGTCGGCGCGAGCGCGCCCGGCCGGCGCGACAGTCCCGCCGTCGCAGCCGGGGAGCACGACCAACCGGGCCCTGCCCGCCTCGCCTCCGAGGGCGAATCCTGGGAGCGGCATGCCACCACCGTGCAGCCGGCCGGGCCCACGCCTCCCCGGCAACGCACGGTCCCGGTCGCCCCGGACACGCCATCGGCCGAGCAGCCCGCAGTCAACTTCCTCGCCGAGGTGCCGAGGAAGACCGTCATCGTCAACATCGCCACCCGGTTCGCCGTCGTGGGCCTCGTCCTGTGGGTCGCCGGCCTGCTCGCCAGCCTGCTGCTGATGGCCGGCCGACCCGACTGGACGCTGTTTCCCGCGATCCTCCTACCGCTGCTGGCAGGGGCCGGGCTGGTGGTGAGCATCGTCAGCCCGCCGCACGGCTGGGTCCAGCTCACCAACCGTGCGATGCGGATGCACTTCCGCCGGGGGCAACCGACGCACCTGCTCTGGGAGCACGTCGCCGCCATCACAGTGGGGCCAGGCGCCGGGAGGTCGGCCACGCGCGCCAGGCTCGGCATCGAGCTGTCGACGGATGCGCCGGCGGACACGATCAACCGCTGGAAAGCCCGCGGGGTGCTGCGCGAGCACAACGACAGTGGGCCGGTCTGGATCGTCGGCGACCTCGATGCCCAGCCTTCGGTCCTGGTGGACGAACTGCGTGCCACCGCTCCCGGTCAGGTCCGGATCGTCGGTCCGACCGACGAGATGCCGGGCGGGTCCACCCGAGCCTTCCTGCCGCTCGGCCGTCGGTGGCCGATTCCGGTGTTGTCCGCTGCGCTGTTGGTCATCCTCGTCGTGGCCGGCCACGTCTTCGTGCGGCAGAGTCGATCGGCGATGGTGGAGCTCGACGGCGACCGGGTCAGCACGCTGGCGTTCAGCCCGGACGGCACCACACTCGTCAGCGCCGAGGACGAGACATCGAGCATCACCTTCTGGAATGTCGCCGACCGTACGGCGATGGCCACAGTGCCCGCGCACACCAGGGGCATCGAGGTGCTCAGGTTCAGCCCGGACGGAAAGACGCTCGCCAGCGGCGGGCACGACGGCGTGGTCAAACTCTGGGACGTCGCCAGCCGGCAGCACACGGCCGACCTCAAGTTCGGCGACTTCGGCAGCGTCGACTACGTGGTCTTCTCGCCACAGGGTGACAGCATCGCCGTCCTCGGTGGGCTGCGGGTGATGATGTGGCGACTCTCGTCCACGAACGCACGCGTCGATCTTCCCATCGACCCGGAGCCCGAGCCGATCGACTTCGACGAGTTGCGCTTCGACCGGGACGGGAAACTGCTCGTCGCCTTCAACTACCGGGGCGGCCTGCGGGCCTGGGAAACCGCGGGCGGTCGCCAGACCTCCCGGGCGGACGGACCCTTCACGCCGTGGGCGCAGACCACGTCCGACTCGAAGGTGTTGCTCCGCACACCGGGCTCCAACCAGGTCGTGACCACCCTGGTCGGTGACTCGAGTGGCACGTTCGGTTCCACCGCCTTCGGCCCGGGAGACCTGTTCGTGGCTGCCTCCGTGGGCGACATCCGGATCTGGCACACCACGACCGGCCGCACCGCGCACCTGTACAAGCCACGAGTCGTCCCCAGCCAGGGGGTGCCGGAGTCGGTGGTGGCAATCAGCTCCGCCGGCACCGTCGCACTCGGCGGCTACTCCGGGCTGTGGCTGTGGACGTACGACTCGGGCCGCTGAGCCTGACGTCGGCGCCTGCCGCACCGGCTGTGACACGTCGCTCCACCGGCCCCGACCTGGCATCCGACGTGGTGGCGCTGAGCCCCGCCGGCGCTGCCGCACTGGGCGGGGACGAGGGGCTGCAACTGTGGACGTACGGCTCGGACAGGTGAGGGCACAGTCATGATCCTGCGGTTGACCGTGTGGGATCCCGGCACCGGGAGCGCGCACGACGTCGAGGTGATCGCCGCGCCCAGCAGCAGCGTGCGGTCTGTGCTCGCGGCGCTGCCCGCCCCCGTGGCTGGCCGTCGCTGCTTCGTCGGGGCCGTCGCGTTGGACCCGGCCGCGAGCCTGGGCGACAGTCCGTTGCTCCGCGGCTCGGTGATCAGCGTGGGCGGGCCCGGGCCGGTCGGTCGCCTGGCCACGGCTGGCGCGGTGGGTGTGCTGGAGGTGGTGGACGGCCCGGACGCCGGCCTGGCGGTCGCGCTGCGCGCCGGGGCCCACCCGATAGCTCGTCGTTCCGCGGCGGCGCTGCCCCTGCGGGACACGGACGTCTCCCGGGACACGCACGCGCTGCTGGACGTGGCACCGGACGGCACGGCCACGGTCACCGACGGCGGATCGAGCAACGGCACGTACGTCGACGGCGTGCGGATCGCCGAACGGACCGCCGTCTCGCCGACCACGGTGCTCCAGATCGGCGGGAACGAGCTGCGGTGGACCCCGGTGCCGGCCGGGGCGCGACGGCTCGTCCGAGCCCCGGACTGTCGACTCGACTTCGACCGCGCCTTCGGCCGAGCCCCGGTGGTCCCCACTGCCGAAGTGACCCTGCCGTTCCAGCCGAGCGTGACCAGGGGTCCCGTGGCCGCCGCCTACCTGTTGGGTGCCGCGGGCTCGGTGGGGGCCGCTCTGCTCACCCAGTCGCCCCTCCTGTTGCTCGGCGCGGCGGTCTCCATCGGGGGGTTGCTGCTGCACCAGTCCGCACAGAAGAAGCAGGATGCCGAGCGCGAGGCCGAGTTCACCGCGGCGCGCAAGGCCGTCGAGGCGACGATCGCCACCCAGGTCACCGCCGAGCAGCAGGCCCGCCGGTCGCTCGCACCGAGCCGGGCCGAGATCATCGACATCGCCCGGGGGGCCCGCACCGATCTGTGGACGCGTCGGGCGGACGCCCCGCACGCGCTGGCGCTGCGCGTCGGCGTCGCCGACGAGCCAGCATCGGTCACGGTACGCGGTGAGCCCTGGCCGGACTTCCAGCCCCCGAAGCTGTCAGCCGTGCCGGTCACCGTGGACCTGCGTACCGTCGGTGTGCTCGGTGTGACAGGTGACGACGAGCCGGTGCACGCCGTCCTGCGGTGGCTGCTGATCCAGTTGGCCACGGTGCGCGGCCCCGACGACCTGCGGATGGTGCTGCTCAGCGCCGACCCGGTGGGCCGCCTGGCCTGGGCGCGCTGGCTGCCGCACGTCGACGCGGGCGAGACGGCGTCGTTCCCCTGCCGGATCGGCAACACCACCACGACCCGGGCCGACCGGGTTCGGGAGCTGCGTACCCTCATCGCGTCGCGGCGTGCCGAACGCGGCCCGCAGCAGTTCGAGGACGTGGTCGTCGTCCTCGACGGCGCGTTGGCGCTGCGGGACCTGTCCGGCATGGACGAGGTGCTGCGCGACGGGCCGGCGGTCGGGGTGTACCTGATCTGCGCCGACCGGCACAGCATGAACGAGTGCCGGGGTCTGGTCGAGACGGCGGGCGACTCGGCACAGCTCACCCGCAGTCCGGACGGTCCGGCGTCGACGGTCTGGGTCGACCGGCTCGACGCGACGACCGCCGAGCGGCTGGCGCGGGCGCTGGCGCCGATGCGCGACCGAGCGACGCTCGGCGCGGCGCAGAACGCCATCCCGGGAGCGGTCCGCCTGCTCGACCTCCTGGACCTCGGCACGCCCGGCGGCGACGACGTACGCGCGCTCTGGGAGCGGGAGCGGGGCCCACGGACCCGCGTCGTGCTCGGCGCGGACGCCACCGGCCCGGTGTACGTCGATCTCGCCGGCCAGGGACCGCACACCATGTTGGGCGGTGCGACCGGCGCCGGTAAGAGCATCCTGCTCCAGACTCTTGTCACGTCGTTGCTGCTGGCCAATCGACCGGACGAGCTCAACCTGGTGCTCGTCGACTTCAAGGGCGGCAGCGCCTTCCTGCCCTTCGAACGCTGCCCGCACGTTGTCGCGCTCATCCGCTCCACCGGTGAGACCGCCGCAGACGTGTTCGACGACGCGGCGGCGGCCCGGGTGCTCGCCTCGATCCGGGCGGAGGTGAGCCGCCGGGAGTCCCTGCTGGCCCGTTACGACGGGGAGATCGACAGGTACTGGCAGAGACGCCTGGCGGGGGCCGACCTGCCGCCGCTGCCCCGCCTGGTGATGATCTTCGACGAGTTCGGCCGCGTGCTGGACGCCGCACCCGACTTCGTCAAGGAGCTGGTCAACGTCGCGGCGAAGGGGCGGTCGCTGGGCATGCACCTCGTGCTGGCCACGCAGTCGTTGCAGGGCAAGCTCTCGCCCGAGTTGAAGAACAACGTGTCGCTGCGGATCAGCCTTCGGCAGAACGAGCCCGCCGACAGCACCGAGGTGCTCGGGGTCCCCGACGCCGCCACCATCCCGGGTGCCCTGCGGGGCCGCGGCATGATCCTGTGTACCACCGCGGAGACCCGGATCCCGCAACCGTTCCAATCCGGTTACCTCGGCGATCCTCCGCCGGCGGGTGGAGCCGCCCCGGCCGTCGTCCGCGTCCTGGGCCCGACGGACCTCGGCACCCCCCGACCCACCGCATCGGCCCCGGTCGGAGCGGGGCCCACCGACCAGGACCGTGTCATCGCCGCGATCGAGGACGCCGCGGCCCGCTGCGGGCTGTCGGCGCCCTTCCGGCCGATTCTGCCCCCGCTGCCGGCCACCCTGACCGCGGACGAGCTGCCGGCCCGGTGGACCGCCGCCGCGCCGGAGACCGCCGTACCCTTCGGTCTGGCCGACGACCCGACCCGGCAGGCACAGCCGGCGGACTTCCTCGACCTCGCCGGAGTCGACCGACTGCTCGTCGCCGGCGGCCCGCAGTCCGGTCGGACGACGTTCGCCCGCACCCTGATCAGCGGCCTGGCCGCCCGCTTCCGACCCGACCAGGCCCACCTGTACGTGGTGGAACGGCACCCGGCCGGCCTGGCCGAGTACGCGGCGTTGCCGCACTGCGGCGGGGTCTTCTCGGCAGCGGAGCCGGACCGGATCCGCCGCCTGGTCACCTGGCTGGACCAGGAGGTCCAACGCCGCGCCACGAGGGTGCCTCCGCCGGACGGCCCCCGACCGCACATCGTGGTCGTTGTCGACGGGTGGGAGCACTTCGAGGATCACGGCGACCCCGCCTTCGTCGAGACGACACTGCTCGCCACCCTGCGCGGCGTCATCACCGCGGGCCCCCCACTCGGCGTGCACGTCGTGCCGCTCGGCGGCCAGGACATGCTCAACCACCGGTTGCCGACCCTCTACAACCGGCGACTGCTCCTGCCGTTTCCCAAGGAGGAGACCCGCCGGATGCAGTTGCAGACCGGCATGGCCAGCCCGCCCGTCCTGCCGGGGCGGGCCATCGACGCCGGCAGCGGCCGGCATGTGCAGGTGGCCCTACCGACGAGGTCTCCCGCTGCCGTCGAGCCGCCGGACGTGCCCGCCCACCGACTGCCGCGGACGTTTCCCGCCCTGCCCGCGCGCATCGACCTGGCCGCCCTCGAATCGAGCGCCGACACCGAGGCGGCGGACGGGCCGCCGTCCACCTGGATACCGCTGGGCATCGGTGGGCCCGAGCACACCACCGTCGGCATCGACCTGTTCCAGGCCGACTCGCACCTGATGCTGATCTCCGGTGCCGGCGGGACGGGCCGTACCAATGCGGCGGCCACAGTGGTGCGCGCGCTGCGGCGGCGGGGGATCGGCGTACTCGCTGTGGCCTCGCCCCAGTCCCCGTTGCCGAAGCTGCTCCCGGACGACGCCGGGCTTCGGGTGCTCGCCGGTGTCACGTTCCGGGACGGTGACCTGCGCGAGGCCGCCGCCTCGTTGGGCGACGGGCCGTACGCGGTGGTCGTCGACGACGTCGACCGGATCACCGTGCTCCCCACCGAGCAGGGCTTCGCGAGCAGCCCCACGCTGCTCGACGACATCACCAGCCCCGCGGCTCGCGGGCAGCGTGCCCTGGTCGTCACCGCCGACGCCGCGCCGCTGCTGACCGGGTTTCCCAGCCCGCTGACCCGCCTGGTCAACGCGGTCATGATGACGGGGGCACGTCTCGTGCTGGTGCCGGGCAACCGGTCGGCGGCGGTGGCCCACAACATCACCCTGGAACCCGACCAGTACCTCACCGGCCCGGCGGGGCGGGGCTATCTCTCCGCCGGCCGTGCGCTGGTGCTGATGCAGGTGGCCACGCCGTAGGACCGGCGAGGGCCACCGCAACCCAGCACCGGTGGTACCCCGTGCCGCACAGAGCCGGCAAGGTCCACTCGACTTTCGGAAAGCCGGGGTGTCCAAGGGCCGCCGACACCCCGACTTCCAGGAAGGCGAGTGGATCATGTTCGGTGAATCGACGGTGTTGACTACACGGCGTGCCGGTTCGGACGCGGACTGGCAGGATGGTGGCACGTACCTGAAGTCGTCTGGGGAGGCGGACACGTGCCTGAGATGATCACGCTCTCGGTCCATCCGGATCTGCCGTCCGCCGATGCCCGGCGCTCTCTGGCGTCCTGGCTGCGCGCCGAGGACCGGCTGCGCGACGGGGTGACCGCGACGCCGGCTGATGCGACGCCGGCTGATGCGACGCCGGCCGACGGCATGGGCCCGCTGACGGTGGCGGTCGACGACGCCGGCGCCGCGATGGTGCTGGTGCAGGCGATCGCCGGCTGGCTCATCCACCGCCGTGAGGACGTGACGGTGCGGCTCGCCCGGCCCGACGGGTGGACGGCGGATGTGGACGTCCGCCAGGCGAGGGACATGGACCAGGTGACAGCGCTCATCGAGGCGGCGGTGCGCGCGGTCACCCCCGAAACGGAGCGGCTCCGTTGATCAGGTGAGGAGAAGCA
This sequence comes from Micromonospora sp. NPDC049230, assembly GCF_040647875.1. Lineage (NCBI taxonomy): Bacteria > Bacillati > Actinomycetota > Actinomycetes > Micromonosporales > Micromonosporaceae > Micromonospora > Micromonospora sp. NPDC049230. Next base: position 113,072 of record NZ_JBEZCZ010000024.1, read on the forward strand.
GGTCGGGACACCTGTCTCTCCTCACCTGATCGTCGGAGCCGGGTGGTGTGCGCCTACCAGGTGGTGAGGCCCAGGCCGATGGTCTTGGTCAGCGTGGCGTTGTCGTCGTCGCCGTCGAGCGACCAGATCATCGCGCCGGCCAGGCCGGCACGGCGGATGTAGAGCATCTTCTGCAACACGACCGCCGGATCGTCGTACGTCCAGAACGTCGTACCGTCGAACAGCCAGGCGTGCCCGGCGCGCAGGTCGCGGTGCACTGTGTAGCCGTTGCCGGCCAGGGTCCTGAGCAGCTTGTAGTCCTCGTAGCCGGCCTCGAACGTCGCCGGCGCGGGCCCGGCGGCCGGCTGGAAGAGGCCGTTGCCGCCGCCGGTGACGCCGGTCCAGCCGCGACCGTAGTACGGGATGCCGAGGACGAGCTTGTCCCGTGGCGCGCCACGGGCGATCCAGCCGTCGATGGCCACCTCGGCGGAGAAGTCCGGGTTGTCCGGCGAGCCCGCCGGTCCGCGCAGCGCCGACTGCTGGTTGGTCACCGCGTCCCAGCCGCCGTGGAAGTCGTACCCCTGCACCGTCGCGAAGTCCAGGTACGTGAAGATCTTGCGGCCCTCGTAGCCGGCGTCCATGGTGGCCGGGTTGGCCGGTAGGAAGGCGGTCAGCGGGTGGTGTGCCCGGGGCGTGCGTCCGTACGCGTCGAGCTGCCGACGGAACTCGGCGAGCAGCTTGGTGAAGTTCTCCCGGTCCTCCGGGCGGATGACGTTGCCGGGCTCACCCTCCCAGTTGGGCCACTCCCAGTCGAGGTCGACGCCGTCGAAGACGCCGGCGGCGGCGCCCGGGGCGCCCGGCAGGTTGCCCTTCAGGTAGAGGTCGACGCAGGACGCGACGAACGCCCTGCGGGAGGCCTCGGTGCGGGCGGCGTTGGAGAAGTACGTCGACCAGCTCCAGCCGCCCAGCGAGATCAGCACCTTGAGCTTGGGGTGCTTGGCCTTCAGCTTGGCGAGCTGCCCGAAGTTGCCGTTGAGCGCCTGGCCGGGTGCGTCCGCGACGCCGTCGACGCTCTCCTCCGCCGGGACGGGTCGCTGGTAGTCGGCCCAGGCGTCGCCCTCGCCCGGCCCGCCGTCGAGGTAGCAGCGGCCGTCCTCGCTGACGTTGCCGAAGGCGTAGTTGACGTGGGTGAGGCGGCTCGCCGCCCCGGAGGTGTCGAGCTTCTTGACCGGGAAGGCGCGGCCGTAGATGCCCCACTGGGTGAAGTACCCGACCCGGTGGTAACCGACGCGGCGCTGCTGGTGGTCGCCGGCGCTGGCGGCGGTGGGCGGGGTGGCCGTGAGCAGCAGGGTCGCCAGGGCGACGACGGCGGTGAGACGGCGGTGGCGGAACTGTCGCATCGGCACGCTCCCAGGACGGGTGGAGCACGATTAGTAAAGACACTTATCTGATTGATGAAGTTAAGCCGACCGCCGTCCTCGGTCAAGAGCCGGGCCGGGTGCCACACGTCGCCGTCGGCACCCGGACCACCGCCACCCGCACGCCCCCGGCTGGGCGTCAGCCGACCTGGTCGTTGTCCTTCATCGACCCCCAGCCGTGCCACCTGTCGATCTCGATCAGGGCGCTGACCCGGGCGCGTTCCCGCCGCGGGTACGCGTTGCCCGTGTAGTGCTGGGACAACCTGTCGATGTCCGCCAGGTCCTCGTCGGCGCGCAACTCGGCGACGTGCCCGACGATGCTGACGTGGGTGTACCAGCCGGCCTCGTCGAGCACGGTCAGGGACACCCGGGGGTCGTTGCGGATGTGGTCCAACCGGCGGCGGCTCTCGTCCAGGTTCACCAGGATCCGGCCGTCCTCCCACAGGTACCAGGTCGCCGCGGACACCGGCTGACCACCGTTGCGAAGCGTGGTCATGACTGCCGGGTTGGGCTTGCGAAGCATGGTGATCGCGGCCTCGGGAAGCGGTGGCTTGGACATGCAGTCTCCTCGTCGCGTCAGCGTTTATCCCTGCACGTTACGCACCCGTGGGCCCGAGCACGCGCGGACCGGCAGGTACATCGCAGGGAGTACGACCTCGCCCTCGCGCTGGCCAGCGCCGCCGCCATCACGATCGCGACATCGGTGGCGGCCGAGCCGGCCAGCGCGACGTCGGCCGTCGCCGCGTACGCGCTCGGGGCGGTGATGGGCGCCCTGCTCGCACTCGCCTCGTCGCCGGCACGGCGGTCCGGCACCGGGAGCTGTTCGCCCAGGAGTTCACCGCCCGGCTCGCCGCCGAGCGTGAGCAGCAGGAGCGCGAGTCGACGCGGCAGGTCCTGGAGGAACGCCCGCGGATCGCCCGGGAGCTGCCCGCCGCGGCGCTCACCCGAGCGGTTGGCCCCGTTGACGGCCCGCGAGCGGGAGGTGCTGGCCTCGGCACTCGCTAGGTGTGCTGTCCAGGGAGGTTGGTCGAGGTTGTGTGACGACACGATCTGATGTCGTAGGTAGGTGAAGGCCTCCGGTTGTGGAGTGGAGCTGTCTAGGAACCGCTCCGGCAACCAGGAGGCCTTCATGCTCCACCGTAATGCTGCTCTGACTCCACGCGCACGTCTGCGCCTGGCGCGTTTGGTCGTCGACGAGGGCTGGCCGGTCGCCCAGGCGGCACGGCGTTGTGACGTCTCCTGGCGCACCGCGAAACGCTGGACAGATCGCTACCGTGAGCAGGGCGCTGACGGTATGCAGGACCGCTCGTCACGCCCACACCACA
>NZ_JBEZCZ010000025.1:0-113435 GCF_040647875.1 Micromonospora sp. NPDC049230
CCTCCAGCGGGGTGGCCATCACCACCGCGAGCACCGGCACATCGAACCGGCACGCCGGGCGGTCGGGCAATAACTCCATGATCAACGGGGCGGGGCGGGTTGGGTTGGGCTGGGCTGGGGGGCGGTTACCAGTTGGTGGAGTTGGGGGCCTTGGGCCAGGGCTTTGCGAGTGGCTTGATCAGGTACGCGATGCCGCCGGAGCCGCCGGAGACGCCGCCGCTGGCGTTGGTGCGCTTGGTCCGCAGCCAGATCTGCTCGAACTGCGCACGCTTGTAGACGTTGCGCACCACGTCGTTGCTGGACGAGGCGGGGTCGTTGACGATCACGTCGCCGTCGGCGGTGAAGCCGACCACCACGAACAGGTGCCCGGAGGTGCCGTAGTTCGCCCCGTCCAGCTCACTGGCGAGGAAGGACTGGCTGGTCACGACGGGGATGCCGGCGGCGATGAAACGCTCCAGCTCATCCAGTGAGTGCAGGCGGGTCACCCGACCCTCCAGTCCGGGGAAGCTGGCCGCGTACGCGGTGTTGAAGGGCCAGTTGCCGGCCCCGTCGTACGCGTAGTCGAAGGTCATCCGGGCCGCGTGGTTGACGGTCGGGTCGGGGTAGGCCGGGTCCACCCAGGAGGTGTCGGCCGGCGACGGCTTGCGTCCCCAGTACTCGACGACCATCTCGGTGGAGGTGGGCGAGCACCACGCCTCGCCGCCGCCGTCGTACTCGGGGTAGTGCCCGGCGTGCACGTTCTGCGAGTAGCGCGGCACCGGCAACTCGACGCCCCAGGCGATGTGCCCGGCGCTCGGCGGAACGGTGAAGCGGTCCGGCACGGTGGAGCTCATCGCGCCGAGCATCCGGACCACCGGCGCGGCGGTCTGCCCGGGTGCCCGGTAGAGGGTCAGCCGTAGCTGGTACGACCGCAGCAGCACCCCGACGGCGGCGTCGTCGATGCTGAAGGTGTCGGTCCAGATCGTCGACCAGGGGTCACCCTGCTTGTCGACGCTGGTCCGCCTGATGTCGGTGTCGCCGGACGCCCAACGACCCATGACGTACCACGGGGTCTGGTCGCCGCTGGTGTAGCTGCCCTGCATCTCCACCTGGATCCAGGTGCCGGCCGGGGTCTCCGCGTTCCACGAGGCGATCAACTCGGTGGCGTCGAACCCGATCCGGGTCACCGGCGAGGTCCAGGTGCCGTACTCCCAGGTGCGGGTGACGCCGGTGTGCGGGTCGGCGTACTCGGTGGTGCCGGCGGGGCGGGCCAGGGTGAGGCCCGCTCGGGCGCCGGGCACCACGCGCGTGCCGGCCCGGCTGCCCCGGTGCCAGTCGGCGGGCCCGGACCAGTCCTGGAAGGTGATCTGCTCGTCGTGACCGGTGGTCGGCGGGCCGCCGGCCAACGCTGGTGCGGTGGTGGCGAGCAGGGTGAACGCGGTGACGCCGGCGAGGGCGCCCGCGCGCAAGCGGGATCTGGCCATGAGTGCTCCGCGGTGTCGAGAGGGGCATCGTCGACTGTCAGCTTTCCGCCTGGAAGGAAGTTTCGCCATATGTTCATGGATGGAAAATCATTGCCGCCGCGATGATCCGCCTGGGATGGCCAAGGTAACGATCGATATTGATATGACCATGTGACAGGTGGTGAAGTGTCCTTCACCGAGCGGGATCTCCCGCCCATCGAGGAGGTAGTCCATGGCCCTCCGCACGCCCATCCCTCTCCGCCGCGTCCTGGTGCTCGCCGTCGTCACCGGGCTGGGCATCGTCACCGTCGCCGCGGGCCCGGTCGCCGCCCGCCCGGCACCGGACCGCACCGCCGAGCCGGCCGCCGCCGGCTACCGGGTGCTCGGACCTCGCACCCTCGCCGACCGCAACGCGGTGGCCCGCACCGGAGCCGCCATCGACTACTCCGAGCACGGGGTCCTGCACATCTCGGCGACCGCTGGTGAGGCCGCCGCGATCGGCAAGCTCGGCTTCCGGCTCGAACCGCTCGCCCCGCCGCCCAACGCCGAGCGCGGCGCCGGCGAGATCGGCACGCTGGCGTTCCCGCCCGCCGACTCCAACTACCACGACTACGCGGAACTGACCGCCGTCGTGAACCAGGTCGTCGCGGACCATCCGGCGATCGCCCGCAAGATCAGCATCGGTTCGTCGTACGAGGGTCGCGACCTGATGGCGGTGAAGATCTCCGACAACGTCGGCACCGACGAGAGCGAACCGGAGATCCTGTTCAACTCCCAGCAGCACGCCCGCGAGCACCTGACCGTCGAGATGGCGATCTATCTGCTCAACCTCTTCACCGACAACTACGGCGGCGACTCCCGGATCACCAACATCGTCAACAGCCGCGAGATCTGGATCGTGCCGACGGTCAACCCGGACGGCAGCGAGTACGACATCGCCACCGGGTCGTACCGGTCCTGGCGCAAGAACCGGCAGCCCAACAGCGGTTCGTCGAACGTCGGCACCGACCTGAACCGCAACTGGGGCTACAACTGGGGTTGCTGCGGCGGCTCGTCCGGCAGCACCTCGTCGGAGACCTACCGGGGGCCCTCGGCGTTCTCCGCACCCGAGACGCAGGCGCTGCGCAACTTCGTCAACGGCCGGGTCGTCGGCGGCGTGCAGCAGATCAAGGCCAACATCGACTTCCACACGTACTCGGAGCTTGTGCTCTGGCCGTACGGCTACACCACTGCGAACACCGCGACCGGGATGAGTGCGGACCAGTACAACACCTTCGCCACCATCGGTCAGCAGATGGCGGCCACCAACAACTACACCCCGGAGCAGTCCAGCGACCTCTACATCACCGACGGGGACAGCCTCGACTGGATGTGGGCCACCCACAACATCTGGGCGTACACCTTCGAGATGTACCCCGGCTCGTCCGGCGGCGGCGGCTTCTACCCGCCCGACGAGGTCATCACCGCCCAGACCACCCGCAACCGCGAGGCGGTGCTGCTGCTCAGCGAGTACGCCGACTGCCCGTACCGGGCCATCGGCAAGCAGACGCAGTACTGCGGCGGCGGTGGCGGCACCACTGTCTGGTCGGACACCTTCGAGACCGCCACCGGCTGGACCATCAACCCGTCCGGCACCGACACCGCCACCCTCGGCGCGTTCGAACGGGGTGCCGCCCAGACGACCACGTCCTCCGGCGCCAAGCAGCTCACCCCGTACGCCGGCTCCAACGACCTGGTCACCGGCCGGCTCGCCGGCTCGGCGGCCGGTGACTACGACCTCGACGGTGGTGTGACGAGCGCCAGGTCCCCGGCGGTGACCCTGCCGTCGTCGGGCACGCTGACCCTCTCGTTGGCCTGGTACCTGGCCCACGGGTCGAACGCCTCCTCGGCGGACTACCTGCGGGTGAGCGTGGTGCACAACGGCGGCACCACCGCGCTGCTCACCCAGGCCGGCGCGGCCAGTAACCGCAACGGCAGCTGGGCGGTGGCCAACCTCAACCTCACCCCGTACGCCGGCCAGTCGGTGCGCGTGCTCGTCGAGGCTGCGGACGCCTCCGGAGCCAGCCTGGTGGAGGTTGCTGTGGACAACGTCACCATCACGTCCTCCTGATCGGGTGGGGCCCCGTCCCGCCCGACGGGGCCCCACCACCCGCTCCCGAGCCTCCAGATCTCGGACATATGCCTCCCTGTGCCTGCCAGGGTGCCCCCCGTCGATTGCCATCCGGATCGACAGGCGTCGACCGATCCTTGATCGATCCGGCACGTCCCGGCGGTGCGCTACCGTCTTAGCGACCAGTCCGCAGCGAAGCCGGTACGAAACCCGGCGCTGTCCCGCAACTGTGATGCCCCACCCGACCGGTGGGGACGAGCCAGGTCGCCTACGGATCGGTCGCGATACGCGCTCTCGAGGAAGGGCGCCTCGTGGGCGGGCGTACGAAAGTCCCTGTCGGCGAAGCACCACACTCCTCGACCGACAGGAGGCCCCCATGTTCAGACGTACCCCTCGGCTCTTCGCCGCGACCCTCGCGGTCGCCGCGCTCGCCCTCGGCGCCTGCGCCGAGAAGGCCGACGACAAGCCCAGTGCCGGCACCGCGGCCGCCACCTACCCGGTCACGGTCGGCGCGCTCACTCTCGACAAGCGTCCCGAGAAGATCGTCGCGCTGTCGCCCACCGCCACCGAGATGCTCTTCGCGATCGGTGCCGGCCCGCAGGTGACAGCCGTCGACGACCAGTCGAACTACCCGGCCGACGCGCCAAAGACCGACCTCTCCGCCTTCCAGCCGAACGCCGAGGCGATCGCCGGTAAGAACCCGGACCTCGTGGTGCTCTCCGACGACCGCAACAAGATCGTCGACCAGCTCGCCAAGCTGAAGATCCCGGTCTACCTGACGCCGGCGGCGACCAGGCTCGACGACTCCTACCGACAGATCACCGAGCTGGGCATGCTGACCGGGCACGCCGACCAGGCCGCCGACGTCGCCACCCGGATGAAGAACGACATCGCCAAGCTGGTCAAGGACCTGCCGCAGCGTGCCGAGAAGCTCACCTACTTCCACGAGCTGGGCCCGGAGCTGTACAGCGCGACGAGCAACACCTTCATCGGCTCGATCTACAGCCAGGTCGGCCTGACCAACATCGCCGACCCGGCCGACGCGGACGGCAAGAACGCCGGCTACCCGCAGCTGTCCCAGGAGTTCATCGTCAAGGCCGACCCGGACTTCGTCTTCCTGGCCGACTCCAAGTGCTGCCAGCAGAACGCCGACACGGTGAAGGCGCGCAGCGGCTGGGCCGGGCTCACCGCGGTCAAGAACAACCAGGTGATCGCGCTGGACGACGACATCGCCTCCCGCTGGGGTCCGCGCGTCGTGGACCTGCTCCGGATCATCATCGACGCGGTCGCCAAGGTGCCCGCGTGACAGTCGTCCGTCGGTGACCGGGCCGCTGCCCGCGGCTCGGCCTGCCGGGCCGCTGCCCGCGGCTCGGCCTGCCGGGCTGCGAATGCGATGGCTGGCCACCGGGGTGTTCGCGGTGCTCGTCGCGCTCGTCGTCGGGGTGTCGCTCGGCCCGGTGAGTCTGCCCCCGGGCAGCGTCGCCGCCGAGCTGCTCAACCTGATCCCGGGGGTGCGCCTCGACAGCGGCCTGACCGAGCGGGAGATCGCGATCGTCACCGAGCTGCGGCTGCCCCGGGTGGTGCTGGGCCTGCTCGTCGGCGGTCTGCTCGCCATGGCCGGCGGGTGCTACCAGGGCGTGTTCCGCAACCCGCTGGCCGACCCGTACCTGCTCGGTGTGGCCGCGGGCGCCGGCCTCGCGGTCACCGCGGCGATCGCCCTCGGCGGCGCCGGCCGGCAGGGTGCGATCTCCGGGCTGCCGATGACCATCCCGCTGGCCGCTTTCGCCGGGTCGCTGCTGGCCGTCACGATGACCTACGTGCTCGGTGCGGCCGGCGGGCGGGGCGGCTCGCCGGCGATGCTGATCCTGGCCGGGGTGGCGGTCTCCGCGTTCCTCTCCGCCGGGCAGACGTACCTGCTGCAACGACACTCCGACAGCATCCAGCCGGTCTACTCCTGGCTGCTCGGTCGGCTGGCCACCGCCGGGTGGCACGACGTGCTGCTGGTGTTGCCGTACGCCGCGCTGACCACTGTGGTGGTGCTGCTGCACCGCCGCGAGCTGGACGTCCTCGCCGTCGGCGACGACGAGGCGAGGAGTCTGGGCCTGCACCCGCAACGCACCAGGTACCTGCTGATCGCCGCCGCCTCCCTGGGCACTGCGGCGGCGGTCTCCGCGACCGGGCTGATCGGCTTCGTCGGCATCATCGTGCCGCACACCGTCCGGCTGCTCGCCGGATCGAGCTACCGGGTGATCCTGCCGATGTCGCTGCTGTTCGGCGGCGCGTTCCTGGCGCTGACCGACGTGGTCGCCCGCACCGCCGCCGCGCCCTCCGAGGTGCCGATCGGAGTGGTGACAGCTCTGCTGGGCGGCCCGTTCTTCGTGCTCGTGTTACGAACCGCCCGGCGGGTGCTCACATGAGCCCCGAACCCACCGCTGGCCGGTCGGTCGACGGCGCTCGCCCGGTCGACGGCGCTCGGCCGGTCGACGGCGCTCGGCCGGTCGACGGCGTCGTGCCGGCCGTCGAGGTGCGCGGGCTGCACGTGAGCCTGGACGGCACGCCGATCCTGACCGGCGTCGACCTCACCGTCGCCGTCGGCGAGTGGGTCACCGTGATCGGTCCGAACGGCGCCGGCAAGTCGACACTGTTGCGCGCCGTCGGCGGCCTGCTGCCCGCGCCGGGTGCGATCACCCTGTTCGGTACGGCGAGCGCCGCGCTGCGCCGCCGGGACCGCGCCCGGGTGGTGGCCACTGTGGCGCAGTCCCCGGTGGTGCCGCCCGGCATGTCGGTGCTGGACTACGTGCTGCTCGGGCGCACCCCGTACATCCCGGCGCTGGGCCGGGAGTCGACGGCCGACGTCGACGCCGCGTACGACGTGCTGAGGCGGTTGCACCTCACCGGCTTCCAGCGCCGCGAACTGGCCACCCTCTCCGGGGGCGAACGGCAACGGGTGTTCCTCGCCCGCGCGCTCGCCCAGGGCGCGACGCTGCTGTTGCTCGACGAGCCGACGAGCGCGCTCGACATCGGTCACCAGCAGGAGGTGCTCGAACTCGTCGACCAGTTACGCCACGAGCACGGTCTGACCGTCCTCGCCACCATGCACGACCTCTCCCTTGCCGGCGAGTACGCCGACCGGATGGTCATGCTGGCCGGCGGTCAGGTGGTGGCCGCCGGGACCCCGGCCGAGGTGCTGACCGAGCACCTGCTCGCCACCCACTACCGGGCCAGCGTCCGGGTCGTCCCCGGCACCCACGGCCCCCTGGTGGTCCCGGTCCGCCCCACCCGCCCCTGACTCCGCCCCGCCCCTGACTCCGCCCCGCCCCGCCCCTGACTCCGCCCCGCCCCGCCCCGCGCCGCGCCGCCCCGCGCCAGATCGCTCGAACATGGAAAGCAACACCGTTGCGTTAGGGCTGTAGCCGGCGGGTCAACCCGGGACAGGAAGTGCCCGATCGGGGAGCGGGTGGGGTCCGGCTTGGCGATCATGGAGTTGTGGTGCCGACTTTGGGGGTTTTACGGTCGTTCTGTTACCCACCACAACTCCATGATCGACGAGGCAGTGCTGGTCGACGAACAGCCGTTCCACCTAACGCAACGGCGTTGACATGGAAAGAGTGGGATCACAACGCTGGGAGGCCCCTGCATCCGGGATCGAGCGCGATCTTGCGCGCGAAGTCCGGGGTGGGCAGTCCGGGGTGGGCAGGCCGGGGTGGGCAGGCCGGGGTGGGCAGGCCGGGGTGGGCAGGCCGGGGGTGGGCGGGGCCGTGGCGGGTGGGCCGGGCGGGTCAGGGGCCCAGGTCGATGACGGAGAAGAGGGCGCCCTGCGGGTCGCGGAGCGCCGCGAAGCGGCCCGCCGGAATGTCGCGGGGTGGGACCAGGATCGTTCCGCCCAACTCGGCGGCGCGGGCCGCTGCGGCGTCCGCGTCGGTGACCGCGAAGTACACGGTCCAGTACGCCGGCAGGTCGGCCGGGAAGTCGTCGGCCAGCGGCGGCATCATCCCGGCCACGATCTGCGTTCCGAGCCGCCACCCGGTGTACGTCATCGGGCCCACCGCCTGGTCGTCGGGCTGCCAGCCGAACACCAGCTCGTAGAAGACCTTCGCGCCCTCGGGGTCGGGGGTGACCAACTCGTTCCAGCTCATCGCGCCCGGCACGCTGAACACCTCGGCACCGGCCATCGCCAGCGGCTGCCAGACGCTGAACGTGGCGCCCGCCGGGTCGGCGAAGACCGCCATCCAGCCTCGGTCGAAGACCTCGAACGGCGGCACGACCACCTGCCCACCGGCTCGTTCGACCCGGCCGGCGACAAGCTCGGCGTCGTCGGTGGCGAGGTACGTCGACCAGATGGGCACCTGGTCCGGGATCGCTGGCGGCCCGGCCCCGGCCACCGGCCTGCCGTCGAGCAGGAAGACCGTGTAGCCGCCCGCCTCAGGCTCCGGTGTGATCCGGCCGGTCCATCCGAACAGCTCGGGGTAGAAGCGCCGCGCGTCGGTCAGGTCCGGGGTGGCCAGGTCGGCCCAGCAGGGTGTGCCCGGCGGGACGGTGCTCACTGTCGAAGACCCCTCTCGACCCGGGCGGCCACGGCGACCCCCTGCCGGAATCCTGGCACCGTCCCGCCGCGACGCGGGGCGGAAACGGACGAATCGTCAGCTGAACCGGCGACCCTCGTCCCGTCGGTACGCCCAGGCGGCGAGCGCGGCGAGCAGCACCACCCAGACGCCGAGCATGATCATTGCCAGCGGGTCGACGGTGTAGTCACCGACCGCCGACCACATCAGTTCGGCAGCCCCCCGGGTGGGCAGGAACGGCGCGATCGTCTCGATGAAACCGGGCGCGTCGCCCGGCGCGGAGAGCAGCCCGCCGCCGAAGGCGAGCGGGAGGAAGACCACCTGGGCCACCACGATCGCTGCCTTGCTCGGCAGCGAGTAGCCGATGGCGAGCCCCAGCAGCGTGAACGGCACCGAGATGACGGCCACCGTGACGGCGGTCAGCAGGAACGCCGCCGGGGTGACCCGGGCCGCGGTCAGCGTCGCGCCGATGATCACGACCGGGAGCAGCGAAAGGTACGTCAGCGCCAGGCCGGCCAGCACCCGGCCCGCGAAGCGGGGGGCAGGCCCGGCCGGCAAAGTTCGGGTGTACGGGTTCCACGGCTGGTCGCGGTCCTCGGCGACGCCGACACCGTACTGAAAGACGTTGGCGCTCATGACCGAGAAGGTGATCATCGAGGCGGTGGCGAAGGTGGCGCCGACGGCGTCGTCGCGGGCGAATGGCACCACGAAGAAGATCATGGCGGCGGCCGGGAAGAAGGCGCTGCCGACGACGGCCACCGGGATCCGGATGATCTCCAGGAGTTGGTAGCGGGCGTGGACCAGGACGAGCTGCACGGTGGCCTCCTCAGACAGTGGTGGGTTGGCCGCCGGCAGCGGCGGTGGTGGTGGGTTGGCCGCCGGCAGCGGCGGTGGTGGTGGGTTGGCCGCCGGCAGCGGCGGTGGTGGTGGGTTGGCCGCCGGCAGCGGCGGTGGTGGGTTGGCTCGGGCTGGCGGGTTGGTCCCCGGCGGGCGCGTCCCCGCTGGTGATGGCGAGGAACGCCTCCTCCAGCGAGGTCGGCCGTACCTCCAGGTCGCTGAACGGGGTCCGGGCCGTGACCAACGCGCGGACCAGTTCGTCGGCATCGGTGGTGAGCAGGTGCAGCCGCCCGTCGATCCGTTCGCTGCGGACGACCCCGGGCAGGTCGGGCAGTTGGTCGGCGACCAGGCTGACCCGGCGTACGCCGACGATGCCGCGCACCGCGTCCACTGTGTCGTCGGCGAGCACCCGGCCCTGCCCGATGACGACCACCCGGTGGGCCAGCGCCTCCACCTCCTCCAGGTAGTGGCTGCTCAACAGCACTGTGCCGCCGTCGCTGTGGAACGCGCGGATCGCGTCCCACAGGGTGTGCCGGGCGGCCACGTCCAGGCCGGTGGTCGGTTCGTCCAGCAGCACCAGCCGGGGCCGGCCGACGAACGCCAGCGCCACCGCCAACCGACGGCGCTGCCCGCCGGAGAGCCCACCGGTCTGCCGTCGGGCGAGATCGCCCAGACCGAACTGGTCGAGCAGCTCACCACGGGGGACCGGGTCCGGGTAGTGCGCCGAGACGAAGTCGACGACCTCACCGACGCGCAGCGTGCCCGGCAGGCCGGTCTCCTGGGGGGTCACCCCGATCTGGCGACGGCTCGCCGGGTCGCGGGGGTCGCCGCCGTTCAGCTCGACCCGCCCCGAGGTGGGACGGCGCAGACCCACCAGCAGGTTCATCAGGGTGCTCTTGCCGGCGCCGTTCGGCCCGAGGAGACCGACCAGTTCACCGGCCCGGACTTCCAGGTCGACGCGGTCGAGGGCGAGGACGTCGCCGTACCGGCGGCTGGCCTGGTCGGCGCGAGCGAGGATCATGACTGCTCCTTGGGCGGGGTGGGGTCGAGCAGGGCGCGAATCGTCTCGGTGTACTCCTCGAACGCCCGCCGGCCCCGACGGCTGAGCCGGACCAGGGTTGCCGGGGTGCGTCCACGGTGGGTCTTGCTGATCTCCACGTAGCCGGCGTCCTCGAGTTTGCGCAGGTGCACGGAGAGGTTGCCGGCGGTCATGGCGAGCAGTTCCTGCAACCGGGGAAACGCGATCCGGTCGCCGTCGCCGAGAGTGGAGAGGCTGGCGACCACCCGCAGCCGGGCCTGCGCGTGGATGACCGGGTCGAGTTCGGTCATGCCCGGTGCCGCTGCCGCCGTCGGGCGATCGCGCCGGCGACAAGCATGCCGCCACCACCGGCCACCGCCACGATCAGCGCGTGCCAGCCCGGCCCGGCAAAGACACCGGCCAGGTTGACCACGCTGACCCAGACACCCAGCCGGAACAGGTCCCGGTCCAGCCAGATCGCTCCGCCGGCCATGTGCAGCGCGCCGGTCAGCCCGACGGCGGTCGCCGACCAGAGCAGCGCGGCCAGGTCGTGCGGCAGGTGCTCGGAGATCCGGCCGAGCGCCGCGTAGACGCTCACCGGCCCCAAACCCCAGGCCCAGAGGTACCAGTGCCCGCGCCGGGCGGAGTCGCCTGTCACCTGCCCGTAGGCGCGCGCGCTTGCCATCGCCTGGATCGCCGCCGCGACCAGTAGCAGTGCGAAGAGGGCGATCAGTGGCAGCCAGCCCGGCAGCGGGACCAGCGACCGCTCGCCGGGGGAAAACCGCAGGAAGAACAGCCCGAAGCCGACCAGCCAGGCGACTCCCCAGGGCCAGTAGAGCAGCCGGGCGTCGGGGTCGAGTCCGCGTACCGTCGCGGAACGCTGCTCTTCGATCAGCCGGAGCGCCGCCGCGGCGTCGGCGGGCGGCAGGTCGTCGTCGTGGTTCACGCAAAGAACTTTACGACACAAAGTCAAAGCCTGGTGTCCCCCGACGTCGCGTACGGGGCCACCGGCGGCATCGGGGAGTGCCTATGGTGGGGACTGTGGCGGCTGACCTGTCGCACCGGGCACAGGGGAGGGTCCGTGTCGAGCCCGAACAGCGAGCCGGAGGTCCTGACGGCGTTCGCCGTGACGCCCCGAGGCCGGCGGGCGAGTTTTCACCGCTCCTTGAACGACGGGCCCGCGCCCCGGCACAACCCGCACCGACCCGGCGGCCACGGGGGGCACCGATGACGCTCGACGGGCGTCACGCACGCCACGTCGAGGGGATCACCCGACTGCTGCCGGCCGGAGAGCGGGTGCGCGCGGTGGCCCGGGTCCGAGCCGGCGCGGGTCTGATCCCTGCGGCACCTCCGCAGCCGGCGGCGCCACCCGCGCCCGGTGGTCCGGGCATCCTGGGCGTCCTGCTCAACGTGCTCTCACCCACCATCACCTTCGGCCCGGCGGACAACGTCGTCGACTGGCTCTTCTTCGGTGTCGGAGGTCGAGGCGCACCGGGTTCGCAGGCGTCTCTGCTGCACCACGCCCTGACTGTGGCGACGAAGGGGGCCGGCCTCCGGGACATCGTGCTGGGGGTCACCGACAGGCGGTTGCTGTTCGGCGCGACAGCACCGGTCGGGCTGCTGTCCAGCTCGGCGGCGGACGAACGCGCGCAGGCCGACGTCGAGCTGCTCGGGTCGGTGCCGCGCACGACCGTCGCCGCCCGGCTCGGCCGCTACCGGTTGAACTGGAAACGGCTGCGGATCGACCTCGCCGACGGTTCGTGGCTGTCGTTCCACGTGCCGCTGGCGGACTCCGCCCGCCCCCTGCGGGACGTCGCGGCGGCAGTGTCAGCCGGCTGAGCTGTCGCCGGGCGTGCGGGCCGTGGCGGGGCCGTTCAGCCTTTTGGGCCGAGGCCGTGCGTGCAGGTCGCGGCGGGTGTCAGCCGGCTGAGCCGTCGCCGGGCGTGCGGGCCGTGGCGGGTGTCAGGCGACTGAGCCGCCGTCGAGCGGTGCGGGCAGCGGCTCGTTGTGCAGCACCGTCAGTCGGGACACCGCCCGGGTGAGCACCACGTACAGCCGGTGCAGCCCGCGTGGCTCGGCCGCGACGATCGCGGCCGGCTCGACCACCACCACATGGTCGTACTCCAGGCCCTTGACCAGCGTCGCGGGCACCACGGTGACCCGCTCCGCGGCGGCCACGTCGTCGGCGGTCGCGGTCTCGACACCGGCGGCGGCCAGCGCCGCGCGCAGCCCGTCGACCGCGTCGTCCGCGGCGATCACACCGACCGAGCCGTCGTAGTCGAGCGCCGCGCGCACCTCGGCCACCGTCTCCGCGACGAGATCGGTCACGGTACGCACATCGAGCCCGCCGTCGTGGCGCAGCGACTCGGCCGGCGGCACGTCCACCGCCAGTGCCGGTAGCAGCAGATTCGCGAACGCCACCACCGCCGCGGGCACCCGGAAACCAACAGTCAGCGGGACCACCACGGCGTCCGGCTTGCCCAGGTGGGCGAGGGACTCCCGCCAGTCCGTCGCCGCCCACGGCGCGGTGCCCTGTGCGAGGTCACCGAGGAGGGTGACCGAGCCGTGTTCGCTGCGCCGGGCAATGGCCCGACACTGCATCGGGGACAGGTCCTGCGCCTCGTCCACGACCACGTGCCCGAACCCCGAGGGCCGTTCCAGCAACCCGGCCGCCTCGTCGATCAACACCACGTCGGCGGCGGTCCAGCGGGTCGCCTTCGCGGTGCGAGCCGGCTTCACCCAGCTGAGCAGCGCCTGCTCGGTGTCGCTGAGCAGCCCGTCCGCCGCTGCGGCGAGCCGGACCGGGTCGGCGAGCAGGCCGTGGACCAGCCCCTCCGGGGTGAGCGCCGGCCAGACCGCGTCCAGAAAATCGAGCACCGGACGGCAGCGGCCCATCCGACGTAACCAGGCATCGCTTGGCGACTCGGCCCGACGCGCCTCGGCCTGCCGTTGCAGCAGGCTCACCACCCGCGCCCGGACGCGTTCCCGGCCCGTGCCGTACGGCAGCCCTTCCCGGCGGGTCTCCTCGACGATCCGGTGCAACGGCTCCAGCCCGATCCGCCACCGGAACGACCCGTCCGACACGATGATCGAGTCGGTAGGCGAGCCGATCTGTGCCTGCACCGCACGCTGCAACACCCGCGCCATCCGTACGTCGTGCTTGAGCACCGCCACCGCCGGCGCGTCGACCGCCCGAACCGGCACCCCGGAAATCAGGTCCTCCACAGTGGCCTGCTCGACCTCCACCTCACCGAGCGCCGGCAACACCGCCGCGATGTACGACAGGAACGCCCGGTTCGGCCCGACGATCAACACACCCGCCCGCCGCAGCCGTTCCCGGTGCAGATAGAGCAGGTACGCGGCCCGATGCAGGCCGACCGCCGTCTTTCCGGTGCCCGGTGCGCCCTGCACGCAGATCGAGTCGGCAAGGTCAGCTCTGACCAGCTCGTCCTGCTCCGGCTGGATCGTGGCGACGATGTCCCGCATCGGCCCGACGCGCGGTCGCTCGATCTCGGCGGTGAGGATCCGGCTCGTCGTGCCGAGCTCTTCACCCCGATCGAGACGCTCATCCTCGAAGCTGGTCAGCACCCCGTTGCTGAACCCGAACCGTCGCCGGACCGCCACTCCCTGCGGATCCCGAGCACTGGCCTGGTAGAACGACCGGGAGACGGGTGCCCGCCAGTCCAGCACCAACGGCTCGCCGCGCTCGTCGGCGACGTGCCGCCGCCCCACGTGATACCGCCGACCGTCAAGACCGAAGCTGCTCGCACCCGCGCCGGGCTCCCCGCCGGACCTGCCCTCGCTGCTGCCGGTGTCGGTGCTGCGGTGTGTGGTGCTGCCGGTGTCGGTGCTGCCGTGCGTGGTGGTGTTGTGCGTGGCGTTGTCGTGCGTGGTGCTGCTGTGGGGGGTGCTGGCGTGCTCGGCACGGTCGTGCTCGGTGCTGGCGTGCGCGGTGGCGCCGGGATTCAAGGCGTCCGGGTCCGTGGCGTCCGGGTCTGTGGATCCGGCGAAGTCGAGGCGGCCGAAGAAGAGTGGCGTGGTCGGGTCGTCGGCCAACTCGGTCACCCGCCGGGCCAGGGTGCGGCCAAGCGTCTCCGCCGCGTACGCGTCGCCGGCCACCTGGTCACCGGTGGCGAAGAGGGCTTCGGCGCGCTCCCGCATCCTCCGCAGTGCGGCCCGTGAGGCTGCCAGGTGTGCGCGTTCGGCGGACAGATCCGTGTCGAGGTGGGTGTCGATATCGAGTGCGGGCATGCTGACGTCCCATCGTTCACATCTGCTGCGCGCTCGCGTGTCCGGGGGCGGATGGCCGGCCGCCCGGCGCGAAGACGTCCGTGCCGGTGCAGGTCACCTCGGCCGTCAAGCGGCCTGCAACCTTACGCTCTTCTCTCAGTCACCACTACCGAATTACCCAGGGGGCCACCTGTCGGAGACGGCGTGTTGCCGGACGGGGCGTCTCACCCGAGGAGCGAGCCGCGAGACGCGACAGAACGACCTGGCCATCTGGAGGGCGTCTCCGGACGGCCCAGCGGGCTGGCGACTTGATCCCCACGCGGTCACCTGGCCACTCGGTAGGCCTGGCGACTCGGTAGGCCTGGTGGTGCGGTGGTCTGGTGGTGCGGTGGTCTGGTGGTGCGGTGGCGCGGTGGCGCGGTGGTGTGGTGGCGCGGTGGTGCGGTGGTCTGGTGGTGCGGTGGTGCGGTGGTGCGGTGGCGCGGCGGCGCGGTGGCGCGGCGGTCTGGTGGCACCGCCTGCCTGGTCGCGGCCTCGCGTGGTGTCGGTGTGCTCGGCGTGCCCGGCGGCTCAGCAGCGCCGGTGGTAGAGGTTGCGACGCGGTGTGCGTCGTGGGTCGAGCCAGCGGGGCGGAAGGAACTCGGGCCGGCCGTCCGCCGCGATGCGGACTGTCCAGTCGCCGCGGTGGACGAACCGGTGGTGGTAGCCACAGAGCAGCACCGCATTGCCCAGCGCTGTGGCCCCACCGTCGGCCCAGTGTCGGACATGGTGTCCGTCGCACCATCTCGGCGGTCGGTCACAGCCAGGGAAGGCGCACCCGCCGTCTCGCAGCACCAGTGCGCGCCTCAGCGGGCCGGTGAAGAGCCTCCGCTGGCGGCCGACGTCCAGGACCTGGCTGTTGCCGCCCAGCACGGCCGGCAGCAGGCTGGCGTCGCAGGCGAGCCGGCGGACCGCACCCGGTGTGAGGCGCGCTCCGGTCTCCAGTGTGCCGGCGCGTACGCCGTTGACCAGGTCGTCGAGCGAGACGGTCACCACGAGCTGAGGTCGGTCTCCGCCGCTGTCGGGCAGCTGACCTGTGCGCAGCGCCAGCCGACAGATCTCGCCCAACGCGTCGGCACGGCGTTGACCAGGACTGCGATCGTCGTGCTCACCGGCTGGGGCGCAGAGGGGGTCGATCGCCTCACGGAGCAGGCTCGCGGTTTCGGTGTCGAGGTTTCCGCTGAGGCGTACCTGACCGTCTTGCTGCTCGGAGAGCGTGACGTGCCGGCGAGCCTCGGCCCGCTCGGTGGCCCGTTGAAGTGCCTTCAGCTCGGCCTGGTCGGCCAGATCCGGTGCGACGTGCGTGAGAACGCGCTCCCCGAGCCGGCTCAGAATGGTCGGGTCGAACCGGTCGGCCCAGGCGACCAGCAGTTGGGTGGCCTTGTCGGCCACCTCTGGACCGGCCTCGACAGGGAGGGCGGCGACCGTCTCGGCCACGACCCGGCCCTGCTCCACGGTGATGGCGCCGCTGAGCAGCGCGTCACGCACCGCTGCTGGCGCGGCGTCGACGGTGGCGGCGAGCTGGACCAGTTGGCGCGCGGAGCGACCGGAGAGCCGGAGCCGCTCCCGCAGCCAGACGGCGGTGGACGAGGCACCCTGGGCGACCGCCAGGCCACGGCTGTCCAACTCGCGGACCAGCCCGAGCTGAACGGCGGCCAGCCGCTGCGTCAGCACCTGAGCCGCGTCGAGGGAGGCGAGCAACTCGTCGTCGGAGAGCCCCCACAGCGCGGCGTCGGCACAGTCGTCGACCGCACCGCCTGCCTGCGTCAACGCCCTCAACATGACAACAGAATAGAACTGACGTACGACACTTTTCGTTGGTGTTGATCAATGGATAGGAGGCGTTCACACCCGGGCGGTATGACGCGGCCGGTCGGGTCGAGTCTTGCGGGGAACGAGGTAGGCGACGGGGTGGGTGCGGGGTTGGCCACTCCGGGTCGACCCGCCGGGCCGGTTCGGAAAGCCGGGGATACGGTCGGGTCATGGCTGAGCGCATCGCACGCCCGCGGGTCGGGCACATCCAGTTCCTGAACTGCCTGCCGATCTACTGGGGTCTGATGCGCTCCGGGGCACTGCTCGACGTCGACCTACAGAAGGATTCGCCGGACCGGTTGAGCGCGGCTCTGGTTGCCGGCGATCTCGACATCGGCCCGATCACCCTCCTGGAGTACCTGAAGCACGCCGACGAACTGCTCCTCCTGCCGGACCTGGCGGTGGGCAGCGACGGACCGGTGCTCTCGGTCAACATGGTCTCCACCCGGCCCCTCGCCGAGTTGGACGGTGCCCGGGTAGCGCTTGGCTCGACCTCGCGGACCGGGGTGATGCTGGCCCAGTTGCTGCTCAGAGAGCAGTACAACGTGCGGCCCGAGTACTTCCGTTGCCCACCCGACCTGACGCAGATGCTCCTCGAAGCCGACGCCGGGGTGCTGATCGGGGACGTGGCGTTGCGGGCCTACTACGAGGCGCCGCAGCGCGGGCTCATCGTCACCGACCTCGGGCAGGCGTGGCGGGAGTGGACCGGTCTGCCGATGGTCTTCGCCGTCTGGGCGGTGCGCCGCGACTTTGCCGCCGCCCACCCGGGGCTGGTCAAGGAGGTGCACGAGGCGTTCCTGCGCTCGCGGGACCTCTGCCTGGCCGAGCTGGACCAGGTCGCCGAGGCTGCGGCTCGCTGGGAGACGTTCGACGCCGAGACGCTGGCCACGTACTTCCGGACCCTGGACTTTTCGCTCGGCGACCGGCAGGTCGCCGGGCTGCGTGAGTGGGCCCGGCGAGCGGCGGCGATCGGCGAGGCCCCGGAGCTGCCGGACGGCGGTCCCGAGTTCTTCGCCGGCTGACCGGCGGGCCCCGGCCGCTGGTCAACCGTGCAGCTCCGGCCGCTGCGGCTGAGAGGCGGCCCCGGCCGCTGCGGGCCAACCGGCGGGCCCAAGCCGCAGCGCGGAGAACGCCCAGGGGTTGCTGACCGGCGGTCCCGGTCGCGGCCGCAGAGAGCGCGCCCAGCCGCTGCGTCTGAACTGCGGCGGAGCCGGAGCAGCCGGCTCAGACGCCGGGGCGCAGGAGTGCCTTGGTGACCTTCTCGCAGTTGTCCATGCCGTAGTCGTAGCCCAGGTTGATCGGGTACTTGAGCATCACGCCCATCGTCCAGGTGTCAGCGATAGCCATGCAGTTGATGTGCATCTCCTGCACCTCGATCCGGTCGATCCACCCGTTCTTGATGGCGATCTGCTTCCGCTGGGCGGCCGGGAAGGCCTTGCGGATGCCGAAGTCGCCGGCGCCACGCACCAGCTTCATCTCGTTGAGCAGCCACTTTGTCCATTTCGGCCCGGCGGCCGTGCCGGTGGCGATGCAGTTGCCCATGCGGGCGGCGTCGCGGGGGGAGAGCGCCGTCTCGCTCCAGCCGCGGTCGGGGGCGACCTTGCTGTCGGTCAGCTTGCACATGGAGATCAGGCGCTTGATCGAGGCGGCCCCGCCGACCTGGTTGTAGAACTGCTGAGCCCTGGTGTTGTCGCTGTCCCGGATGATCAGTGTCGCGTCGGCGAGCTTCGCGTTGCTCGGGGTCTGGCCGGCGTCGGCCGCGCGACGCAGGTAGTCGGCGACGACCCAGGCCTTGATCATCGAAGCGGTCGTGCTGGTCTCGCCCATGTTCTTGGAACCGATGATCTCCCCGGTGCGACGATCCAACACGCTCCAGGAGTACCAGCCCTCGATGTTCAGGTTGAGGTCCTTGGCGACGAACGGCAGCGGCTCCAGCGTCGGGGTGGGGCTCGGCGACGGCGAGGCCGGCTGGCGGGCGCTGCGGTTGGTGGCCGCACCCGTGGACCGGTCGCCGCCTCCCGTGGCGTCACCCCACTTGGCGGCGGCAGCCGACTCGAACGGTGACCCGGGCATCAGTCGCAGCGAGACCAGCACCAACCCGATCAGGATGACGGCGATGGCGACCAGCCGCAGCGGGGACGCCTCACCGCCGCCACGTCGGTCGGCCCGGCGGTTGCCGGCCATCAGAGCTTCCCCACCGGCTGCTGCGGCACCTTGAGTACGGCGCCGGGCTGCGGGGTGACCAACTGGGTGGCCACACTGGCGCAGACCTTCGCGCCGTAGTCCAAACCGCTCTTGACTGGATAGCGCAGCATCACCGCGAGACTCCATTTGCCGTTGACGGCGAGGCAGTTGACGTGCCAGCTGCCGTCGTAACTGATCCTGGTCCACCCGTTCTTGATGCTGACCGGGCCTTGTTCGATGATCGACTTCGGTAGGCCGTCGATGATGCCCCACCGGCCACCGCCGGAGGTGGGCCGCTGGTCCGTGGCCGCGGTGGTGCCCGTGACGTTGCTCATCTGGTCCAACACCCACCCGGTCCATTTCGGGCCGGCGGCCTTCCCGTCGGCGATGCAGTCGCCGATCCGGACCGCGTCACGGGGGGACATCTGGGTGTAGCTCCACCAACCCTCGCGCTTCGGCACGGTGCCGCGCTTGGTGTCGGTCAGCCCGCAGATCTTGATGGCCCGCTGGATGACCGGCCCGACCGACCCCTTCGGCGGCGACCGGTACGAGCCACCCGCAGCGAAGAAGAGCTTGTCGGTTGCCCCGTCGCTGCTGTCGACGATGGCGATCCGAGCCAACTCCTTCATCTCAGCCGGCGGCTCCTTCTTACCGAACTGCCGCAGGTAGTCGGCGACGATCCAGGCCTTGATCATCGATTCGGTGGAGCTGGTCGCGGCCATGTTCGGCGATCCCGAGATCTTGCCGGTCTGTCGATCCAGCAGCGCCCAGGAAAAGAAGTCACCCTGGAAGTTCACCGACACCGGACCGGCCGCGAGTGTGGGCGGCGGTGGTGGGGTGGGTGCGGGCGTGGCGACGCTGGAGGCACCGCCTACGCCGCTGTCGTCACTGGCGATCCGTGCGTACGCGGCGGAGCCCAGCAGGACGCCGCTCAGCAGGACCGTCGTGACGACGAGCACCAGGGTCACGCGGGATCGCATGAGTGGGTGAGCTCCCAGGTGTCAGGGCCGGGGGGCCGGCTTGTTGTCCGGACGGATCGACGGATCGCCAGGGCCGGGGGAGTTGGCCGCTGTCACTGTGGCAATCATCTGAAGCCGATCGGTGTGCCGGCGAAAGTCTACGTCCGGTTGGCTGACCTGGCAGGTTTCGACACCAGGCAACCGGCGATGACGGCGGGATATGGGGCCGCTATGAGGTTTTTGCTGTGTTTCACCTTTGTTTCGTGGCCTAAGTCACGGCGAGGTGGCACCGATCAGGTAGCGCAAAGCGCTCATTCAACTACAGATCGGATGCGCGGATTCCTGTTACACCCCTCTGGTGCAACGCGTCGCAAGCTGTAACACTTGGCATCATGTATGGCAACGACTTCTCCGCCCCTGACGGCGCTCTGGACGGCGCCCCGGACGAGGCGCCCGGCGGCCTGCTGGGCGAGGTCGAGGCCGCCGAGGCGGAGCTGCGCGCGGCGGCGGCGCGCGGGCGGCGTGGCGGTCCCGCGCCCGACGAGGACCTTGCGGTGTACTTCGCCGAGGTGGTCGACGCCGAGCAGAAGATCGAGCCGCGCGACTGGATGCCCGACGCGTACCGCCGGACGCTGATCCGGCAGATCGCCCAGCACGCCCACTCCGAGATCATCGGCATGCAGCCGGAGGGCAACTGGATCAGCCGGGCGCCCTCGCTCAAGCGCAAGGCGATCCTGCTGGCCAAGGTGCAGGACGAGGCGGGCCACGGCCTCTATCTCTATGCCGCCGCCGAGACCCTCGGCATCAGCCGCGACGAGTTGGTCCGGCTGCTGCTCGACGGGCGGCAGAAGTACAGCTCGATCTTCAACTACCCCACTCTGAGCTGGGCCGACGTGGGCGCGATCGGCTGGCTGGTGGACGGCGCGGCGATCGTCAACCAGGTGCCGCTGTGCCGCTGCTCGTACGGCCCGTACGCCCGAGCGATGATCCGGGTCTGCAAGGAGGAGTCGTTCCACCAGCGGCAGGGCTACGAGATCCTGCACACCCTCGCGCACGGCACCCCGGCGCAGCAGGCGATGGCCCAGGACGCGGTGGACCGCTGGTGGTACCCGTCGCTGGCGATGTTCGGCCCGCCGGACGGCGACTCCACGCACTCCGCCCAGTCGATGTCCTGGAAGATCAAGCGTTTCTCGAACGACGATCTGCGGCAGCGGTTCGTCGACATGTGCGTCCAGCAGGCCGAGATCCTCGGGCTGCGCATCCCCGACGCCGACCTGCGCTGGAACGAGGAGCGGCAGTCGTACGACTACACCCAGCCGGACTACGACGAGCTGATGCAGGTCATCAAGGGCAACGGGCCGTGCAACCGGGAGCGGATGGCCCACCGGCGGGCCGCGCACGCCGACGGCGCATGGGTACGCGAGGCCGCCGCGGCGTACGCCGCGAAGCGGGCGCAACAGAAGGAGAAGGTGGCCGCGTGACGACCGAACACTCGCCGCTCTGGGAGGTCTTCGTGCGGGCGCGACGTGGGCTGTCGCACACCCACGTCGGCAGCCTGCACGCCCCCGATGCCGAGCTGGCCCTGCGCAACGCCCGCGACCTGTACACCCGCCGCCAGGAGGGCGTGTCGATCTGGGTGGTGCCGGCCGGCGCGATCACCGCGTCCAGCCCGGACGAGAAGGACGCCTTCTTCGACCCGGCGGCCGACAAGGTCTACCGCCACCCCACCTTCTACGAGGTGCCGGACGGGGTGGCCCACCTGTGAACGGGCCCTATGACTTCACTCTCGCCCTCGGCGACGACGCGCTGATCGCGGCGCAACGACTGGCCGAGTGGACGACCCGCGCGCCCGAGATGGAAGAGGACATCGCACTTGCCAACATCGCCCTCGACCAGCTCGGCGCGGCGCGCCTGCTGCTGTCGTACGCGGGTGAGCTGGAGGGCGCCGGCCGCGACGAGGACGCGTTGGCGTACCTGCGCGACGACCGTGAGTTCCGCAACGCGCTCCTGGTCGAGCTGCCCAACGGCGACTTCGCGGTGACCATGGCGAAGCTGTTCTTTCTGGCGGCGTACCAGCTACCGCTGTACACCGCGCTGGCCGGTTGTGCGGACGAGCGGTTGGCCGCGATCGGCGCGAAGGCGCGCAAGGAGTCGGCGTACCACCTGGACCACGGCGCGCTGTGGGTGAAGCGGCTCGGCGACGGCACCGAGGAGTCGCACCGTCGCATGCAGGCGGCTGTCGACGAGGTGTGGCCGTACACCCACGAGTTGTTCGCCGCGGACCCGGCGGCGCCGGTCGACCCGGCGGTCCTGCGGCCGGCGTTCGACGAGACCGTCCGCGCGGTGGTGGCCGAGGCGACGCTCACCCTGCCGGAGAGCGGTTGGGCTCCGGCCGGCGGGCGGGACGGCGTGCACACCGAGCACCTGGCCTACCTGCTCGCCGAGATGCAGGTGCTGCACCGCGCCCATCCCGGAGCGCAGTGGTGAGCGCGCGGACCGCGAGCCCGCCTGTCGTGACCGGCGGCACGGTGAGCGCGCGGACCGCGAGCCCGCCTGTCGTGACCGGCGGCACGGTGAGCGCGCGGGAGGCCGCGGCCGGCGTCGTGGACCCGGAGATCCGGGTGATCACCATCGACGAGCTGGGCATCCTGCGGGCGGTCGAGGAGGACCCGGCCAGCGGTCGGGTCACCGTCACCATCACGCCGACCTACACCGGTTGCCCGGCGATGGACGTGATCCGCACCGACATCCGCCGCGCGCTGGCGGTCGCCGGTCACGCCGACGCCGAGGTCCGCACCGTCTACAGCCCACCGTGGAGCACCGACTGGATCTCCGCGGCTGGGCGGGCCAAGCTCGCCGCCGCCGGGATCGCCCCGCCGTCCCCGGTGCCCGCCGCCGGTGTCGTCCCGTTGACCCTCGCGGTCCGTTGCCCGCAGTGCGGCTCACCGGAGACTGAGCAGGTCAGCCGGTTCGGCTCCACCGCGTGTAAGGCGCTGTGGCGGTGCCGGTCCTGCTCCGAACCCTTCGACCACCTGAAGGCGCTGTGACTGTCACCATCACCCGCCCGGTCCGCCGCCGGCCGGTCTTCCACCCGTTGTCGGTCGCCGCGGTCGACCGGCTCACCGACGATGCTGTCGCGGTGACCTTCGCCGTACCCGAGGATCTGCGGGAGACCTTCGCGTTCCGCGCGGGCCAGCACCTCACCGTGCGTCTTCCCGGCGGAGCCGGGGCCACCAGCTCCGCTGGTGCGGATGGCACGGACGTGCGCCGGTCGTACTCCATCTGCTCCACCCCCGACGACCTGGCCCGGCACGGCCGGTTGCGGATCGGGGTGCGGGAGATCCCGGGCGGCGCGTTCTCGGCGTTCGCGTGCGGGGCGCTGCGTGGTGGCGACACTGTCGAGGTGCTGCCGCCGTTGGGCACCTTCACGACGGCGTTCGTGCCGGACCGGGTGCGGCACTACGGCGCGGTCGTCGCCGGCTCCGGGATCACCCCGGTGCTCGCGCTTGTCGCGACCGCCCTGGCCGTCGAGCCGGCCAGCACCTTCACCCTGGTGTACGGCAACCGCACGGCCAACACTGTGATGTTCGCCGAGGAGTTGGCCGATCTGAAGGACCGCTATCCCACCCGGCTGCACCTGGTGCACGTGCTCTCCCGCGAGCAGGGCGAGTCGGCGCTGCTCTCCGGGCGGATCGACGCCGAGCGGCTGGGCCGGCTGCTGGGCACCATCGTGCCGGGCGACGTGATCGAGGAATGGTTCCTCTGCGGCCCGTACGGGATGGTGACCGATGTGCGGGACGTGCTCACCGCACGCGGCCTGCCCGAGTCGGCGGTGCACACCGAGTTGTTCCACGTCGACGCGCCGCCCGAGCCGGTGCGCCGCGCCGTGGACCAGGCGGGTGCCGGGGCCGAGGTCACCATCGTGCTTGACGGCCGGTCGTCGAGCTTCACGATGGGTCGCGAGGAGCGGGTGCTGGACGCCGCGCTCAAGGTGCGCGGCGAGTTGCCGTACGCCTGCAAGGGCGGTGTCTGCTCGACCTGCAAGGCGAAGGTCGTCGACGGGGCGGTCACGATGGCCCGCAACTACGCCCTGGAGCCCGACGAGCTGGCCGCCGGTTACGTCCTGACCTGTCAGTCCAGCCCGACCACCGACCGGCTCACTGTCGACTACGACGCATGAGCGCGCCGAACGACAGGGAGTTCGTCGAGCGGTTCGCCGAGGTCACCGGCGGGCGACGGCCGACCGGCTATGTGGAGGGGTGGGAGCAGTTCGTCGGCTTCTGCGAGGACGGCTACGACGACGTCCTCGACGAGTACTGGTTCGACCTGAGCGTCCGGCACGCGATCGAGACCGTGCTGACCGATGAGCGGTTGCGCGACTTTCCGCAGATGGGCTGGGTCCGGGAGCGGATCGGGGCGGCGGACGAGCGGTTCCGCGCGCTGCTGTCCGAGCAGCCGATGCCGGGGCCGGCCGAGCGGCAGTGGTGGGAGGCGCACGTGCCGGCGTTCGTGGGGCCGGTACTCGCGGCGGAGCTGCGGGACAGCTACGGCATCAGTGTCGAGGTACGCGAGAGCTGAGGTCGAGGTACGCGAGAGCTGAGTAAGCCCGACGTCAGTCGTTGGGGCGGACGTGGGCGGTCCAGTAGGTGAGGTCGGAGCGGTGCTCGACCAGGGCTACCCGTTCGCCGCACGCCTCTTCGATCAGCTTGACCGCCTCGTCGAGGTGGGCCGGGTAGTGATCCCAGTCGGTGTCGCGGAAGAGTTGCAGGCCGACCTCGCCCCGGTCGTCGCCGAGCGCCACTGCGGCTTCGGGCGGCACCAGCACCACTGTGTATCGGCTCGCCTCTCGCTCCGCCTCCGTTGGGGTGGGCTCGTCCTGCCGTCCATGCCGCCGGAAGCGGGCGATCACCGACGGGATCGGTCCGGGTGAATCGGCGGGATCGTACGGTCGCAGCCAGGCGGGCTGGTGGGTCCGGACGGGCATCGCAACCTCCGGGTACGGGAAACAAGATTCAGCAACGTTGCTTGACATGGTTGCGGGTTGCTGAGATCAAGTCAATACTCAACGCGACGAGTCCATGCCGTCAGCGTGACGGCGTGCCGGGAATCGACGCGGAGGATCAGGATGCCGAAGGCCAGTCAACCCACAGTCGTCGGTCGTGGGCTCGGCGGCGAGCTGCGCGACCTGCGGGAGTCGCGCAAACTGCCGCTGCGCCGGGTGGCTATCCGGCTGGGCTGGCAGCCGTCCAAATTATCCCGGATGGAGACCGGCATCCAGGGCATCCTGGCCGCGGATGTCGCCTCGCTGCTGGTGATCTACGGCGTCACGGGGGACGAACGTAAGCGGCTGCTCGGGATGGCCGAGCGGTCGGCCGAGACCGGTTGGTGGGAGGCGATCGGTGGGCTGTCCGACGAGTCCCGGACGCTGATCCGGCTGGAGGCCGAGGCGACGAGCATCGTGAACTGGGAGCCGCTGCTGGTGCCGGGCCTGTTGCAGATCCCGGATTACACCCAGGCGGTGATGGTCGGCTGCGGAGTGCCGGCGGACGAGGCGGAGGGGCGTGTCGCCGCCCGGCTGGGCCGGCAGGCGATCCTGAGCCGGGCCACGCCGCCGACGCTGCACGCGCTGCTCGACGAGATGGTGTTGCGCCGGGTGCTCGGTGGCCACCGGGTCATGGCCCGTCAGCTCCGGCACCTGATCGAGGCCGCGGAGCGGCCGAACGTGACGTTGCAGGTGGTGCCGCTGGCAGTGGGTGGGCACACCGGGCTGGACGGGTCGTTCGCGCTCTTCGACTTTCCCCGCAACCGGTCCGTGGTCTATCTGGACCACAAGCTGGCCGGGCTGTTCCTGGAGGAGGCGCCGCAGGTGGCGCACTTCCGACGGGAGGCCGATAGGCTGGCCGAGGTGGCGCTGAGCCCCGTCGATTCGGTGGAGTTCGTTGCGCGGGTCGCAACGGAGCACGAGCGAGAGTGAGCCCCGATGATCACTGCGGAGCTGTCCGGCGCGACCTGGCGCAAGTCCAGCCGCAGCGGCTCGAACGCCAACTGTGTCGAGGTCGCCGAGCTGACCCACGTGATCGCCGTACGCGACTCGAAGGACCCGGCCGGGCCGGTGCTGGCCTTCGACCGGGCCGCTTGGTCCCGGTTTGTCGGTCGGATGCCGTCGGAGCGCTCCTCCGGATGAACGGACGCGTCGGAGGGCCGGATGGGGCGCGGGAGTCGGAGCGCCCGAATTCCTTGTCCGTAAGCGACGGGCGGAGGTCGCCTGGCAAGTGCCAGGGGCAGTAGCTCCTTGGAAGTGGACCCGGCAGCCTTCCGGACGGTGGGTGAGCCGGGTCTCGCGTTTCCCGGACCTGCGCGGACCTGCCGCGTCTCGCTGACGACGCGCTGCACGGACGTCTTCCAGCGTCCGCCCCTGGCCCAGCACCAGGCCACTGCGTCGGGAATGGCCGGCAGGCACTCCTCGTGGGCTCTCAGTTGGTCGTAACGCAGGTTGCCAGACGTCCCCGACTTTCTCACCTGCTCGAAGAGCAGACGCCTATTATTTTGATCTTGAAAATATATGGGGAACGCCGTTGGGGGTCACATCAGCGTCCCCAGGTCCGCGCGACGAGTTGACGCCGACGTACGCTCGGGGCGTGACGGTGAGCCGGGAGATCGACGACATCCTACAGCGGGGCGCGGACGGCGGGCGGATCACGCCCGAGGAGGCGTTGCTGCTCTACACCGAGGCGCCCTTCCACGCGTTGGGTGAGGCGGCGGACGCGGTGCGTCGGCGGCGCTACCCGGACAACGTCGTCACGTACCTGATCGATCGCAACATCAACTACACGAACGTCTGTGTGACGGCGTGCAAGTTCTGTGCGTTCTACCGGGCGCCCAAGCACCAGGAAGGGTGGACCCACCCGACCGAGGAGATCCTGCGCCGGTGCGGTGAGGCGGTCGAGCTGGGCGCCACCCAGGTGATGCTCCAGGGTGGCCACCACCCGGACTACGGCGTCGAGTACTACGAGGAGCTGTTCTCCTCGGTCAAGCAGGCGTACCCGCAGTTGGTCATCCACTCGATCGGCCCCAGCGAGATCCTGCACATGGCGAAGGTCTCCGGCGTGAGCCTGGACGAGGCCATCGCCCGGATCAAGATCGCTGGTCTGGACTCGATCGCGGGCGCCGGCGCGGAGATGCTGCCGGAGCGGCCGCGGAAGGCCATCGCGCCTCTCAAGGAGTCGGGCGAGCGCTGGCTGGAGGTCATGGAGCTGGCGCACCGGCAGGGCATCGAGTCGACCGCCACCATGATGATGGGCACCGGCGAGACGCACGCCGAGCGGATCGAGCACCTGCGCATGATCCGGGACGTGCAGGACCGCACCCGCGGGTTCCGGTCCTTCATCCCGTGGACGTACCAGCCGGAGAACAACCACCTCAAGGGCCGCACCCAGGCGACCACGCTGGAATACCTGCGTCTCGTCGCGGTGGCCCGGCTCTTCTTCGAGACCGTGCCGCACCTCCAGGCGTCCTGGCTGACGACCGGCAAGGACGTCGGTCAGCTCGCGCTGCACATGGGCGTGGACGACCTCGGCTCGATCATGCTGGAGGAGAACGTGATCTCCTCGGCCGGTGCGCGGCACCGCTCCAACCTGCACGAGCTGATCGGCATGATCCGCTCGGCGGACCGGATTCCCGCGCAGCGTGACACCCTCTACAACCGGCTCGCCGTGCACCACACGCCGGCCGACGACCCGACCGACGAGCGGGTGGTCTCACACTTCTCCTCGATCGCGCTCCCCGGCGGTGGCGCGGGCCGGTCCCTGCCACTTGTCGAGCTCAACTGACGCGGCTCGACGCCCGGCCGTTCGGCTGATCGAGGCTCATGCTCCTGCCGGCTGACCCCGGCGGTACGGGTGGTCCCGTCCGCCGCAGCGTCAGGCTGTCCGCCGCAGGGGTGGTGGAGATGATCGTCGGCGGCTAGCGTCCCGGCTCATATCCGTCATCGCCGGCGACCGGTGATTCAGCGCGATCGTGCTGGTGGCGGGTGGTCTGATGGTCGTTCGTGGGCTGTCCTCCATCGGCCCGTTGCGGGTCGTTCATATAACGCACGGCGGTACGGGCGGGATGGGTGACCATCCCGCCCGTACCGTCTGCGGACCCCGGGCCGGACGGATGAAAAGGGTCCCGCGTGCTGGCGTGCGTGATCGACCTTCGATAGCGTCCGCTCGTTCCGCAACCACTCTTTCTTTCCCTACCCCCCGGGGGACCGATGACAGCGTTCCACCGCTCGGCCCTGGCCCGCGCCGGCGTTGTGGCAGTGCTCGCGGCCGGTGGCCTGGCCACCGTGGCCGCCCCGGCGCAGGCCGCCGACAAGGCCGACCTGGCCCTGGTGCCGCTCAGCTCGGAGCTGGCCAAGGGCGTCAAGGCGGCCAAGGCCAAGCCGTTCAAGTTCCTCGTCGACAACACCCGGAGCACTGTCGCCGCCAAGGGCGTCAGCTACACCGTGGACAGCAGCAGGTTGCTGAACAGCGTGGTCGGGGTCGTCGTGCCCGACGGCTGCCAGGTGAAGGGCAAGACGTTCAGCTGCCCGCTCGGCGACGTGCCGGCCGGCACCAGCGAGGACTTCGGCATTCCGCTGTTCTCCACGGGCGCGCGCGGCGAGGCCGGCACGCTCGTGGTCACCATCACCTCGGCCACCGCCGACCCCAAGAAGAAGGACAACAGGGTCGAGCACGACATCACCGTCGGCAAGCCCGGCTACGACCTGACCAGCTGGGTGCAGGACGTCTACGCGAACGTCGTGGTGAACGGCGTCCAGGGCGACGACCCCGACCTGCGGCCGGTCAAGCGCGGCGAGACGGTGCCGCTGGACTGGGCGGTCTACAACGACGGCAGCCGCAAGGCCACCGGCCTGTCCTACGTGCTCACGCTCCCGGTCGGGGTCACCTTCGCCACGCTGCCGGACACCTGCGTGGCGCAGACCTTCGCCGACGTCGCCCAGGCGCTCTGCCAGGACGACGGCGCGGTGATCAAGCCCGGTGAGTACTACACGGCGGACGTCAAGGTGACGGTCGGCACGAACGTCACCGAGCCGGTGCTGCGGGTCGGCGAACTCGTCGCGCAGGGTCTCGACGCCGCGACGGGTCAGCCCGAGGAGCGGCCCGAGGTGGCGAGCAGCGCCCAGCGGAAGGCCTTCACCGAGGTCGACGAGGGTGACAACCAGGCGATCTTCGACGTCTTCGTCGACCTGACTGCCCAGCCGACCCCGAGCCCCACCGTCACCCCGACGCCCACGGCCACGGCCACGCCGACCCCGGGCGGGACGGCCACCCCGACGCCGGGCGGCACGCCCACCCCGGGCGGCACGGCGACGCCGGGTACGACCACGTCGCCGACTGCCGGTGCTGGCGGCTCCGGTGGTGGCGGTCTGCCGGTCACCGGTGTGCAGGTCGGCCTGATCGGCGGCATCGGTGGTCTCATCCTGCTGGTCGGCGGTGCGCTGCTGGTGCTGTCCCGGCGGCGCAAGGTCGTCCTGGTCGCCCCGAGCGACGAGAAGCCGACCGACTGACAGGTGACACGCTGACGAGGCGTCGCGACAACTGGCGCGCGCCGACGGCCGGTGTGCGGACGCAGGTACGACGGACGGGCGGGGTGGGTGACCACCCCGCCCGTTCGCGTACCCCATGAGGGCCGGTTGGCGGGCGGCTGGCAGAGTGGAGGGGTGAGCCGTTCCCCGCAGGGCCAGCGCGCCAGTCTGGACAAGCAGCCGCACGAGGTCGCCGCGATGTTCGATGGCGTGGCGGAGCGCTACGACCTGACCAACACCGTGATCTCCTTCGGCCAGGACCGGTCCTGGCGTCGGGCCACCCGGTCGGCGCTCGGGCTGCGGCCGGGCGAGCGGGTGCTGGACGTGGGCGCGGGCACCGGCGTCTCGACCCGGGAGTTGGCGCAGTCCGGGGCGTACGCGGTGGGTGCTGACCTGTCGCTGGGCATGCTGTACGCGGGCAAGCGGGTCCGTCCCGAGGTGCCGCTGCTGGCCGGCGACGCGTTGCGGCTGCCGTTCGCCGACGCCAGCTTCGACGCGGTGACCATCTCCTTCGCGCTGCGCAACGTCAGCGACACCGACGCGGCACTGCGGGAGTTGGCGCGGGTGACCCGGCCGGGCGGACGGCTCGTGGTGTGCGAGTTCAGCACCCCGGTCAACCCGGTCTTCCGGACGGTCTACCTGTCGTACCTGATGCGGTCGCTGCCGGTGGTCGCCCGCACGGTGTCGAGCAACCCCGACGCCTATGTGTACCTGGCCGAGTCGGTTCGGGCCTGGCCGGCGCAGGAGGCGCTGGCCGGACGGGTCGCGGCGGCCGGGTGGGGCCGGGTCGCGTGGCGCAACCTGACAGGTGGTGTGGTGGCTCTGCACCGGGGGATCCGCGAGTAGTCGGAGCAACCGACGCGGACATTGCTCAGGTTTCGTGAATATGGGTTTTTAGTCCACTTTGCGCCGTACGCTCGTTCGCATGACCGGAGTAGACCCGGCGGACCCGGTGGCCGCCACCGACGACGACGCGGCCGAACTCATCGCGCAGTTGCGCGCGTTGGCGGGAGCCGATCCGGTGGAGGTCCGGCAGGTGGTCGCCGAGGTGTTGGCGGCGCTGGACCGGGCGGCGGGTGGGGCGCTCCGGGAACATCTGCCGGAGACCATCCGGGTCGATGCGGGCCTGGACGCACCCAGCCCGGCCTGACACTCGACCGCTGTGGACGGTCAGCGGCTGTCACATCGGCGAGTTAGGTACCCCTGATCCTGCGCAGGTATGACGCCGGTCATACACTCGTCCCGTCTGGCTTGTGAAGCATTTCACGAGCGTGCGGGAGGAGGCGCGAATGACCGCGGTGGAACACGACGCCGACGTCATTGTCGTGGGCGCCGGTCCCGGTGGGTCAGCGACCGCGTACCACCTGGCCCGGCACGGCGTACGAGTGCTGTTGTTGGAGAAGACCGAGTTCCCCCGGGAGAAGGTCTGCGGCGACGGGTTGACCCCACGTGCGGTGCGCCAGCTCATCCGGATGGGTGTGGACACCTCGCCCGAGGCCGGCTGGCTGCACAACCGGGGCCTGCGGGTCATCGGCGGCGGCGTCCGCCTGGAGTTGGACTGGCCCGAGCTGGCCAGCTTCCCCAACTACGGTCTGGTCCGCACGCGGCTGGACTTCGACGACCTGCTGGCGCAGCGGGCGGTGGCCGCCGGCGCCAAGCTGCGCACCAACGTCAACGTGTTGGGCCCGGTGCTCGACGGTGACGGCCGGGTCACCGGCGTCGAGGCGGAGGTCGGCCCGGGTAAGGAGCCGACCACCTTCCACGCCCCGCTCGTCGTCGCGGCCGACGGCGTCTCCGGCCGGTTCCCGCTCGCGCTCGGGCTGGCCAAGCGGGAGGACCGGCCGATCGGCGTGGCCGTCCGCCGCTACTACCGCTCGCCGGCCAAGCACGAGGACAACTACCTGGAGTCCTGGCTGGAGTTGCGCAGCAAGGACAGCGGCGACAACCTGCTGCCCGGGTACGGCTGGATCTTCGGCCTCGGCGACGGGCGGGTCAACGTCGGCCTCGGCGTGCTCAACTCGTCCTCGGCGTTCGGCAAGACCAACTACCGCCGGCTGCTCACCGACTGGCTCGCCAACACCCCGGAAGACTGGGGGATGACCGACGAGGCCAACGCCGACGGTCCGATCCTCGGGGCCGCGCTGCCGATGGGCTTCAACCGGGTGCCCCACTACACCCGTGGTGTGCTGCTGGTCGGCGACTCGGGCGGCATGGTCAACCCGTTCAACGGCGAGGGCATCGCGTACGCGATGGAGTCCGGTGAGCTGGCCGCAGAGGTCGCGGTCCAGGCGCTCGCCCGGCCCGCCGGCCCGGAGCGGGAGCGCGCGCTGCTGGCGTACCCGAACGAGTTGAAGGCCCGGCTCGGCGGCTACTACCGGTTGGGCGGCATCTTCGTGAAACTGATCGGCCGCCCCGAGATCATGCGGATCGCCACCAAACACGGCATGCCGCACCCGACGCTGATGCGTTTCGTGCTCAAGCTGTTGGCCAACCTGACCGACCCACGTGGTGGGGATGCGATGGACCGGGTCATCAACGCGATGACGAAGGCCGCGCCAGCTGTCTGAGTAGGACGGCATCGGTGCTGGTCACAGCCCCGATGCTGACAAAGATCGACCCCCGCCGACTGCCTCTGCGAGGGACGTGAATAGTGTGATTTTTGTCAAGCACCGAGGGCAGGGAAGGACGAGCAGGAGAAAACGATGTCGCTCTCGCCTTACGCACCGATCATCGGGCTGTTCGCCCTCGCCGCGGCGTTCTCGCTGTTTTCCGTCGGCGCCGCCCGCTTCGCCGGGCCCCGTCGCTACAACAAGGCCAAACTCGAGGCTTACGAGTGCGGCATCGAGCCCAGCCCGCAGCCGGTCGGCGGCGGCCGGTTCCCGATCAAGTTCTACCTGACGGCGATGCTCTTCATCGTCTTCGACATCGAGATCATCTTCCTCTACCCCTGGGCGGTCACGTTCGACGCTCTGCCGATCTTCGGCTTCGTGGAGATGGTCCTGTTCATCGTCGCGGTCTTCGTTGCGTACGCCTACGTGTGGCGGCGCGGCGGCCTGGACTGGGACTGAGGAAGGAACGTCATGGGCATCGAGGAGAAGCTCCCCGCCGGCGTCCTGCTCACCTCGGTGGAGAAGCTGGTCAACTGGTCCCGGAAGTCGTCCGTGTGGGGCGCGACCTTCGGCCTGGCCTGCTGCGCCATCGAGATGATGGCCGCCGGTGGTCCGCACTACGACATGGGCCGTTGGGGCATGGAGGTCTTCCGGGCGTCCCCCCGGCAGGCCGACCTGATGATCGTGGCCGGCCGGGTGAGCCAGAAGATGGCTCCGGTGCTGCGCCAGATCTACGACCAGATGGCCGAGCCCCGCTGGGTGCTCTCCATGGGCGTCTGCGCCAGCAGCGGCGGCATGTTCAACAACTACGCGATCGTGCAGGGCGTCGACCACGTGGTGCCTGTCGACATGTACCTGCCCGGCTGCCCGCCCCGGCCGGAGATGCTCATCGACGCGATCCTCAAGCTCCGCGAGAAGATCATGTATGAGCCGCTGGGCCCGAACGGCCGCAAGATGCTGGCGGCTCGTCAGGAGCGCGGCGACGTTCCGGTCGTGCCCTACGGCTCCATGCCCTCGTCGTACCGCAGCGACAAGGCCCGGCGTGCCGAGTGGACCCGGGCGGTCCGCGAGGGCCGCGAGGAGCAGCTGCGCATCGAGAACTGGATGAACGCTCAGAACCACCTCCACCCGCAGGCAGGCCCCAAATGACGTCACCCACGGACAAGCCCAACGACGGCGGCGTACCGCTGCCGGTGGTGCCGGCCGGCGCCACGAGCGGTGCCCCCGCCGAGTTGCCGCCGTCCAGCCCGGCCGGGCGCGGGATGTTCGGCAACCACGGCACCGGCGACGTGTCCGGCTACGGCGGCCTGGTCCGCCAGCGCCAGCCCATCGAGGATGCTTCCCGGCCGTACGGGGGCTACTTCGACGAGGTCCGCGACGCGCTGGAGGAGGCGTACCCGGCCTTCGGTGACGCGATCGAGAAGGTCGTTGTCGACCGGGGCGAGCTGACCCTGCACGTCCGGCCGGAGCGGATCGCCGAGGTCTGCCAGGTGCTGCGGGACGACCTGGCGCTGCGGTTCGAGCTGTGTTCCTCGGTGTCCGGCGTGGACTACCTGGGCGCCGACGAGCGCCGGCTGCACGTGGTCTACCTGCTCACCTCGATGACGTACCGGCGGCGGGTCCGGCTGGAGGCCGCGGTCTCCGTGGCGGCCCCGCACCTGCCCAGCGTGACGGCCGTCTACCCGACCGCGGACTGGCAGGAGCGGGAGGCGTACGACATGTTCGGCATCGTCTTCGACGGTCACCCCAACCTGACCCGGATCCTCATGCCGGACGACTGGGAGGGCCACCCGCAGCGCAAGGACTACCCGCTCGGCGGTGTCCCCGTCGAGTACAAGGGCGCGGAGATCCAGCCGCCGAACGAGCGGAGGTCGTACCAGTGAGCGCGAGGAGTGCAGTCGCGATCGGAGGGCCGGCACTGTGACGACGTCGAACTACGCCAGCGAGCGCGAGACCGAAGAGGGCCGGGTCTTCACCGTCACCGGCGGGGACTGGGACACCATCGTCTCGGGCACCGACCCGATCAACGACGAGCGGATCGTCGTCAACATGGGTCCGCAGCACCCGTCCACGCACGGGGTGCTGCGGCTGATCCTGGAGCTGGAGGGCGAGACGGTCCGCGAGGCCCGGTCCGTCATCGGCTACCTGCACACCGGCATCGAGAAGAACCTCGAATACCGCAACTGGGTCCAGGGCTCGACGTTCGTGACCCGGATGGACTACCTGGCCCCGATCTTCAACGAGACGGCGTACGCCCTCGCGGTCGAGAAGCTGCTCGGCATCACCGACGACATCACCGAGCGGGCCACCACCATCCGCGTGCTGATGATGGAGCTCAACCGGATCTCGTCGCACCTGGTCTGGCTGGCCACCACCGGGATGGAGCTGGGCGCGATCTCGATCATGCTGTACGGCTTCCGCGAGCGGGAGTACATCCTCGACATCTTCGAGACCATCACCGGCCTGCGGATGAACCACGCGTACGTGCGGCCGGGCGGTGTGGCGCAGGACGTGCCGGACGACGCGATCGTCAAGATCCGCGAGTTCCTCAAGATGATGCCGAAGAAGCTCAAGGAGTACGAGGACCTGCTCTCCGGCCAGCCGATCTGGACCGAGCGGACGAAGAACGTCGCGGTGCTGGACGTCACCGGCTGCGTGGCTCTCGGCATCACCGGCCCGGTGCTGCGTTCCGCCGGCCTCGCCTGGGACCTGCGCAAGACCATGCCGTACTGCGGTTACGAGACGTACGAGTTCGACGTGCCGACCCACCCCGACGGTGACGTGTGGGGCCGCTACCAGGTCCGGCTCGCCGAGATCCGCGAGTCGATGAAGCTTGTCGAGCAGGCCCTGGACCGGCTCCGCCCGGGCCCGGTCATGGTCGCCGACCGCAAGATCGCGTGGCCGGCGCAGCTCGCCATCGGCGTGGACGGCATGGGCAACTCGCTGGAGCACGTCGCGAAGATCATGGGTCAGTCGATGGAGTCGCTGATCCACCACTTCAAGCTGGTGACCGAGGGCTTCCGGGTTCCGCCCGGCCAGGTGTACGTCGCCATCGAGGCGCCCCGCGGCGAGTTGGGCGTGCACGCGGTCTCCGACGGTGGCACCCGGCCGTACCGGGTGCACTACCGGGAGCCGAGCTTCGTCAACCTCCAGGCCCTCCCGGCGATGGCCGAGGGCGGCCTGATCGCCGACGTGATCGCTGGCGGTGCCTCTCTGGACCCGGTGATGGGTGGGTGTGACAGATGACGACGACTTTCACTGACGAGACCCGGGATCGGGCGCGCGAGATCATCGCCCGTTACCCGGCGGACCGGTCCCGCTCGGCGTTGCTGCCGCTGCTGCACCTGGTGCAGGCCGAGGAGGGGTACGTGTCCCCGGCCGGTGTCGCGTTCTGTGCCGAGGTGTTGGGGCTGAACAAGGCCCAGGTCGGTGCGGTGGCCACCTTCTACACGATGTACAAGCGCAAGCCGACTGGTGACTTCCTGGTCAGCGTCTGCACCAACACCATGTGCAACGTGCTCGGTGGCCAGGAGGTCTACGACACCCTGTCCGAGCACCTGGGCGTCGGGCACGACGAGACGACCGGCGACGGCACGATCACGCTGGAGCACGCCGAGTGTCTGGCGGCGTGCGACTACGGCCCGGTGATGACTGTCAACTACGACTTCTTCGACGGCGTGGATCCGTCGACGGCGGTCGGTGTGGTCGACGAGCTGCGCGCGGGTGGGCGGCCGATGCCGACCCGGGGCGCCCGGCTCTGCACGCTCAAGGAGATGGCGGTGCAGCTCGCCGGTTTCGCCGACGAGCGCGACGGCGCTGTCGCCGACGGCGACCCGGGCGAGCCGACCCTGCGCGGGCTGCGGCTGGCCCAGGAGCACGGCGTCTCGGTGCCGGGCTTCGACCCGAACACCCCGATCCGGAGCAAGGCGGAGGCGGACAAGGCCGCCGCCGAGGCGAAGGCGAAGGCGGAGGCCGCCAAGCCGGCACCCGTCGAGGCCAGCGCGGCCCCGGTCAAGGGTGGCGACGGTGCGTCCGCCCCGACGCCGGGCAACGCCGGTGCCGGCGAGCCGGCTCCCGCCGCCGCCGCGAGCGGCAGCACCGCACCGGACGTCAAGGCACCGGACGACAAGTCGCCGCAGGTGCGTACCGCCGAGACCCGGCAGCCGGACGCGGGCACGGCGGTGCCGGACGCCCCGGGCACCAGGGTCCCGACGGACGGCACCGCAGCCGAGCCGCGCGACGCGCGGTCGGCCGAGGCTGTCGGCGTGGCGGCCAACGCGCCGGCCGGCGACGGCAAGCCCGCCGGCGACGAGGCCGGGGCGCAGGAGCGCAACCTCACCGAAGCGAAGGCTGGTACGGACGCCGACGGCGTCGGTCCGGCGGACGCGAACGAAACGGGGGCCCAGAAGTGACAACTCCCCGCCCGGAGACCGTGGCCAAGCTGACGCCGGTGCTGACCAAGCGCTGGCTGTCGCCGGACGCCTGGCGCATCGGCACGTACGAGCAGCTCGACGGTTACGCCGCCCTGCGCAAGGCACTGAAGGCCCACCCGGACGACCTGATCCAGTTGATCAAGGACTCCGGGCTGCGGGGCCGGGGTGGCGCGGGCTTCCCGACCGGTCTCAAGTGGGGCTTCATCCCGCAGGGCGACGGCAAGCCGCACTACCTGGTGGTCAACGCCGACGAGGGCGAGCCGGGCACCTGCAAGGATCTGCCGCTGATGACCCATGACCCGCACGCGCTGGTCGAGGGCGTGATCATCGCGTCGTACGCGATCCGGGCCAGCCGCGCCTACATCTACATCCGGGGCGAGGCGGTGCACGCCGCACGTCGGCTGCGCAACGCCGTCCAGGAGGCGTACGACAAGGGCTACCTGGGCCGCAACATCCTGCGCAGCGGCTACGACCTGGAGCTGGTGGTGCACTCCGGCGCCGGGGCGTACATCTGCGGCGAGGAGACGGCACTACTGGACTCACTGGAGGGGTTCCGGGGCCAGCCTCGGCTGCGCCCGCCGTTCCCGGCCACCCACGGCCTGTACGCCAGCCCGACGGTGGTCAACAACGTCGGCACCATCGCCAGCGTGCCGCCGATCGTGCTCGGTGGCGCCGACTGGTGGAAGAGCATGGGCACCGAGAAGTCCTCCGGGCCGATGATCTACTCGCTGTCCGGTCGGATCGTCAACCCGGGCCAGTACGAGTGCTCGATGGGCATCACGCTGCGCGAGCTGCTGGAGCTGGCCGGCGGGATGCAGCCCGGCCACAACCTGCGGTTCTGGACCCCGGGCGGCTCGTCGACCCCGCTGCTCGCCGCCGAGCACCTGGACGTGCCACTGGACTTCGAGGGGGTGGCGGCGGCCGGCTCGATCCTCGGCACCACGGCCACCCAGATCTTCTCCGACCAGGACTGCCCGGTCTACGCGACGTACCGGTGGTTGGAGTTCTACCACCACGAGTCGTGCGGCAAGTGCACCCCGTGCCGCGAGGGCAACTACTGGATGGTCCGGGTCTACCGGCGGATCCTCGCCGGCCAGGGCACCCACGAGGACCTGGACACCCTGCTGGACACCTGCGACAACATCCTGGGCCGCTCGTTCTGCGGTCTGGGTGACGGCGCGACCAGCTCGGTGACCTCGTCTCTGAAGTATTTCAAGCAGGACTACCTCGACTACATCGAGGGACGTACCGCGCCGAAGCTGTCGGACAAGCAGCTGGTGGGAGCCCACTAATGACCGACGTAGCCAAGCAGACCGAGACCGTCACGCTCACCATCGACGGCGTCGAGGTCACCGCCCCCAAGGGGACGCTGCTGATCCGGGCCGCCGAGCAGATCGGCACCGAGATCCCCCGGTTCTGCGACCACCCGCTGCTGGCCCCGGCCGGCGCGTGCCGGCAGTGCCTGGTCGAGGTGGAGGGCCAGCGCAAGCCGGTGGCCTCCTGCACCCAGACCGTCGCCGACGGCATGGTGGTCCGCACCCAGCTCACCTCGCCGGTCGCCAAGAAGGCGCAGGAGGGGGTGATGGAGCTGCTGCTGCTCAACCACCCACTGGACTGCCCGATGTGTGACAAGGGCGGCGAGTGCCCCCTCCAGAACCAGGCGATGTCCACCGGCCGCACCGACTCGCGCTTCCACGAGCACAAGCGGGAGTACGAGAAGCCGATGGCGATCAGCAGCCAGGTGCTGCTGGACCGCGAGCGCTGTGTCCTCTGTCAGCGGTGCACCCGGTTCTCCGAGGAGATCGCCGGCGACAAGTTCATCGACCTGATGGGCCGGTCGTCCGCCGAGGAGATCAACATCTACCGGGACGACGCGTACGGCGAGGAGGGCAACGCCGGCGACGTGCCGTTCAACTCCTACTTCTCCGGCAACACCGTGCAGATCTGCCCGGTGGGTGCGCTGACCGGTGCGCAGTACCGGTTCCGGGCCCGCCCGTTCGACCTGGTCTCCAGCCCGAGCGTCTGCGAGCACTGCTCGGCCGGCTGCGGGCAGCGCACCGACTGGCGACGCGGCAAGGTGCTGCGCCGGCTGGCCGGCGACGAGCCGCAGGTCAACGAGGAGTGGAACTGCGACAAGGGCCGGTGGGGTTTCCAGTACACCCGGGCCACCGACCGGCTGACCACTCCGCTGGTGCGCGACGAGCGCACCGGTGAGCTGCGCGAGGCGTCCTGGAGCGAGGCGCTCACCGTGGCCGCCGAGGGGCTGCACGCCGCTCGGGAGGGCGGGCAGGGCACCGCGGTGCTCACCGGTGGTCGGCTGACCGTCGAGGACGCGTACGCGTACGCGAAGTTCGCCCGGGTCGCGTTGAACACCAACGACATCGACTTCCGGGCCCGGCCGGTCTCCCGCGAGGAGGCCGACTTCCTGGCCAGCTCGGTCGCCGGGGTCACCGACGTCACCTACACCGACGTGGAGAACGCGCCGGCGGTGGTGCTCGTCGGCCTGGAGCCGGAGGAGGAGTGCCCGATCCTCTTCCTGCGGCTGCGCAAGGCGTACCTGAAGAAGACCCTGACGGTGTACGCGCTGGCGCCGTTCGCCACCCGCGGCCTGGAGAAGCTCGGCGCCAAGCTGGCCCGGGTCGTGCCGGGCGAGGAGGCCAGCGTGCTCGCCGAGCACGCCACTGTCGCCGAGGCGCTGAGCGCACCCGGCGCGATCCTGATCGTCGGCGAGCGGTTGGCGAGTGTGCCGGGCGGGCTCTCCGCGGCGGCGGACGTGGCCCGGCGTACCGGCGCGAAGCTGGCCTGGGTGCCGCGGCGCGCGGGTGACCGCGGCGCTGTCGACGCGGGCTGCCTGCCCAACCTGCTCCCCGGTGGCCGGCTGGTCACCGAGCCGGCCGCGCGGGCCGAGCTGGGTGAGGCGTGGGACATCCCGGCCGGGGTGATCCCGAGCCAGGCCGGTCGCGACACCGACGGCATCCTGACCGCCGCTGCCAACGGGCAGCTCGGCGCCCTGGTCGTCGGCGGTGTCGACCCGGCCGACCTGGCCGACCCGCGACTTGCCGAGTCCGCCCTGGACGCGGTGCCGTTCCTGGTCAGCCTGGAGCTGCGCCCCACCGCGGTGACCCGGCGGGCGAACGTGGTGCTGCCGATCGCCCCGGTGGCCGAGAAGGCCGGTAGCTTCCTGGACTGGGAGGGTCGGCTGCGCCCGTTCGAGGCGGTGCTGACCACCGCCGCGATGACCGATGGTCGGGTGCTCGACGCGCTGGCCGCGCTGCTCGACGTGCGGCTCGGCACCGCGGACGTGCCGAGCGTGCGTCGCGAGCTGGGCGGGCTGCCGGCGACGCGGACGACTCGGCCGTCCGCGCCGTCTGTTGAGCCGGGCCGGGTGCCGCACCCGGGCGCCGGGGAGGCCGTGTTGGCGACCTGGCACCAACTTGTGGACCTCGGCAGTCTGACCGAGGGTGACGAGAACCTCGCCGGCACCGCTCGCCCGCCGGTGGTCCGGCTGGGCAAGGGCACCGCCGACGCACTCGGTGTCGCCGACGGCGACGCGGTCACGGTCGGCACGGACCGGGGGGCGCTGACCCTGCCGGCCGAGCTCACCGAAATGCCGGACGGCGTCGTCTGGCTGCCGACCAACTCACCGGGATCGACAGTGCGACGCAGCCTCGGGGCGACGTCCGGCGCGGTCGTCCGGATCTCCGTCCCCGCGGCGAGTCCGGCCATCCCGGCCGGGCGCGCGGCGGCCGACGAGACCGGTTTCCCGGGTCCGCTCCTCAACTCCGGGGGTAACCAGTGACTTCGTCAATCCTGGCCCAGGATCCGACGCTTGCCGACTTCGGTCGGGATCCGTGGTGGCTGGTTCTCGGCAAGATCGTCTTCGCGTTCGCCTTCGGTCTGTTGGCCACCCTGCTCGGCGTCTGGTTCGAGCGGCGTGTGGTCGGCTACATGCAGGTGCGGCCCGGCCCCAACCAGGTCGGCCCGTTCGGGCTGCTCCAGACCCTCGCCGACGGCCTGAAGATGGCCTTCAAGGAGGACATCCTCCCGAAGGCGGCCGACAAGGTCGTCTACTTCTTCGCCCCGACCATCTCGGTGATCTGCGCGGTCACCGCCCTGTCGGTGGTGCCGTTCGGCCCGATGGTGAGCATCTTCGGCCACCACACGCCGTTGCAGGTCACCGACGTGCCGGTGGCGGTGCTGCTGCTGCTGGCCTGTTCGTCGATGGGCGTCTACGGCATCGTGCTGGGTGGTTGGGCCTCCGGCTCGACGTACCCGCTCCTCGGCGGTCTGCGGTCGAGCGCCCAGATGATCTCCTACGAGGTCGCCATGGGCCTGAGCATCGTGGCGGTCTTCATGACCGCCGGCACGATGAGCACCAGCGGGATCGTCGCCGCTCAGGGCGACGCCACCCGGCTGACCATCTTCGGCACCGAGATCCCGGCACCGGGCTGGTACGCGATCCTGCTGCTGCCCAGCTTCGTCATCTTCTTCATCGCCACGGTCGGTGAGACCAACCGGGCGCCGTTCGACCTGCCCGAGGCCGAGTCCGAGCTGGTCGCGGGCTTCATGACGGAGTACAGCTCGCTGAAGTTCGCGCTCTTCATGCTCAGCGAGTACGTCGCCATGGTGACCATGTCCGCGGTCACCACCACGCTGTTCCTCGGCGGTTGGCGCGCACCGTGGCCGATCACGTTGTGGGAGGGCGCCAACTCCGGTTGGTGGCCGATGCTCTGGTTCTTCGGCAAGGTGATCGCGCTGGTCTTCGTCTTCGTGTGGCTGCGCGGCACGCTGCCCCGGCTGCGCTACGACCAGTTCATGCGCCTCGGTTGGAAGGTGCTGCTGCCGATCAACCTGGTCTGGATCCTGGTCCTGTCGGGCCTGCGGTCCATCGAGGACTGGGACTCGCGCGGCAAGGTCATCGCCGTCGGCGTTCCGGCCGGCATCCTGCTGCTCGTCACGATCTTCTGGCCCAGCCGGCGTCCGAAGGTGAAGCCGACGACGCAGGAGCAGGTCGACAACCGGCCGTACGGGAGCTTCCCGCTGCCGCCGATGGATCTTCAGGTACCACCGAGCCCGCGCATCACGCGCGTGGTCGCCGAGCGGGAGCCGGCCAACATCGTTGCCGGCTCGGACTCCAGGGAGGTGTGACGTGGGCGCGATCACCGGAACGTTCAAGGGATTCGGTGTCACCTTCTCGCACATGTTCAGGAAGGTCGTCACCACCGACTACCCGTTCAAGCCGCCGGTGTCGGCGCCGCGCTACCACGGGCGGCACATCCTCAACCGGCACCCGGACGGCCTGGAGAAGTGCATCGGCTGCGAGCTGTGCGCGTGGGCCTGCCCGGCGGACGCGATCTACGTCGAGGGTGGCGACAACACCGACGAGCAGCGCTTCTCGCCGGGTGAGCGGTACGCCAGCATCTACCAGATCAACTACGCCCGGTGCATCTTCTGCGGGCTGTGCATCGAGGCCTGCCCGACCCGGTCGCTCACCATGAGCAACGAGTACGAGCTGGCCCGGGACAACCGGCAGGACCTGATCTTCACCAAGGAGCAGCTGCTCGCGCCACTGCTTGAGGGCATGGAGCAGCCGCCGCACCCGATGCGGCTGGGTGACAGCGAGAAGGACTACTACGTCGGCGCGTTGGACAACCCGGGCACCTCCGCCGGTGCGGAGACGTCCCCGATGGGCCCC
Organism: Micromonospora sp. NPDC049230; assembly: GCF_040647875.1. Taxonomy (NCBI): domain Bacteria; kingdom Bacillati; phylum Actinomycetota; class Actinomycetes; order Micromonosporales; family Micromonosporaceae; genus Micromonospora; species Micromonospora sp. NPDC049230. The sequence goes on from NZ_JBEZCZ010000025.1 coordinate 41,502, forward strand.
GGCCGCTACCGGGTCGAGGAGCACCCCGGCGTGACGTTCCCGGGCGCCGAGCAGGCCGCCCAGCGCGTCGCGGCCGGCAAGGGAGAGGGAGAATGACCACGTCTACGGTGCTCGCCGCCGCCGGTTCGGTCTCCGGCGGCGAGGCGGTCACCTTCTGGATCCTCGCCCCGCTCGCGCTGATCGGCGGGATCGGGATGGTGGCCGCGCGCAACGCCGTGCACTCGGCGCTGTGGCTGGTGCTGACAATGCTCTGTCTGGGCGTGTTCTACGTGCTCCAGGCCGGGCCGTTCATCGGCATGGTGCAGATCATCGTCTACACCGGCGCGATCATGATGCTCTTCCTGTTCGTGCTGATGCTCGTCGGTCGCGACTCCACCGACTCGCTGATCGAGACGCTGCGCGGCCAGCGGGTCGCCGCGATCGTGCTCGGCCTGGGCTTCGCCGGCCTGGTCGGCACCGGTCTCTACCAGGCACTGGACCGGACCAACGCGGTCGGCCTGGAGCAGGCCAACACCGAGGGCAACGTGCAGGGCATCGCCCGGCTGCTGTTCACCAAGTACGTCTTCGCGTTCGAGCTGACCTCGGCCCTGCTGATCACCGCGGCGGTCGGTGCCATGGTGCTGGCCCACGTCGAGCGGCGTAAGCAGGACAAGGTCGACCAGGTGTCGACAATGAAGGCACGCTTCGCCCCGGGCAACTACCCCGGTCCGAAGCCGGGGCCGGGCGTCTTCGCGACCTCCTCGTCGGTGGCCACTCCGGCACGGTTGCCCGACGGCCGCCTGACCGACCGCAGCACCCCGGCGATCCTTCCGCAGCGTGAGCTGACCGCCGAGGAGACCTCGCTGAAGGGTACGGACAAGTAATGGGATCGTTCTTCTCGGTCGAGCCGACCTACTACCTCGTGCTCGCCGTGGTGCTGTTCACCATCGGCGCCGCCGGGGTGCTGATCCGGCGCAACGCGATAGTGCTGTTCATGTGCGTGGAGCTGATGCTCAACGCGGCCAACCTGACGCTGGTCACCTTCAGCCGGATCAACGGTGACCTCAACGGCCAGATCATGGCGTTCTTCGTGATGGTGGTGGCGGCGGCCGAGGTCGTGGTCGGGCTCGCGATCATCATGTCCATCTTCCGGACGCGACGCTCGGCGAGCGTCGACGACGCCAACCTGCTCAAGTACTAGAGGGGTCCACCGGTGGAAGAGACTGTGGAATACGCCCAGGCCACGGGGCTGCTCGGGGGCGTCTGGCTGCTGGTGGCGATCCCGCTGCTCAGCGCGGCCATCCTGCTGCTGCTCGGCCGCCGGGCCGACCGCTGGGGGCACTGGTTGGGCGTCGCCGCCATCGGCGCCGCGTTCGTGCTCGGCCTGAGCTTCTTCTTCCAGCTGCGTGGCCTGGAGAACAAGTCGGTCGAGCTGAGCCTCTGGGACTTCATCGCGGTCGGTGACCTGCGCGTCGACTTCGGCCTGCTGTTCGACCCGCTGGCCGCGGTCTTCGTACTGCTGATCACCGGGGTGGGCTTCCTGATCCACCTGTACGCGGTGGAGTACATGGCGCACGACGGGGGTCGTCGCCGGTTCTTCGCGTACTTCAACCTGTTCGTCGCGGCGATGCTGCTGCTGGTGCTCGGCAACAACTACGTGATGCTGTACTTCGGCTGGGAGGGCGTCGGTCTGGCGTCGTACCTGCTGATCTCCTTCTGGACCGAGCGGCCGAGCGCGGCCACCGCCGGCAAGAAGGCGTTCCTGATGAACCGGGTCGGCGACGCCGGCCTGGCCATCGGCATCTTCATCATGTTCGCCACCCTGGGCACCACCCAGTACGACGAGGTGTTCAACGGTGTCGGTTCGCTGACCGGCACCACAGTGCTGGTCCTCGGTCTGTTGCTGCTGCTCGGCGCGGCCGGCAAGTCCGGTCAGTTCCCCCTCCAGGCGTGGCTGCCGGACGCGATGGAGGGCCCCACCCCGGTGTCGGCGCTCATCCACGCGGCGACCATGGTCACCGCGGGCGTCTACCTGATCGCCCGTTCCAACCCGGTCTTCTCCGCCAACTCGACGCTCCAGCTCGTGGTGGTCAGCGTCGGCGCGCTCACCCTGCTGATGGGCTGCGTCATCGGCGCGGCCAAGGACGACATCAAGCGGGTGCTCGCCTGGTCGACGGTGAGCCAGATCGGCTACATGTTCCTCGGCGTCGGCCTCGGCGGCGGGGCGTACGCGCTGGCCATCGTGCACCTGCTCGCGCACGGGTTCTTCAAGGCCAACATGTTCCTGGGCGCCGGTTCGGTGATGCACGGGATGAAGGACCAGGTCGACATCCGCCGCTTCGGCGGGCTGTCGACGTACATGAAGGTCACCTGGTTGACCTTCATGATGGGCTGGCTGGCCATCATCGGCATGTTTCCGTTCTCCGGCTTCTTCTCCAAGGAGCCGATCATCGTGGCCGCCTTCGAGCGGGAGGACTGGACCGCCTGGCTCTTCGGCGGGGCGGCGCTGCTCGGCGCGGGGCTCACCGCCTTCTACATGACCCGGCTGTTCGTGCTCACCTTCCACGGGCCGAAGCGGTGGACCGAGGACATCGAGCACCCGCACGAGTCGCCGAGGCTGATGACCATCCCGCTGATCCTGCTGGGGGCCGGTTCCGTCGGCGCCGGTTTCCTGCTCTCCACGTCGGTGCCCGACTGGTTGACGGCGACCGCCGGGCTCGGTGGCGAGCACGCGGAGCACGAGGCGGTCCTCTCGCACGCCGTGATCACCACGCTCTCGCTGCTGGTGACAGTGCTCGGCGCGGGCCTGGCCTGGTTCCTGTTCCGGGCCGGCACGGCCACCGCGCCGCAGCCGGCCGGGGTCCTGGTCACCGCCGCCCGGCGCAACCTGTACGCGGACGCGGTCAACGAGGCGATCTTCGAGAAGCCGGGCATCTTCCTCACCCGGGCGCTCGTCTACCTCGACAACCGGGGCATCGACGGGCTGGTCAACGGGCTCGCCGCCGCGGTCGGCGGTGGCTCGGGTCGGCTCCGGCGGATGCAGACCGGCTTCGTCCGCTCGTACGCCACCTCGATCCTCGCCGGTGCGCTGCTGGTGATGGCGGCGTTCCTGGCGGTGCAGGCGGGGTGGTTGGCGTGATCGACCGCAATACGCCCGCCCCCGCCGGCGGACCACGCATCCACGACGGAGGTAAGGCCGCATAATGTCCAACTTCCCGTTCCTCTCGGTGCTCACCGTGGCGCCACTGGTGGGCGCCCTGGTGGTGGCCTTCCTGCCGCGCCATCGGCCGGAGCTGGCCAAGCAGGTGGCGTTCGTCTGGTCGCTGCTGGTGCTGGTGCTCTCGGTGGTGATGTGGGTCAGCTTCAAGGCCGGCGGTGACCGGTTCCAGTTCCGCGAGTCGTACTCGTGGATCCCGGACTGGGGTGTCAGCTTCACCTTCGCCGCCGACGGCATCGCGCTGGTGATGCTGATGCTGATCGCGGTGCTGGTGCCGCTGGTGATCCTGGCGTCCTGGCACGACGCCGAGTCCTCAAAGCGGTCGGTGCCCGTCTACTTCGCGCTGCTGCTGGTCCTCGAGTGCACGATGATCGGTGTCTTCGCGGCCGCCGACGTCTTCCTGTTCTACGTGTTCTTCGAGGTCATGCTGGTTCCGATGTACTTCCTGATCGGCAGCTACGGCGGCCACCAGCGGCAGTACGCGGCGGTGAAGTTCTTCCTCTACTCGCTCGTCGGTGGTCTGTTCATGCTGGCCGCCGTGATCGGGCTGTGGGTGGTCGGTGGCAAGACGTTCGACTGGCAGGCGCTGTCGGAGGTCGACATCAGCACCGGCACCGAGCGGTGGCTGTTCCTCGGCTTCTTCCTCGCGTTCGCCATCAAGGCGCCGTTCTTCCCGTTCCACACCTGGTTGCCGGACGCCGGTGGCGCGGCCCCGGCGGGTGCCGCGGCGCTGCTGGTCGGTGTGCTGGACAAGGTCGGCACGTTCGGCATCCTGCGCTACTGCCTGCCGCTGTTCCCCGAGGCGTCGAAGTGGTTCGCGCCGTGGGCGCTGGCGCTGGGCGTGATCGGCATCGTCTACGCCGCGCTGCTGGCGGTCGGCCAGAACGACCTCAAGCGGCTGGTGTCGTACACCTCGATCGCGCACTTCGGTTTCATCGGGGTGGGCATCTTCGCCTTCACCACCCAGGCCGGCACCGGCGCGGTGCTCTACATGCTCAACCACGGTCTGGCGACCGGACTGCTGTTCCTGGTCGTGGGCATGCTCATCTCCCGGCGTGGTTCGGCGCTGATCAGCGACTTCGGCGGTGCGGGCAAGCTGGTCCCGGTGCTCGCCGGGGTGCTCTTCTTCGCCGGTCTCGCCTCGCTCGCGCTGCCCGGTACGGCACCGTTCATCTCCGAGTTCCTGGTGCTGATCGGCACCTTCACGGTGAACAAGCCGGTCGCGATCATCGCCACGCTCGGCATCATCCTGGCCGCCGCGTACGTGCTGTGGATGGTGCAGCGCACCACCCAGGGCACCCTCAACCCGACGCTCACCGAGGTCGACGGCATGCGCCGGGACCTCAACCTGCGCGAGAAGGTCGTCGTCGCTCCACTGATCGCACTGATCGTGCTGCTCGGCTTCTTCCCCAAGCCGGTCACTGACGTGATCAACCCGGCCGTCCAGGCGACAATGGACGACATCGGCAGAACCGACCCGGCCCCGTCGGTGGGCACCGTCCAGGAGGCGGCAAAGTGACCGATTTCGAACTGCCGTCGCTCGACTACGCGGCACTCTCCCCGATCCTGATCATGCTGGGCACCGCTCTGCTCGGCGTGCTGGTCGAGGCCTTCGTGCCCCGGCGCTCGCGGCACGTTGTGCAGTTGACGCTCGCGCTGGTGGCGGTGCTCGCGGCGTTGACCATGGTGGTGCTCAACGCCGACGAGCGGATGATCACCGCGGGGCAGGCCATCGCGGTGGACGGTCCGACGCTGTTCCTCCAGGGCGCGATCCTGGTGCTGGCCGCGATGGCGCTGCTGCTGATCGGTGACCGCTCTGTCGAACTGGGCGGGGCGTTCGTCGCCCAGGCCGCGGTGACCGCCGAGTCGGCCGACGACCGGCGGCAGGCCGAGGGGCGCAACGGTCTCACCGAGATCTACCCGCTCACCACGTTCGCCATCGGCGGCATGCTGATCTTCGTGGCGGCGAACGACCTGCTGACCATGTTCATCGCGCTGGAAGTCTTCTCCCTGCCGCTCTACCTGCTCTGCGCGCTGGCCCGTCGCCGTCGCCTGCTGAGCCAGGAGGCGGCGATGAAGTACTTCCTGCTCGGCGCGTACGCCTCCGCCTTCTTCCTGTTCGGCGTGGCCCTGATCTACGGCTTCACCGCCGGGATGCCGGGCCGGGTGGCCGGCGTCGACTTCGCCACCATCAACGCGGCGGTGAGCGAGTCTCCGGCCAGCCAGGTGCTGCTCTTCGCCGGCATGGCGCTGCTCGCCATCGGCCTGCTCTTCAAGGCCGCGGCGGCACCGTTCCACGTGTGGACCCCGGACGTCTACCAGGGTGCGCCGACCCCGGTCACCGGCTTCATGGCGGCCTGCACCAAGGTCGCCGCGTTCGGTGCCCTGCTGCGTGTCTTCCACGTCGCGTTCGCCGACGCCACCTGGGACTTCACCCCGGTCCTCGGCGTGGTGGCGGTGCTGACCATGCTGATCGGCGCGGTGCTCGCGGTCACCCAGACCGACATCAAGCGGCTGCTCGCGTACTCCTCGATCGCCAACGCCGGCTACCTGCTCGTCGGAGTGCTGGCGCCGAGCCGCGACGGGCTCGCCGGCACGATGTTCTACCTGGTCGCGTACGGCTTCTCGGTGCTTGCCGCGTTCGCGGTGGTGACCCTGGTGCGCGACGCCGACGGGGAGGCCACCCACCTGTCCCGCTGGGCCGGGCTGGGTCGCCGCTCGCCGTTCTTCGCCGCCCTGTTCACCTTCATCCTGCTGGCCTTCGCCGGTATCCCGCTGACCAGCGGCTTCATGAGCAAGTTCGCGGTCTTCGGGCCGGCGCTGGAGGGTGGGCAGACCTGGCTGGTGATCGCCGGTGTGCTGACCAGCATGGTGCTGGCGTTCCCGTACCTGCGGGTCGTGGTGATGATGTGGCTCTCCGAGCCGGGCGAGTCCACCCCGACGGTCACGGTGCCCGGCGGGCTCACCTCCGCGGCGCTGATGATCGGTGTGCTGGCGACCCTGGTGCTGGGCATCGCCCCGGCGCCGCTGCTCGAACTGGCCACCGGAGCTGCCGAATTCGTTCGATGACCGAGGGATCGACTACCGGGGGTTGGCGCGTGTTCACGTGCCGGCCCCCGGTGCGTATCCCCGGCCCGGAGCAGGTAGAACGGGTGTGGCATGGTTGATAGCGTGGTGAATCCGGCGGGCGAGCGTTCAGGTTCCTCCGGCTCCGGCGGTCGGCGGGGTCGGGCGAGCACGAGTCAGTTCGGTGCGCTCGGCCTGCACCTCGCCGATCCCCGCGTCGAGGCCTCCGTGCTCGGCGTGCTGGACACGGTCGAGGTCGAGCTGCGGGCCAGTGTGTCAAGTGCCGACCCGTTCGTCAGCGAGGCTGCCCGGCACCTCCTGGAAGCCGGCGGAAAGCGTTTCCGGCCGCTGCTGGTGGCGCTCGGCGCACAGTTCGGTGACCCCGACGCCCCGCAGGTGGTCCCGGCCGCCGTGGTGATGGAGCTCACTCACCTCGCCACGCTCTACCACGACGACGTGATGGACGAGGCCGCCGTGCGCCGGGGTGCGCCGAGTGCCAACTCCCGCTGGACCAACTCGGTCGCCATCCTGGTCGGCGACTACCTCTTCGCCCGGGCGGCGGACATCGCCGCCGATCTGGGCCCCGAGGCGGTCCGGTTGCAGGCACGCACCTTCGCCCGGCTGGTGCACGGTCAGATCGCGGAGACCGTCGGTCCGCGCGCCGACGACGACCCGGTGGCCCACTACCTGCACGTGATCGCCGAGAAGACCGGCTCGCTCATCGCGACGTCGGCCCGGTTCGGCGGGATGTTCGGTGGCGCACCGGCGGAGCACGTCGACGCCCTCGCCGGGTACGGCGAGACGATCGGCGTCGCCTTCCAGCTCTCCGACGACCTGTTGGACATCGCCTCCGAGTCGGGGCAGTCGGGCAAGACCCCCGGTACGGATCTGCGCGAGGGCGTCCCGACGTTGCCGGTGCTCTACGCGCGCGCGGCGGACGACGCCGACGCGTCCTCGGTGCGTCTGCGGGAGATCCTGGCGACCGGCCCACTGACCGACGACGCGCTGCACACGGAGGCGTTGGGGTTGCTGCGGGAGAGCCCGGCCCTCAAGCGGGCCCGGGAGACCGTCCGCAGTTACGCCGAGGACGCCCGCGCGCGGTTGGCCCCGCTCCCGCAGGGCCCGTCCCGCCAGGCCCTCGAATCCCTCTGCGACTACATAGCCGACCGAACCAGCTAACCCCCCCTCCCCCGCCCCTCGGGCGGTGATCATGAGGTTATTGCCACGACACTCCGTGGGATCCGGCAATAACCTCATGATCAACGGGAGTCGGGGCGGTCAACGCGGGTGGCGCGGGTTGCGGTCAGCAGGCGACCGCCGGCGAGCATGAGGGCGGCGGCGAGCAGCATCGCCACCGCAGCGGTGGTCCACATGGCGGGGTAGCCGAAGTGGGCGGCGAGCGGGCCGAGGCTCAGCGGGCCGAGGCAGCCGCCCGCGTACACCCCGGTCTGGGTGATCGAGGTGGCGGTGGCCGGTGACTGCGGGTGGAGTCGGACCACCGCGAAGTTCACCAGACCCGGCCAGGCCCAACCCAGGCCGAAGCCGAGCACCACGCCGGCCACCAGCGGCACCGAGCCGGTCAGCGCGAGCAGGACCAGCCCGGCCGCGCCGACGACGAGCATCGCGGCGATGACGGCGATGTGACCGGTGTCGCGACGGTCGGCCAACCAGCCCGCACCCACCCGGGCCGTCACGCAGACCGCGCCGCCCAGGGTCAGGGTGAGGCCGGCGAGGCCGGGCGAGAGGCCCCGAGCCGCTGCGGAGTCCACCAGGAAGGTGCCGAGTGCGTTCGCCGCCGCAGCGGCCAACGTCGCCGCCGCGCCGATCACCACGAGCGCCGCCGTCGCCCGGCCGGTGCGCGAAGCGCCGGCTCGCCGCGCCGGGCCGGGCAACTGCCGGGGTACGGCGGGCAGCGCCGTCAACGCGGCCACGGCGGCGGCCACGAACGCCCAGCGCCAGCCGACGGTGAGCGCGAAGGTGGGCACCGCCAGGCCGGCCAGCAGGGTGGAGGCGGGGATGGCGGCCTGCTTGACGCCGAACGAGAGGCCCTGCCGGCGGGCCGGCACGTGCTGGGCCAGCGCCGCGTTGCTGGCCAACTGGCCGAGCGCGTTCGCGGCGGCGCTGAGCGCCAGCAGGCCGACGAGCATCGGGTACGACCGGGCGAAGGCGGCCACGGCCAGCGTCGACCCGGCGGCCAGCACGATGCCGCAGCGGGCCGCCAGGGCTGGCCCGTACCGCTCGACAAGTCGGCCGGAGGGCACCGAGGCGAGCGCGCTGACCCCGAAGTAGACGGCCACGGCCAGACCGAGGCCGGCCGGGTCGAAGCCGAGGTCCGTGCCCATCTGCACGGCGAGACCGCCGAGCAGGAAGACGGGCAGTACGCAGGCCACTGTGGTGACGACCGCGCCGGCACTGGCCCGGACCGGGCGGGGTCGGGCGCTGATCGGGGCGGCGGAGGAGACGGTGTTGGTCATCGTCCGGCAAAGCTACGTGAACCCTGCTCGAACCACTCATGGTGACCGGGGGGGTACACGCTGTGGGTGATGATCTGGCATCCTCCACCCGAACAGGCATTTCGCAGTGGGCCTGTTTTTCATATGGTGTAAGTCCCCGGCGGCGGAGGTGGTTGTGCGCGACCCCTTGGCAGAACCTTCGGATCTGATCCGCAGCGTGTCACGAGCGCTGCGGGTGTTGGAGTCGGTCGGTCGTGCCCCGAAAGGCCTGACCGTCAAGCAGATCGCCCGGCGGTGTGAGCTGACAGTGGCCACCACCTACCATCTGGTCCGCACGCTCGCCTACGAGGGTTACGTGATCCGTCGCGAGGACGGCACGTACATCGTGGGGTTGGAGGTGGCCGACCGCTACCGGGAGTTGGTGACCGCCTTCCGGGGCCCGCCGGTGGTGGGTGAGACGTTGCGGCGGGCCGCTCTGGACACCGGCTACAGCCACTACCTGGGCCGCTTCGTCGGCGGTCAGGTGGCCATCACGGCGGTCGCGGAGGGGCACCGCTCGCCCTACCTGGAGGATCTGGTCCCCGGCTTCGACGAGGGGGCGCACGCGACGGCTCTCGGCAAGTCGCTGCTCGCCACCCTCACCGCCGACCAGCGCTACCGCTATCTGCGGGAGTACGGCATGCGCCCGTTCACCAGCGCCACGCTGACCACCACCGAGGCGTTCGAGGCCGACCTGGCCGCCGGCGACCGGCGCGGCATGCAGTTGGAGATGGGGCAGTTCCGTCAGGGAGTGGCCTGTGCGGCGGTGCTCGTCGCCCCCGACAAGGACATGGAACGCCGTGTCGTGCTGGCCTGCGCGTTGCCGGCCAGCGAGATGATGACCTCCGCCCGGGTGGTCCGCGCCAAGCTGCTCACCGTGGCCCGCAGTGTCGCTGACGGCATCGCCGCCGACTCCTGACCCCCACCGACGCCGAGAGGCCCTCTCCCGGGCTGGGAGAGGGCCTCTCGTGGCGGTCCAGCGCCGGACCCGCCGTGAGGTGACGTTCAGCAGCCTGCCGGCCGTGGTGGCACCGTCAGCTGCCCACCGGGCCGCCGTCGAGGCGCCAGGTGACCACCACGCCCGGCTTGGCGTAGTCGCCGTCGGGCCAGTTCGAGGCCGGGTTCTCCACCGAGGCGCCGGTGATCTCACCCGGGTGCTGCACGGCGACGAAGACCGAGCGGTTGTCGCCGGTGATGAACGGCCCGCAGGTCTCCGCGCCGAGCGGCACGGTCAGGAACTGCTTGAGGTGACCCCGCTCCGGGCCCTCCACGGCGGTGGCGAAGAGGCCGTCGTTGCTGCCCAGCGCGTTGCCGTCGGTGGAGATCCACAGGTTGCCGTTGGCGTCGAAGGCGACGTTGTCCGGGCAGGAGATGGGGGAGACCCGGGTCCTGTCGTACCCGGCGAAGTAGGTCGACGGGTCGGTCGGGTCGCCGCAGACGATCGGCAGCGACCAGGTGAAGCTCTCGGCCGTGTTGTCGTCGCGGTCCTCGACCAGCTCCAGGATCTGCCCGTGCTTGTTGGCGTTGCGCGGGTTGGCCTCGTCGGCCGGGGCCTTGCCGGCCTTGCCGCGGTCGGTGTTGTTGGTCAGCGCCACGTACACCTTGCCGGTGAGCTGGCTCGGCTCGACGTCCTCGGGGCGGTCCATCTTGGTCGCGCCGACCTTGTCGCCGGCGATCCGGGTGAAGGTGAGCACGTCCGCGGCGGTCATCCCGTCGACGAACGACCGGTTGCCGCTGACCAGCTTGATCCAGCGGCCCCGGCCGTTGAACGCGCCGTCGGTGGGGAGTTGCCCCGAGCCGTCGATCTCGGCGGCGCTCGTCTCGTCGAGCTTCGCCACGTAGAGCGTGCCGGACTCCAGCAGGGTCAGGTTGTGCTTGCGGGCCGCCCAGGAGTTGCCCTTCAGGAACTTCTTGTCCGAGACGAACTTGTAGAGGTAGTCGAAGCGCTCGTCGTCGCCCATGTACGCGACCACGTGACCGTCCTTCGCGACGATCACGTTCGCGCCCTCGTGCTTGAACCGGCCCATCGCGGTGTGCTTGCGCGGGCGGCTCTCCGGGTCGAACGGGTCGATCTCGACGACCCAACCGAACCGGTGCGCCTCGTTGGGGTGCTTGGCCAGGTCGAAACGCTCGTCGGCGCGCTCCCACTTGCGGCTGCCGCTGGGGTAGCGGCTCGCGGTGCCGATGCCGTAGCGGTCCAGCTTCGGCTTCAGCTCGGCCGGGGCGGCGTCGGCGCCCACGAAGTACTGGTTGAAGTTCTCCTCACCGGAGAGCACAGTGCCCCACGGGGTCACGCCACCGGCGCAGTTGTTCAGCGTGCCGACGACCGTACGACCCTTGGGATCGGCGGCGGTCCTCAGCCAGGCCGAGCCGGCGGCCGGGCCGGTCAGGTCGAACCTGGTGCTGAGCGCGGTGACCCGCCGGTTGTACGGCCGGCGACCGTTGGTGACGGGCTTCCACTGCCCGGTGCCCGCGACCCGCTCCAACTCCACCACCGACATGCCGTGGGCCGCCATGGCGGTGCGCAGCTGCTCGACGGAGAGCCCGTCCAGGCCGGGGAAGCCCGGGAACATCAGGTCCTCGTTCGTGTACTCGTGGTTGACCACGAGCAGCGCCCGCCTGCCCTGCTTGTCCAGCGGCAGCACGCCCACGAAGTCGTTGTTGTAACCGAACTGCCTGGACTGTGCCGCGGCGCTCTGGTGGTGCAGGTCGAACTCCGGCGCGCCAGGCAGCACCGGGTCACCCCACTTGATGACCACGGCGTGGTCGTAGCCGTTCGGGACGACGAGGCTGTCCAGCTTGTTCGGTGGGATCGGCTTGAAGGCCAGCGCGCCGTTGCCGACGCCGGTGCCGGGACGGCCGAAACCGAAGGACTCCGGGACGTCCGGGGTGGCCGGGGCCGCCATCGCCGGGGCCGCACCGGTGAGCGCACCGGCAGCCGCGCCGCCGAAGCCGAGGACCAGCGCGCCGACCGCGCCGGCCCGGACCACGCCGCGCCGCGAGACCTCCGCGTTCACCACGTCTCCGAAGTACGCGTTGTCGGAGGTGTTCGGCACCGGGTGGGCACAGGCGTTTCCGCAGCGGTACAGGCAGGTCATCGCGTCACGGGTGCCGTGGCGGGAGCCGGTCAGCAGGGGGAGCAGCCGGGGACGGTCGCTCATGGGGGAAGCCTCCAGACAGGTCGATGGCACGACAGGCGGCGTACCAGCCGGACGCTAGGAGGGCGTGGTGAGCGCTCGTCGGCCACGATGTGAACCAGGCGTGAACACCTTCGTGGACGCAACCGGTCTGACCTCGGTCTGAACCGATCGGCGTGACCGCACGTATTCCCGAGCGAACGCACCGCCGGACGCGCGCCGGAAGCGAGGAGACCGCCATCAGCGACCACGACGCCCAACTGCTGCGCGCGCTGCACGACGAGCACGCGGAGGCGCTGTACGCCCATGCCCTGCGTCTGGTCAACGGTGACCGGCAGCGCGCCGAGGACCTGGTGCAGGAGACGCTGCTGCGGGCCTGGCGGCACCCGGAATCCCTCGACCCGCAGCGCGGTTCGGTGCGGTCCTGGCTGTTCACCACCGCCCGCAACCTGGCGATCGACGCCTGGCGGCGGCGCTCCACCCGGGTCGGCGAGGTCTTCACCGACGATCTTCCCGAACCGCCCGAGGCTGTCGACGAGGCCGAACGGGCAGTGGAGGCGTGGACCGTCGCCGAGGCACTCAACCGGCTCAGCCCGACCCACCGCGAGGTGCTTGTCGAGTGCTTCTACCAGGGACGATCGGTGGCCGAGGCGGCGTCGCGCCTGGGCGTGCCGCCGGGGACAGTGAAGTCCCGTACCCATTACGCGCTGCGGTCTCTACGGTTGGTGCTGGCCGAGATGGGGGTGACGGGATGACGCAGTGCGAGTTCGCGTACGACGACGGCGCGTACGTGCTCGGCGCTCTCGCCCCCGCTGAGCGGGCGGCCTACGAGCGGCACCTGGGCGGCTGCGCCTCCTGCCGGGAGGCGGTCGCCGAGATCGCCGTCCTGCCCGGGTTGCTCGGGCGCCTCGACCCGGCGGGGTTGGAGCAGATCCTGCCGCCGCCGGCCCCGCCCCGGGCGCCCGCGCTGCTCGAGGAGGCCCGGCGCCGCCGGCGTCGGGAACGCGCCTCGGACCGCCGACGGTACGCGTTGACCACGCTCGCCGCCGCCGGGCTGGCCCTGCTGGTGGGTGTGGGCACCGCCGTGGTGCTGCCCCGGCCCGCCGGCCCGTCCGGTCCGCCGGTGGCGCAGGGCAGCACGCCCGCCCCGCAGGTGTCGATGGTCCCGATGCGGCCGGTGGCCAGCAGCGGGCCGGTGCACGCCGACATCGGGCTCACCGGCACCAGGTGGGGCACCGAGGTGACAATGCGCTGCGGCTACGACACGCGGTCGAGCTACGGCAAGGCGTACCCGTTTCGGCTGGTGGCGCGCGGCCCGAACGGTGCCAGCGAACAGATCGGGTCCTGGTTGGCGGCACCGGGCGACGCCCTCCAGCTCAACGGTGCCACCAGGTTCACCGCCGCCGAGCTGGTAAGCGTGGAACTCCAACGCGTCGACGGCACACCAATCCTCACCTACGCGGTCCCCTGACCCACGCCCCCGCTGCTCCTCGGCGATGCTGCACTTTCTGTTCTTCCAAGAGGGGGCATGGCAGACATTTCGGCGACAGGAACTTCAAGATCGCGGGGGTGGGGGTGGGTTCGGCGGTTTTGGCGGGCCTTGCCGACGGCGTCGGCGGTGAAGACGATGAGGGCGAGCCAGACCAGCGCGAAGCCGGCGAGGCGGGCCGGTGGCATCGGCTCATGGAAGATCAACACCCCGCAGCCGAGCTGGAGGATGGGCGCCAGATACTGGATCATGCCGAGGCCGCTCAGGGGCAGTCGGTTGGTCGCCCCGGCGAAGAGGAGCAGCGGGATCGCCGTGGCCGCACCGGCCAGCACCAGCAGCACGGTGTGCCCGGCCGAGACGTGCCCGAACGTCGACTCGGCACGACGCGTGAGCCACGCCAGGTAACCCAGCGCCGGCAGCGCCAGCACCGCCGACTCGACGAACAGGCCCTCCGCCGGTGGCAGCCCGAGGCGCTTCTTGACCAGGCCGTAGCCGGCGAAACTGAACGCCAGGGTCAACGCCAGCCAGGGCAGTCGACCGTAGTCCACGGTGAGCACCGCGACCGCCGACGCGCCGATCCCCAGTGCCACCCACTGTGCCGGGCGTAGCCGCTCCCGTAGCACGGTCACCCCGAGCAGCACCACTACCAGCGGATTGATGAAGTAGCCGAGCGCGGTCTCCACCACCCGGTCGGAGTTGACCCCGTAGATGTACGCGCCCCAGTTGACGGCGATCAGCGCGGCGGCGGCGACGACACCCGCCACCGCCCAGGGGCGTCGCAGCAACGCCCGCAGGAAGCCGACGTTGCGCAGCGCCGCCAGCAGCAGGGCCACGAAGACCACCGACCAGACGATCCGGTGGGCCAGGATCTCCAGTGGACCAGCGGGTCGCAGGAGCCTGAGATAGAGCGGAAAGAAACCCCAGATCAGGTACGCGCCGAAGCCGTAGAGGTATCCCAGGCGGAGTGGCGTCACCCCTCCAGTGTAAGGGGTGTAACGGCGCTTTGCTCCTTTCCCGTGATCGGGGTCACCGGTACGCGTCGGTCGAGCTGCATCCACCGCTCCGGCACGTCCAGCGGCGTGAAGCCCACTCGCGCGTACACCTGGTGGGCGTCCAGCGTGGTCAGCAGGATCCGGCGTACGCCGAGCTGGTCCAGGTGGTCGCGGATCGCGCCCACCATCCAGCCGCCCAACCCGTGGCCCCGGGCGGCACGGTCGACGTACACGTCGCAGAGCCAGGCGAAGGTAGCGCCGTCGGTGACCACCCGGGCCACCGCCACCTGCCGGTCGTCCTCCGGTCGGTAGACGCCGAACGACAGCGAGCCGGCGAACGCCCGGGCTGTGGTCTCCCGGTCCCGGCCGAGCGCCCAGTACGCGTCGGTGGACAACCAGAGATGAACCAGGGCCAGGTCGAGCCGGGCGGGGTCGGTGCTGAGCAGATGGCCGTCGGTGCGGGTCAGCGAGAACACGCTGCGACGCTAGCCGCAGCGGTGGGCGACCCGGCCGGCCAATTCTCAAACTCTGGTCATCGGCCGGCCGTGGTCGCCGCATCGGCCAGCCCGGTCGGTGTTGGCCCGTGGATCGTCAGTCCCGGTCGAGGACGGCGCCCAGGATCCAGGTCACGATGCTCACGAACAGTGCACCGAGCACGGCGGCCGGCCAGAAACCGTCCACCGTGAACGGCAGCCCGGCCTGGTCGGCGATCCAACTGGTGAGCAGGAACAGCAGCCCGTTCACCACCAGCGCGATGAGACCCAGGGTCAGCAGGTAGAAGCCGCAGCCGACGGTCTTGATGACCGGCTGGAGGACGGCGTTGACCACGCCGAAGATCACCGCCACCAGGAGCAGCGTGGTGACCGTCTCGACGGCGGAGTCCGACTCCAGTGAGATGCCCGGGATGAGGAGTGTGGCCAGCCAGAAAGCCAGCGCTGTGCTGGCCAGCCGAATCAGCAGACCTTTCAGGAAATCCATGGCGGGGATCGTGCCACGGACCTCGTACCGGTGTAACCCGGCGGTTGACCATCGCTGTGGATCAGCCGCGCGCCGGAGGCCCGATCAGTTGCGCCTCGATCGGTGTGGGGGAGAGCAGCGCCCAGCGCAGCGCCCTCCGGTTGACCACGGCGACCATGTCGTCCCGGATCCGGGTCAACCACTCGGCCGAGCCGCCCAGCCCCAGGGCGGCGCCGGCCAACGCGGCCTCGGCGGCGTCCAGCGGTTGCAGCAACGCGAGGTCGGCCCGGCTCAACGCGTCGACGTCCGCGGGGGTCAGCTCATCCCGTACGACAAGGGTGGCCCGCCACGGCGGACCCGGCTCGGCCTCGGCCGGCACCGGGCCGACGTCGACGACGAGCAGCAACGGGCGCAGGGCGGTGCCCACCCCGTCGGCGACCGGTCGACCGGGTGGCAGCAACGGGATCGTCCCGCCCGGTGCGCCCACCCCCCGGACGAATGGCTCCCAGGCGCGCGGCCGGGTGGTCTGCACCACCACCAGGGCACCGAGGGCCAGTGCCCGCAGGGCCACCAACTGGGCGGCACGCACCCCACCGACCAGCAGCACCCGGGTGCTCTCCGGCCGGAAGAGCCGCACGGTGACGGCTCGGCCGTGCCGGTTCGTGCCGACCATCATCCCCGCGTCGCCCAGGGTCAGCTCCCAGTCGTCCATCGCGGAGCGTTGCTGCGGCCCGGGTGTGGTCAGCGCCAGTGGCAGCGTGGCGGCCAACCCGTGCAGGTGTGCGCCGTCGAGACGACGCAGCTCCCCGCCCAGGTCGGTCACGAGACGCTCCAGCGCCTCGGTGGCCGCGGTCAACTCGGTCGCCGTCGCGGCGGCCAGGCGTACGGTCAGCTCGGTCGGCACCGGCCCGACACCGCCGGTCGGCGGCGGACCCGCCGTGACCGACACCGTCGTCGCGGTCGCCGGCAGCGCGAGCATCCGGGGCACCAGACGCCGCCCGCCCGCACCGCCCGCCTCCGGCCACCGGACCAGCCGGAACGTGGCCTGGACCAGGGCACCGGACCGGAGTGTCGGCCAGGACTCCCGTACCGGATGGCCGTCGTGGTGGGCCAGCTCGCCCAGGACCCGCAACGCGGCCGGTACGCCGAGCGGCCGCGCGGTCAGCGATCCGAACCGGCGGGCGATGCGGCGGACCGTGCCGGCGAGCACCCGGCGCAGGTCCTCCGCGGACCACCCGTCCACCCGCAGCACCCGGACCGCCACCACCGCCCGCTCCCGCCCGGCGAGCCGACCGTCGGTGAGCTGCCGGTACGACGTGCCGGCCGTGCCGGCTGCCGGGACCGGTGCGGGTGCCCCGGCGAGCAGCAGTTGGACCCGCAGCGGGGGCATGTCCGGCCCGGCCGTGGGCAGCAACGCGGACGGCGGGGGAATCACCTGGGACACGTCGCCGAGCAGGTCACCGGGGTCGCCGAGCTCCAGTAACGCCACCATGCCGGCGGTGTCCTCCAGCACGGCGGCCGGACCGCCGGTCAGTTCCGTCGAGCGGACGACGGTGCCGGGAGCGACCAGGTCGAGCAGGTCGGCCGCTCCGGACGGGCCGGCGAGCGCCCGACGTCGGGTCAGGTGCCCGACGGCGGTGCCCAGCCACTGGAACAGCCACCGGCCCCGGAACCGGACCCCGGCGGTCGCCACCAGCAGCACGGCCACCAGTGCGGCCGCGACGATGACCGGCGCGGGCCGACCGAGGGCGGTGAGGACGAGTGCCGCCGCGACCTGCGCGGTCACCAGTTGACCGGCCCACACCCCTGCGCCGGCCCGCCGGTCGGACCAGGCACGGCCGTTGGACCAGGCACGGCGGTCGAGGGATGACCGGCGACCGGGTGTGCGCGGGCCGGCGGTGCCCGGGCTGCCGTCGGTGGGTCGGCCCGACCCGGCCGGCTCACCCGGCCCGACTGCTCGCGGCGCCGGGCTCGGCCCGGACCCGACCGGGGCCGCCGGGTGCGGCCCTCCGGTGGTGATCGCCGGCACCGTGCCTCCTCGACCAGTGGGAACCCGGGTCGGGCGTCCGGCCGCCCTCCGGCGGCCCGTCACGCGCCGCGACGTGGCTGCGGCACATCGTAAGCGACCGATGGCGCTCGCGGTTGTCCACAGGGGAGAAAGGTGGGGTAGCCGAACCGCTACGAGGCCGCTACCGTCAGCCACGAAGTCATCGCTGACCCGCGTCTCAGTGCTCGACGACCGGGCCAAGCGAACGACGCGTTCACAGGGCGGGCGCGTCGAGGGCCAAGGTGCGATCAGGGAGACGAGGTGACGTCCGGGTGTCCCAGACCCAGGCAGAAGCCGCGGTGATGCAGCAGACCGCCGCGAAGTTCGAGCAGGTTGACCAGTCGTTGCAGTCCATGCTCACCGGCCTGCTGGCCGAGCTACAGGTGTTGCAGCAGGCCTGGCGTGGTGCTGGTGGCCGGTCCTTTGAGCAGGTCAAGCAGCAGTGGTCTCAGGACCAGGCGGCGCTGCACCGGGCGCTGCGGGAGACCGCCGGGGCGATCCGCGCCGCCGGCCGGCAGTACGACGTCTCGGACGACGAGGTGGCCAGCCGGGTTGCCGGCACCAATCGCGGCGGCATCCAGCTGCCGCTCTGATCCCGCTCGGGAGGGAAAATCCGATGGACCATGGTGTGCTGGTCGTCAACTTCGCCGCGCTCCAGCAGGCCGGCGCGGACATTCAAAAGGCGTTGAACACGCTCGACTCGCAGCTCGGCCAACTCGAACGAGACGCCGCCCCGCTGGTGGCGAGTTGGACGGGCGAGGCCCGGCAGGCCTACGAGCAGCGGCAGGCACGGTGGCGGTCCGCCTCGCAGGATCTCCAGACGATGCTGCGGGACATCAGGTTGGCGGTGCACGACTCGGCCACCGACTACCTGGACACCGAAAAGAAGAACACCGGGCTGTTCCAGTGACCGCGGTCGGCCGGGAGAGCTGACCGTGGCCCGGTCAGCTACCCGGCCGCCGCAGGTCGTCGGTCCGGGCGGTCAGCTTCCGAGGTCAGGCCGGGTCGGCCGGGCGCCAGCGTCGGCGGGCCCCGCGGGGCAACACCAGGGCGAGCAGCGCCACGGTGACCGCCGTCGTGCCGACCGCCGCGCCGACCAGCAGGGCCCGCTCCCGCGCGGTCGACCGGCGGGTCTGGCGGGCGACCAGCGCGGGGTCGGCCCGGTCGTCGGCGAGCACGGCGACCGGACGACTGGTGGCCGCGCGGCTGCCGCTGGTCTCGGTGACCGCCCGGTACGGGTTCAGCACGCCGGCACCGTACCCGCCGCCGTGGCCCGTTCCGGGAGCTGTATCGGCGGTGGCGATGATCCGCGCCACCACCTGGGCCGCGGTCAACTCGGGCCGGTACTCGCGCAGCAGCGCGGCGGTGGCGGCCACGAACGGTGCCGCGTAGCTGGTGCCCTCGACCTGACGATGGCCCGACCCGGGGGCGGCGGTCAGCACCTCGCTGCCCGGCGCGACCAGGTCGACGTACGAGCCGGTCTGCGAGAAGGTCGCCCGCCCGCCGTCGGCGCCGATCGCCCCCACGCCGAGCACCCCGTCGTAGGCGGCGGGAAACGGCCGGGGGTCCCCGCCGTCGTGCAGGTTGCCAGCGGCGGCCACCAGCACCACGTCCCGGTCCAGGGCGTAACCGACGGCAGCACGGACTTCGGGATCGTCGGCATACAACACCACCGACAGGTTCACCACGTCCGCGTCGTGGTCGACGGCCCACCGGATGGCCTTGGCGAACTCGTCGGCGCCGACCGTACGCCCCGACTCCCGCCCCCGCACCACCTGCTGCTCACTCACCCGGACAGGCATGATCCGGGCACCCGGTGCCAGACCGCGGAAGGCGACTCCGGGTTGGGGCGCCGCCGCGATGATGCTCGCCACGCCGGTGCCGTGACCGGCGCAGTCTCGACTGCCGTCGCCGCCGGGGTCGAGCAGGTCGGTGCCGGCCAGCACGCGCCCGGCCAGTTGGGGGTGCACCCGGTCCACCCCGGAGTCGACAACCGCGACGGTCACCCCGGCACCGGTGGCCAGTGGCGTGAGGCGGGTCGGGTCGTACCGTTGCTGTGGCCACGGCGCGGCCGTGACCGGCCGGACGGGGGCGAGGGGGGTCGCGCACGCCGGTGCCGTCCGAAGCCTTGCGGTGGCGGTGGCGGTCGGGAGGGCCGGCACGGTCAGCAGGCTCGCGGCCAGACCTGCGAGGACCGGGCGCATGATCGATCGAGACATCGACAGCCTCCGTATCGTGTCGGCTCCGGGACGGGATGTTATCGCCTTGCCCGCGCCCCGGCAGACCGCCGACGGCCAGCCATTGTGATCTTGGTACCACCTTGTAGGTTGTACGCGATACCTGTGGCCTGTTCTCGGAAGGGGAGGTGGCCGTGACCGAATGGGAGCCGGCCACGGAGGCCGAGGTGGCGATGCGTGACGCGCTGCACGCCAACGATCAGGAGCTCTACTTCCGGCTCCTGTCCCGCACCGATCTGCTGCTGCCGGTCTCCGCACCGGCGCAACCCGGCCAGGCGCCCCCCGGCTGGGGCACCTGGACCACCGGTGGCCGGACACACGTGCTGGCTTTCACGTCCGCCGCCGCCCTGCGGGTCTGCCTCGGCGAGCACTCCGGCAGCAACCGACGCGTGCCCTTCGCCGACCTCGCGGTCGGCTGGCCCAACCAGGAGTGGTGGCTCGCCGTCAACCCGGGTCTGCCGGTCGAGGGCTACCTGCCGGCCTGGTTCGTGGCGCAACTCTCCCGGGGCGACGTGCGCCTGCCCGGCCGCACCATGGGTGCCCGTGCCCGGCTGGAGCGGGCGGAGACCATGGCCCGCACCCGCACCGGCGCACCCGGCCGGGATACCGCGCCAGCTGCTGGATCACCTCCCGCGATGGGCGCGCCGCCGTCTGGACCAGCCCCGGTTCCGCCAGCCGCGGTTCCGCCGGCCCCCGTTCCGCCGGCCGCGGTTCCGCCTCCGCCGTACCCCCCTGCCGCGGTCCCGCCCCGCAGGGCCGCGTGGGGTCCGACGCCCCAGGCGGCGGGCACCCCGCCGATGCCCGGCCCCGCGTCACGGACGCCCGGCCCCGTCGAGCCATCGCGCCGACCTGGTCAGGATGACCTGCCTGCCGCCGGTCACCGGCACCCGCGCGGCCCGTCCCAACCAGGAGCGGCGGGCGCCGGCCCCCTACCCCGCAGCGGTCGGCCGTCCCGGTTCGTACCGTTGGCGCCCGCCGACCGTCCGGGTGTCGGTCCGGCTGAGTCTCCCGGTGCCGGCTGGCCGGCTGAGTCTCCCGGTGCCGGCTGGCCGGCTGAGTCTCCCGGCGCCGGCTGGCCGGCCGAGTCTCCCGGTGCCGGCTGGCCGGCCGAGTCTCCCGGTGCCGGCTGGCCGGCAGCGAATCGGCCGAGCGACGTCGACAGCCCGGCCGCGGGTAACGGCAACGGCGGCCCCCAGCCCACTCGGCGTTCCTTCTTCGAACCCACCACCGCCCGGGACCGGGCGTCCGACCCGACGCCGGGCGGGGGCCGCCCCGCCGACCGAGCGGCCCCACCGACCCGATTCGGGCGGGGCAGCCAGCCCTTCCCACGCCGCCGCCCGGCCGACGCGCCGACCGAGGCGACACGCGCCTTTCCGATGACGGACCCGGACGTCACCCGGCCGCTGCGGCCGCCGACCGGCGACCTCGGTGCGTCCCGCCGGGTCCGCGTGCCGACACCGGCTGAGGAGATCACCCAGCCCCTGCCACCGCGCCGACCCGACCCGATGGCTGAGGAGCCCACTCGCGCCTTCCGGCTGACCGGCGAGCCGCCGCTGAGCGCGGCGGCGGAGCGGCCCGGCCCTGCCGCGGACCAGACCCAGGCGATTCCGCGCGAGCAGCCGACCCGATTCGGGCCGGTGGAAGAACTGTCGGTGTCCGCCGCGGAACCGGTCTCCAGCCCGCCCGCACCGCGTCGCGGCTTCACGCCCATCGTCATCGAGGGCACCATCATCGAGTCCCGCGACCTCACCGACCCGGTCGAGGCCAACGGCCTGTTCGACGCGTCCCGACAGCCCCGCCCTGCCGAGGCCGCGCCGCGACCGTTCGACCCGGCGCACTCCGGCCCGGACCTGTTCAGTCCGTCGTCCTCCAGTCCGAGCCGGTCCGGCCCCGCGTCGTCGAACCCCGGGCCGAGCCCGTCGGTGCCACCCTCCAGCGGCGGTCCTGCCGTGGACGGTCTGGTCGATGCCGGCACAAGCGGTGGCCACACAGTTGACCGTGCAGGCGTCCCGGCCGGCGGCGGTCGCACCGACATCGCCGGCTCGTCGGTCGGCGCGACGAGCACGGATCGGCCTAGCGGCGCGACCGGCGCGGATCGGGCCGGTGTGACCGCGACAGTGGACGGCGCCGGGCAGCCGTCGCCCGTCGACGAGCCGGCCCCTGTCGAGTTCGAGCCGGCCAACACCGTCGAGGAGGACCTGCTCGGTGCCGCCGGTGCCGGCAGCACTGACACGTTCCTGTCCACCCTGCTGCTGGCCCGGGTGCTGCTGCCGGCGGCACCGGATTCGCTGCCAGGCAGCCGCCCCGGCGACTCGGGCTTCGTCTGGCGTACGGCGCAGCTCGACGGCGAGACGTACGTGGTGGTCTACACGTCGCCGGAGCGCCTCGCCGACCACGTCGAGGGCGACGTCACCACCGTCGGCGTGAAGTTCGCCCAACTGATCCGGCGGTGGCCGGACGAGGACTGGTCGTTCGCCGTCAACCCGGGCACCCCGGTCGGTGCCAAGCTGCCCGGGGAACAGATCGTCGCGTTGGCCAACTGGGCCGCCGAGGTGGGGCTCGGTGACGACCTGGAGGTGGACCCGGAGGAAGCGCCGGCCGCGGCGGAGCCCACCGCCCGCCCCCGGTACGCTCCGGCGGCGGTCGACCCGGCCCGGCCGACGGTCATGCAGAAGGCGGTCGCACCGAGCCAGCTCGCGTACTACCTGGAGCGGGGGTACGACCGGGTCTCCGGCTTCGTGCACCGGGCCGGTGAGCTGGCCCATCTGACCACGCCCGCGCAGGTGCACGACGCGCTCGGCCTCAGCTACCCCGGTTCGCCGTTCGCCCGGGACGCCGAGGAGATCTACGTGTTGCGCTGGCCGGCGCACCGCCCGAGCCTCTACCGGATTCCGTACGGCGGTCAGAACGAGCCGGCGATGCGGGCCATGGAGGGCTGGGTCATCGAGCGTCCGCCGTTCCGGGGCAACGGCTTCGCCCCGGGCGAGAGCAGCGACGTGGTCGCGGAGTTCAAAGTGGACAGCGCGCGCCTACCGCACGGCACGCAACTCTGGCGGATCGGCGCGGACGGCACCGAGCGGGTGGTCGCGGAGCTCGACACCGACACGGTGGTCTGGCGACGGGTCGGTGAGGCGTGATGCGCGACGGTTACGTGGCCCGGTGGCAGGGCCGGGAATACCAGGCCAGCCCGGACGGCGACAACATCCGCCTCTACCAACCCGAGCCGGGCGAGGGCTTCGAGGAGGTCCGCGCCGGCCGGTACGTCCGGGTTCTGCCAGCGACCGAGATCGAGGATCTGGCGTACGTGCGGACCACCTGCACCTGGCAGGGGCAGCCGTTCATCGTGCTCGGCGAGCATGACGCCTGGTTGCGGGTGGAATACACAGGTGGTCGCTGGCCGGTGGCCGAGGCGATGCGGCTGGAGGTCTTCGACTTCGGCGTCTACCAGGGTTGGGCTCCGGCCTCCGAGGTCACCGACCTGCGGGAGCAGCGGGTCTGAACGGTCAGCTCTTGGCCCAGCGCAAAATCTCGCCGAGCACCAACTCCGGCGCCTCCAGGTGCGGGAAGTGCCCCACCCCGTCGAGCAGCCGCCACTCGTACGGGGCGACGACGTAGCGCCCGGAGCCCAGGGCGGTGCGCGGCAGGGCGGCGGAGTCCAGCGCGCCGTGCAGTTGCAGGGTCGGGGTGGCCAACGGCTTCTGCATCAGGCGGACGAACCGGTAGCCGTGCAGCCGCAGCAGTGAGCGGAACGCCCAGCGGTAACCCTCCAACGCGCAGAACGCGGCCTGCGGGATGCACATCGCCTCCCGGCACCGCTCGGCGTACGCGTCGAAGTCCGGCCCGGCGACCCAGTGTGGCCCGCCCCAGCGGCGCAGGATCTCCGCGACGGCAGCCGCGCCATCGCGGGTCAGTACGTGCTCGTAGCGGGGGAGCTGGAACTTCAGCGCGGGGGTGGAGGCGGCGAACTGCCCGCGTGGGTCGGCGAAGATGCCGGCGCGCAGGCGCAGCGGGTGCGGTGCCCCCAACACCACGAGCCGACGGACCAGAGGCGGGTGGAAGGACGCCACCGTCCAGCCCACCATGCCGCCGACACCACTGCCGACGATCGTCGCCGAGCGTTCACCGAGCGCGCGGATCAACCCGGCGATGTCGGCCGCGAGGGTGTAACCGTCGTACCCCCGGGGTGGTTTGTCGCTGGCGCCGTAGCCGCGCAGGTCGACGGCGACCGCTCGGAAGCCGGCGTCGGCGACCGCCGGGAGCATCCGGTGCCACGCCCACCAGTGCTCCGGGAAACCGTGCAGGAAGAGAACCATCGGCCCGGTGCCGGCCTCGACCACATGGAACCGGGTGCCGTTGGCGCCGACGAAACGGTGCGTCCACGGCCCCTCGGTGAGGACACAGGACTCGTCGACGACTCCGCCGCGCTGGTCGGTCATGGCAGACAGCCTAGGACCCGGTTGCCTGCGACGGCCCTGGTGGTCGCGTTGAACAGGGAGAAGCCCGGGATGTCCCCTACCGACACGCTGGTGCGGGTCGGCCGCGGCGCCGGGTGCCGATGGCGGCGCGAACCCCGGGTCGGCGCGACGAACATGGCGAAACGGGGCGGCTGGACAAAGGGCGGCGCCCGGGCAGACGAGCTGCCCGGGCGCCGCTGGGTGGTGCGGGATCGTCGGTCAGAAGACCCGGATCTTCATCGAGGTGCCGTCCTGCTCCAGAACCTTGATCTTGACTCCGGTCGCGGGGAGCTTGACGCCGTGGTTCGGCAGCTCCTCGTAGAAGTACTGACGGGTGTCGTCGAACAGTGGCTGGGCAGCCTGACCGCGGATGTACTGCGGCTGGCTGTTGAGGCGCAGGGTGAACGAGTCGGCCTTCTTGAGGCTGAACGGCGCGTCGTAGACCTGGACCCGGGCCCGCCACGGAGCGCCGGTCAGGTTGTAGATCGGCTCCGGGTGCGCGTCGATGTACAGGTTGCGACCCTCACCCGGGTGACCACCGGGGTTGGCCTCGGACGCCGGCGCGGTGTTGTTGTCCGACCAGCGGGTGTTCCAGTACGAGATGAGCAGGCCCTCCTGGTACGCGTAGTGGTCCACCCAGTCCGGGCGGGTGTTCGCGTAGCCGAAGAAGTACGGGCCGGTCTTCAGGTACTTGTCGTACGAGACGTACGACCGGTTGCCGGCGATGTAGAAGTTCTCGAACAGCCGGGTGTAGGTCGCACCGACCACCTGGAAGTCCTCCAGGGCCCAGCCGGCGTCGGTCTCGGCGCCGTCGCTGAACACGGTCTGCCCGTCGGCGGTCACGGTGATCGCGTCACCGAAGAAGCCACCCTCGGAGACACCGCCGTCGGTGACGTAGTGCAGGCGAACCTGCGCCGCCTTGCCGGCGACCGCCGTCAGCGGGATGTTGATGTCGACCCAGGTGCCGCTGCTGCTGCCCGAGAGGGCCGGGCGGCCGGCGCCGTCAACGCCGATCGGCTGGCCGTTGGCCGTGCCGTTCAGGTCGATCCAGGTCTGGCCGCCATCGGTCGACGCCTCGAAGTAGAGGTAGTCGTAGTTGGATTCGATGCTGTACTTGCCCTTGAGCGACAGCGCCGCGGAGGACTTGCCGGTGAGGTCGAACGTCCTCGTCATCGAGCTGTCGAGGTCGTCCTCGTTACCGGAGAAATACTGTTTGGAGCCTTCGACAGGTGCGCCGTAGTTGAAGGTGTACTCCCGCTTGGGCAGCACCACCACGACAGCCTGTGCTTCCTTCGAGTTGTACTCCTGTGGACCGAGTTGCAGCTTCTTGTCCTGGCCCGCGACGACCACCTCGTAGTCGAGCCAGCCGAGCTGGAACTTGTTCCACGCGCCGAGGTCGCCGCCCCGGTCGCCGATGCCGGCGTCGTTCTTGGCACCGAGCCGGCTCTGGGCCATCAGGGTCCAGTGCTCGTTGTTGTTGTCGGCCGGTCCGTAGTCGTCCGGCAGGCCCAGGTCGTGGGCGTACTCGTGGTAGAAGACGCTGCGGCCGCCGTTTTCCGGCTGGATCGTGTAGTCGCGGATCCAGATGCCGGTGTTGCCGATCTGGGTGCCACCAGCCCGGTTGTTCGCCGGGCCGACCGGCGAGCTGTTGAAAGCCGACCAGCGGTGGCTCCAGATGGCGTCCTCACCCTGCTGCGGGTCACCGTCGGCCTGGTCGCCGCCGGCGTGGACGATCTGGAAGTGGTCGATGTAGCCGTCGGACTCGTTGAAGTTGCCGTCGTGGTCGAAGTCGAACCGGTCCCACTGGTCGAAGGACTTCATCTCCTCGGCGATCTGCGCGTCCGTCCGGCCCTTGGCCTTCTGGTCGACGACCCACTGGTCGGCGGCGTCGCGGACCAGGTCCCAGGTGTTCGAGCAGACGTTGTCGGCGCAGACGGCCCGGTCGTCCCGCGGGTCGATCGGCTGGCCGGGCAGCGGGTCCGGGATCGGGTCGTCGGAGCGCCCGTAACGGGCCTCGTTGTACCGGACCTTGACCCAGTCGGTCACCTCACCCTCGACGGTGTAGCGACCCGAGGACTGCGCCTCGTAGTACTGCTTGAGCGACTCGTCGCCCGGGTTGGTGCCGAAGTAGACCTGGCGGAAGTGCTCCGGGCTGAAGTCCGGCTGCCAGATGGTGGAGTTGTCCACGGCCCGGTTGGGCTGGGGGATCTTGTTGTGCAGCGGCCCCGCGAACGTCGTCGGCCCGGCGATGTCCGGGTTCGTGTCCTTGTTCGGGTAGGACGGGTGCTGCTCGTCACCGAACTCGGCCAGGATCACGAAGATCTTGTCGGTCCGCTCACGCTCAAGCTCGACGTACTGATCCTGGGTGGGCGGATCGGTGGCGGCGGTGCGGGCGTTGGCCTTGTTGGTGGCCTCCTTGCCGACCTCGCCGACCTTGACGACAGTGCTGCCGTTGCGCTCGATCGGCTTGCTGCGGCCGCTCAGCACGTCGCTGAGACCCTGCTCACGCAGGGCGCGGCGCTTGTCCTCGAGCTTGTCGGGAAGCTCATCCTTCAGCGCCTGCGGTTCGGCAGCGGCGGGTGCTGCTACCGGCAGTTTGGGCTGAGGCGCCGCCGAGGCGGACGGGCCGAAAGCCAGGCCTGTCGCCGTCAGTGAGAGCCCGAGCAGACCCACTGCGACTTTGCGCACGTGGTACCTCCGGTGTGAGGGAACCGGCCCAACGGGGGTAGAGGCCGGTGGGAGATCGATCCCACTAGTGGGACCAATGGTGAACATAGTTACTGCCGGGACGGGTGGGAAGACGAACGCGTCGATTTGTTGCGAGATTTTGTTGGGAATGCTTTCCGCCGTCACACCCCGGCGCTTCATCAGCCACATTGACCAGCGCAGGACCGGCCGCCCGGGGAGTGCAACGACACATTTCGATCATTGTGATCGATGTACGACAGTGGGGCCGGAGGCGTCTCCGCCACCGGCCCCACCAACACCGCTGAAATCAGTTACCGCTCAACCGGACGACTACTTCTTCGCCGGGGTGACGAAGATCGTGGCGGACGAGTTGTCCTTCGCGGCCTTCTTGACGGTGAGCGACACGCCGTAGTTCACGCCCGCGTCACCGGGGTTGCCGGTGCCCAGCACGATCGCGCCACCGCTCAGGGTCACGCCGTAGAACTCCGGCGCCGGGCTGCCGTCCGGGTGGGTGACCCGGGTGGTGTACGGCGCGTTGTTCCGCGACGGGACGACAACCGAGGCGTCGTTGTCCCGGGCGTACGGAGAACCATCCCGCATCTCGATGCCCGGGTACCAGGTCTTGGCGTCGGTGAAGGACTTCACCGGTGCCTGCGCCTTGAACTTCGTGCAGTACGCGCTGTACGGCTGGTCCGCCGCCTCCAGGCACTCCGTGAACTGGTACGTCTTCTGGAGGCCGAAGGCCGCGTTGGCCGACTGCGGACGGCTGGGCAGGTTGTCCGTCACCGACGGGTCCTTCTCGGCCGCCACACCCGTGCGGCGGTACGGGTCGAAGTGCGAGTCGACGATGAGCAACCCGCCCTTCGCGCCGTAGCTGGGCAGGGCGGTCATCTGCCCGGTGACGTGGTTGACGTCGCCGAGCGCGCTGTCCCGGTACCACACGAGCATGCCCGGCGCGTTGTACGAGATCCGGTCGACCTTCCACGCCTCGTGCGAGTAGATCGTGTCGTACGCGTACTTCAGGCCCTTGTCGAAGCCGTCGAAGTTGCGCCACTCGGCCAGGTAGAACTGCGCGTGCACCTCGGTGCCGCTGGAGATCTTCCAACCCGCGCCGGTGGTGTCGACGAAGGTGCCGCCGGTGGCGGTCCAGCCGTTGGCGCCGCCCTCGACGTCGTCGCTCCACGTGGTGGCGCCGCCGCCGGTGACCGAGAAGTCGTCGGCGAACCAGTTGCGCTCCTCGAACGCCTCGTCGGTGGCCTGGCGCAGGCGCAGCTGCACGGTCGTCCCCGCGTACGCCGACAGGTCGACGTAGTCGTGGCGCCAGCCGTCGGTGCTGCCGGTCAGGCCGTACTTCTTGCCGCCGAAGTCGTTCATCCGGCCGTTCGGGTCCGGGTAGCCGTCGGGCGTGGTGACAACGGCGCCACCCTCGGCGTACACCTTCTGCTCGGTCCAGGTCGCGCCGCCGTCGGTGGAGAGCTCGACGAAGCCGTAGTCCCAGTCCTCCTCGATGATGTAGTTGTTCCACATCCAGAACTTGGCGTCCGCCGCCGACGGCACGTCGACCGACCGGCTCAGCTTGACGTCGGCCCAGCTCTGGTCGTTGTTGCTGTGCCACATCTTGGTGCCGCTGTGCGGCGTGGCAAGCGTCGTCACCTTGTCCGGCAGGTCGACCTTGATGCCGTCCTCGGAGTCGATGGGCGTACGCGAGGTCTGCCCGAGCTTCACCTCACGCGGGTTGGACCCGGGACGGATGGTCAGCGGGTCGGCCCAGCCGAGCACCCACTTGTCCCAGATGCCCATGTGCGTGGGCAGCGCCTGGAAGATCTCACCCGAGTGCGAGCCCGAGGCCATCAGGTCCCAGAAGTCCACGTCGGAGTCGGCGTTGCCGGAGGTGTCGTAGAGGTCCGGAAGGCCCAGGTCGTGGCCGAACTCGTGGGCGAAGACACCGACACCGGCGTCCTCCGGCTGCACGATGTAGTTCGACGCCTTGAGGTTGGTGCCCGGGATTGTGTAACCACCGGCGACCGTGGAGGAGTGCGCCCAGACGGCGTACACGCCCTCGGCGCCACCGCCACGCGACTTGCCCTGACCGGCGTGCACAAGCACGAGGTGGTCGATCACGCCGTCCGGCTCGAAGACGTTGCCGTCACCGTCGCGGTCGGCCTGGTCCTCGATGTCGTAGTCGGCCCACGGGAAGGTCGGGTCCTTCGCGACGAGCGCGTCGATCGCGTCGGTCGCCAACCGGCCCGCGCCGGCCGGGTTGTCCGGGTGGCCGTTCATCGACTGCTCCCGGCCGGGAACCCAGGCGCCGGTCTCGTCCTGGAAGCAGCGGTTGGCCGCGTACCAGCCCTCCGAGTGCGGCACGGTGATCCAGGGGCTGGCCTGCCCCTCCACCGTGTACGCGTTCTTGGACATCTCCAGGTACATGTTGTGCATGGTGCGACCGGAGAGGTCGATGCCCTTCTTGCCGTCCGGGCCCTTCAGGTCCTTGCGGACCCGCTCGGTGATGCCCTTCTTGCTGTACAGCATCTTGTTGTAGTGCGACGGCGAGAAGTCCGGCACCCACATCGAGTTGTTGTCCTCGTGCGGCAGCCGCGACGGGTCCGGGATCTTGTTGTGCTTCGGCCCGTTCTGCACGGTGCCGGGCACGCAGGTGCGGTCCTCGAACACCGTCTTCGGGACCATCACGCCGGTGAAGTCGTCGTTGGCCTTGTCGTTGAACTCGACGAGCAACGTCAGCAGCTTCGCCGTCTGCGTGGTCGGCGCCTTCTTGAACTTGCGGGGGTTCTGACCGGTCTTCAGCGACTTGGCCTCGTCCTTGGCCAACTGCCGGGCGGTCACCGGGTTGCCCCGGGCGTGCTTCTGGTCGAACTCGCGCGCGGACTCCACGGCAGGGGTGTAGACGCCACCCTTGCCCTTCACCTCGCGGCCGGTGGTGTCCGGCTGCACCTCGGGCTCGGCGTAGTTGATGTAGTGCTCATCCGCGCCGATCACCGCCTGAGGTGTCGGCGAGGCCGACTGGGCTGCCGCGCTGCCCGTCACGGTCAGTGACGTGGCCGCGAGGGCGATGGCGGGCAACGCGACGAGTAGTCGTCGTCGCGCCCCGGACTGCGGTTTGTGGTTCATGCCGCTCCATTTCTCGGGCATGGGGAGGAGGACGTGGGGTCGTCCGACCGTCGATGTGACGAGTGTCGAATTCTTCCAACCTGCGTGAACCTAAATCACAACCGGCTGAAAGGACAGCGGAGACCCACCGTCTGTGGCCGTTTAGCCGCTGTCGGATCAGCCGACCGACCGATGTGACAGCGGCGGGACGCTGCGGGCCGTACCCGTAAGAAATAACGGAGGGTGGCGGTCCGCACGGACCGCCACCCTCCGGTGTGTACGCCTGTCGTCAGTCCTCGTCGGACTTCGCCCCGCTCATCCCCGAGGAGATCAGCTCCATCACCGACGAGTCCTGCAACGTGGTCACGTCACCGAGCGACCGGTTCTCCGCGACATCGCGCAGCAACCGGCGCATGATCTTGCCGGAGCGGGTCTTCGGCAGCTCCGGCACGAGCATGATCTGCCGGGGCTTGGCGATCGGCCCGAGCGTCTTCGACACGTGGTTGCGCAGTTCGGCGATGAGCTGCTCACCGGCGTCGCCGGCGATGTCGGTGCTGCCGCGCGGAATGGCGAACGCGACGATGGCCTGCCCGGTGGTCGGATCGGTCGCGCCCACCACCGCGGCCTCGGCCACCGACGGGTGCGACACCAGCGCCGACTCCACCTCCGTGGTGGAGATGTTGTGCCCGGACACCAGCATCACGTCGTCGACCCGGCCGAGCAGCCAGATGTGCCCGTCGTCGTCCTTCTTCGCCCCGTCACCGGCGAAGTACATGCCCTCGAACCGGCTCCAGTAGGTCTCGATGAACCGGTTGTCGTCACCCCAGATGGTGCGCAGCATCGACGGCCACGGCTCGCGCAGCACCAGGTAGCCGCCACCACCGTTCGGCACCGACTGGCCCTGGTCGTCCACCACGTCGGCCACGATGCCCGGCAGCGGGGCCATCGCCGAGCCCGGCTTGGTGGCGGTCACCCCCGGCAGCGGGGAGATCATCATGGCGCCCGTCTCGGTCTGCCACCAGGTGTCGACGATGGGCAGCGCTCCGCCGCCGATGAACTCCCTGTACCACATCCAGGCCTCGGGGTTGATCGGCTCGCCGACGCTGCCGAGCAGCCGCAGCGACGACAGGTCGTGACCGGCCGGGATGTCCTCGCCCCACTTCATCATCGTGCGGATCAGCGTCGGCGCGGTGTAGAGGATGCTGACCTTGTACTTCTCGACGATGTCCCAGAAGCGGCCCTTGTGCGGGGTGTCCGGGGTGCCCTCGTACATCACCTGGGTCGCGCCGTTGGACAGCGGGCCGTACACGATGTAGGTGTGGCCGGTGACCCAGCCGATGTCGGCGGTGCACCAGTAGACGTCCGTCTCCGGCTTGAGGTCGAACACCGCGTGCGTCGTGTACGACGCCTGGGTCAGGTAGCCGCCGGTGGTGTGCAGGATGCCCTTCGGCCGGGCCGTGGTGCCGCTGGTGTAGAGGATGAACAGCGGGTGCTCGGCGTCGAACGGCTGCGCGGTGTGCTCGGCCGACGCGGTCTCCACCGTCTCGTGCCACCAGCGGTCCTTCGCCGACCAGGCCACCTCCTCGCCGGTGCGGCGGACCACAAGCACGTGCTCCACCGACGGGCAACTCGCCACCGCCTCGTCCACCGTCGGCTTCAGCGCCGACGGCTTGCCCCGCCGGTAGCCGCCATCCGCGGTGATCACCACCTTGGCGCTGGCGTCCTGGATCCGGTTGCTCAGCGAGTCGGCGGAGAAGCCGCCGAAGACCACGCTGTGCGTCGCGCCGATCCGGGCGCAGGCCAGCATCGCGACCGCCGCCTCCGGGATCATCGGCAGGTAGATCGCCACCCGGTCGCCGGCCGTGACACCCAGCTCGGTGAGCGCGTTCGCCGCCCGGCAGGTCAACTCGTGCAGGTCGGCGTACGTGAGAGTGCGCGTGTCGCCCGGCTCGCCCTCCCAGTGGATGGCGACCTTGTCGCCCCGGCCCGCCTCGACGTGCCGGTCCAGGCAGTTGTACGCCACGTTGAGTTGCCCGCCGACGAACCACTTCGCGAACGGTGGGTTCGACCAGTCGAGCACCTCGTCCCACTTCGTCGACCAGGCCAGCCGGTCGGCCTGCTTCGCCCAGAAGGCGAGCCGGTCGGCCTCGGCCTCGGCGTAGGCGTCGACTGTGACGTTGGCGTGCGCGGCGAGTTCGGCCGGCGGGGGGAACTGGCGCGTCTCGTTCAGCAGATTGGCCAATGCCTCGCTCATGCCGTGACTCCTCGTCCTCGGGTGACCTGCGTCTCGCTGGGCACGAGGGTAGTCGCGGGTCCTGCGGCCGGCGACCGCCGCCCGCCTCGTCGCGCCGAGCGGCCCCCGCCGCGCGCCCGACGGCCCGGGTCGCCTTGATCGACACGGGTTCCTGGAAAGCGTGGCGTTCAGGCCAGGCGGACACCCCGACTTCAAGGAACCCGTGTCCGCGACGGGTGTCGGCCCGAACGCGGCGCCGGGGCGGGTGGTCCGGGTCGCGCTGCGGCCGGGTGCGCCCCGCCGGGTCGGGTCGGGTCGTTAGCGTGACGGGGTGACCACCGACCCGCTCGCGCCCCTGCTCGCGCTCGCCGACGTCCCCGCCGCCGTCGAGCGGGCCCGGGAACGATTCGACCAGGCGCTCGGGCACCGGGCGCTGCGCCGGCACGGTGGGCAGGTCGTCGCCGAGGTCAGCCTCCGCTCCGCAGTGGCCAGCGCCGCCCTTGAGGGGGCCGTACACGAACGCGAGGCGGTCCGGGCCGGCACCGTGACCGATCCGGTGCTCCAGGGGGCCCTGCGGGTCGCCGGGGCACTGCCCAGCCTGAGTGACCTGTGGCCGAAGGCACCCCGCCAGGCGCTCGCGAAACTGCACGTGCTCGCCGCGCGCGACATCGTGCCGGAGGCCGAGCTGGGCCGCCCGGTGGCCGACCCCGTGGTCGCCACCCGGCTGGACGGGCTCGCCGGGCTTGTCGCCGGCGGCACGAAGGTCTCCCCGTTGGTGCTGGCCGCGGTCGTCCACGGAGAGCTGCTGAACCTGCGCCCGTTCGCCGGGCCGTCCGGCGTGGTCGCCCGGGGCGCGGCCCGGCTGGTGCTGCTCGCCAGCGGCCTCGACCCGCGTGGCCTGCTCGCCGTCGATGTCGGGCACCGCGAGCGCGAACCCGAGTACGTCGGTTCGGCAGGTGCCTTCGCCACCGGTACCCCGGACGGACTGCGTTCCTGGCTGCGCCACTACATGTCGGCCGTCGAGGTCGGCGCCGACCAACTCACCGCCATCGGCGACAAGATCCTCGCCACCACCTGAGCGGACCCTCTGCGCGTCGCCCCTGTGCCCCGCCCCTGTGCCCCGCCCCTGCCGCGTCGATCATGCAGTTGTGGTGGGCCGCAAAAGGTGCCAATCGGTTGAAGATGCCCACCACGACTCCATGATCGACCCGAGAGTGGGTGGCGCGGGGGTGGGGTGGGTGGTTAGGCGGTGGCGGCGGCTCGGGTGCGACGGTGACGGCCGTACCAGGCGATGCCGATCGCCACGCCCACTCCGACGCCCAGGGCCGCCGCGGCCACCGGGACGGCGGGTCGTTCCCGCAGGCGGCGGCCCAGCGGGATCGGGTGCCGGAACTCCAGGACCGGCCAGGCGTTCTCCGAGGCCAGCTTGCGCAGCTGCCGGTCCGGGTTGACCACACTCGGGTGTCCGACGCACTCCAGCAAAGGGCGATCGCTGTACGAGTCGGAGTAGGCGTACGAGTCGGCCAGGTCGTAACCCCGGGCGGC
The DNA here is from genome assembly GCF_040647875.1 of Micromonospora sp. NPDC049230. Lineage (NCBI taxonomy): Bacteria > Bacillati > Actinomycetota > Actinomycetes > Micromonosporales > Micromonosporaceae > Micromonospora > Micromonospora sp. NPDC049230. The sequence goes on from NZ_JBEZCZ010000025.1 coordinate 75,140, forward strand.
GGCCAGCTCGCCGACCGCCTCGACCTTGCTCGGGCCGGCCGCGTAGAACTCGACCTCGCCGCTGTACCGGCCGTCCCGGACCGTCATCCGGGTGGCGATCACGTCGGTGACACCGAGCAACTCGCCGATCGGGCGGACCATCTCCTCGCCCGAGGCCGACACCAGGACCACGTCCCGCCCGGCCGCCTGGTGCTCCGCGATCAGCACTGCGGCTTCGGCGTACACATAGGGGTTGATCAGCTCGTGCAGTGTCTCCGCGACGATCTGGCGGACCTGCTCCACCTGCCAGCCCTTGCAGAGCGCAGCCAGGTAGTCCCGTGTTCGGGCCATGGTCTGCTCGTCGGTGCCGCCCAGCCGGAACATCAGCTGCGCGTACGCCGACTTGACCACGTCACGCCGGGTGATCAGCCCGTCCCGGTAGAACGGCCGACCGAACGCCAGGGCGCTCGACTTGGCGATGACGGTCTTGTCCAGATCGAAGAAAGCGGCACTTCGGCCCACGGCGCGAAAGTCTAGCCGGATGGTCTATCGTCGGCGGGTGCCCGGGGGCAGGCCACCCGTCCAGGACCTGTCGGCTGGCACCATTAATCCCGCTCTGCGTGATCACGCTCACACTCTGCGAGGAGATTTTCGCAGTGAGTGGGGTCGACACCACTCGACGTGACGGGTCCGCTCAGGCAGACTTGTCCGTACGACGAGCTTTCACATCCTCGAAACAGACAAGCCCTCAGCGGTTGCACCCCCCGTGGCCGCTGAGTGGTTCGGCTCGACCCCCCCGGAGCCGAACCTTCGACGACCCCCGTCTCCCCCCGACGGGGGTCGTCCCTTTCCCTTGGGAGCGTGCCACCGTGATCCCTCGGCTGCTCACTGAGTACGGCGGCTGTCCCGTACCGCGACATGTCGTTGCTGGCTGGCACACTCCGGCGCATGAGTTATGACCTGGCAGTGTGGGAGGGCGACAGGCCGGCCGACAACGCCGCGGCGCTGACCGCCTTCGAGGCGCTCTACGCGAGTTGTGTCGGTGTAGGCCAGATTCCGCCGACGCCGCGCATCCGAGCCTATGTCGAAGCCCTTCTCGATCGGTGGATCGACCTCACCGAGGACGACGAGCGGAGCCCGTGGTCGACGGGGCCACTGATGGGGGAGGCGTCGGGACCGTTCGTCTACTTCCCGATGGTGTACAGCCGCGCTGCGGAGGTCTCGGCTGGTGCCGCGCGAATCGCGGCGGAACACGGCCTGGTCTGCTTCGATCCGCAGTTGGGTCTGCTGCGGCCCGCCCCAGAAGAGCTGTAGGAACCGTCTTCCACCGCCACCGCCACCGGATGCCGGATGGCTGTAGCGGGCTCGCAGCCGAGCAGCCGTAGCGCGGAGAGGGCCCAGCGTCGGCCCAGTCATGGCGAAGCGGCCAGTGCGCCGCCATGCCATCGTCGGTCCGTCTCCAGCGGACACCGCACCGGCGCGTCACTGGCGGGCACAGCACGTCGACGCGTACCGGTGGCCTGGAAGAGGAACGCCGCAGCGACCGCGACCGATCGTCGCCCCACTGTGGCCGTTCGTGAGAGAAGCTCCGGGACCGAGGTGCGCCCGGTTGCGGGTAGGCGCCTGACTGCCGCGGTGCCGGCGCGTCCGGACGGCGGCCAGCACTCCTGTGGAAGCACTTGCGCTGTGCCAGGCGATCACGGTTGAGCTGTGGTCGACGACCGGCCGCGTGCGCGTCGCCATAGGCGGAGCGATCACCGCCAATCAGCCTGGAGGTGATTCGCCGCCGACTGCGAGCCCTGTGGATGAGTGGTTCTGGGCTGCCGATCCGGGCTGCGGCTGGCCCAGAAATCATGACTAATATCCACTTTGATCTAAAAAGCCGTCCCCTCCTGCTAAAACGCCCTCAGTGGATGAATCAGTCCAATACGCTGCAACTCGCCTAATAAGTGACGGTAAGTCATCGCAAAGTAGCTCTGGGTGTGTCCGGGGTGGCTCTCTGGAGGGGTCATGAGCAACGACCGACGGCTGCAGCGCGCCCTGAAGCATGGCCGCGCCGCTTCAGGGCTGAGCTCTGCCCTGCTGGTAGTCGGAATGACGGGCGGGCCCGCAACCGCAGCGCGACCCGAGGAAGCGACCTCCGCTGCCCGCGGCGTGCACGTAGGCACTCCGGGCCCGCTTGGGCAGTACGGCGGTTGGCCGGTGTCCTGGTCGACAGTCCCCCAGGACGGCGGTGATCTTGATTCGTCGGACCAGTTCCCGAACACGTCAACGGACTGTGGCCCACAGGGCTGGCAGGGCCCGTGGGGTAAACACGACGAGGGCAAGTACCCACACGATTCGCATGGCTCCAAGGGCACTCAAGGCCCCCAGGGCGACACAGGCGCTCAGGGTGCGCAGGGCGACGCGGGCGCACAAGGTGAACGGGGGGCGCAAGGCTTCCAAGGTGCCCGAGGCGAGACCGGCGCCCAAGGCTCCCAGGGAATCGAGGGCGCCCAGGGGGACACGGGCGCTCTGGGTGCTCAGGGCGCGCAGGGTGAGGCCGGCACGCAGGGCGTTCAAGGCGCACAGGGCAACGTGGGTGCGCAGGGCGCGACGGGTACGCAGGGTGCGCAGGGTTTCCAAGGTACGCAGGGTTTCCAAGGTACGCAGGGCGATGCGGGCGTTCAGGGTGCGCAGGGTGCGGCCGGTGCTCAGGGCGCACAGGGTGATGCAGGTGTTCAGGGCGCCCAAGGTTTCCAAGGCCTCCAGGGCGAGACGGGTGCTCAAGGTGCGCAGGGCGACGCCGGTGTGCAGGGTGCTCAAGGTGCGCAGGGCGACGCCGGTGTACAGGGTGCTCAGGGCGCGGTGGGCGCGCAGGGTGCTCAGGGCTTCCAGGGTTTGACGGGTGCGCAGGGTGCCTCTGGCGCTCAAGGTGCGCAGGGCGACACCGGCATCCAGGGCGCTCAGGGTGCGCAAGGCATCCAGGGTACGCAGGGCGAGGCCGGGGTGCAGGGTGCTCAGGGCGCGCAGGGTGGTGCGGGCGTTCAGGGTGCTCAAGGTTTTCAGGGTGAGGCGGGTGCGCAGGGCGCGCAGGGCGGCACCGGCATCCAGGGTGCGCAGGGCGAGGCGGGGGTGCAGGGCGCGCAGGGTGCTCAGGGCGCGCAGGGTGGTGCGGGCGTTCAGGGTGCTCAAGGTTTTCAGGGTGAGGCGGGTGCGCAGGGCGACGTCGGGGTTCAGGGCGCGCAAGGTGCGCAGGGCGGCACCGGCATCCAGGGTGCGCAGGGCGAGGCGGGGGTGCAGGGCGCGCAGGGCGACGTCGGGGTTCAGGGCGCTCAAGGTGCGCAGGGCGGCACCGGCATCCAGGGTGCGCAGGGCGAGGCGGGGGTGCAGGGCGCGCAGGGTGCCCAGGGCGCGCAGGGTGGTGCGGGCGTTCAGGGTGCTCAAGGTTTTCAGGGCGAGACGGGTGCGCAGGGCGCGCAAGGTGCGCACGGCGACACCGGTGTCCAGGGCTCGCAGGGTGCGCAGGGCGTGGCCGGGGTACAGGGCTCTCAGGGTGCGCAGGGCGAGGCCGGGGTGCAGGGCGCGCAGGGTGCGCAGGGCGACAGCGGCGCCCAGGGTGCGCAGGGCGAGGCCGGTACGCAGGGTGCTCAGGGCGCTCAGGGTGGTGTGGGCGTTCAGGGTGCTCAAGGTTTCCAGGGCGAGACTGGCGCGCAGGGTGATGTCGGTGTTCAGGGCGCGCAGGGTGTTCAAGGTGTGCAGGGCGAGGCCGGTGCGCAGGGTGCGCAGGGCGCTGAGGGTGTTCAGGGTGCCCAAGGGTTCCAGGGTGCGCAGGGCGAGGTCGGGGCTCAGGGTGCGCAGGGTGCGCAGGGCGCGGCCGGTACACAAGGCGTTCAGGGCGCGCAGGGCGACGCCGGGGTTCAGGGTGCGCAGGGCGACGCCGGGGTTCAAGGCGCTCAAGGTGCGCAGGGCGACGCCGGGATTCAGGGGGCGCAGGGTGCTCAGGGCGACGCCGGTGCACAGGGAACTCAGGGCTTCCAGGGTGCGCAGGGCGATGCCGGGGCTCAGGGTGCGCAGGGCGATGCCGGGGCTCAGGGTGCGCAGGGCGAGGTGGGCGTTCAGGGGGCGCAGGGTGACGCCGGTGCCCAGGGTGCTCAGGGCGCGCAGGGTGACGCCGGTGTTCAGGGTGTGCAAGGTTTCCAAGGCTTCCAGGGCGAGGCGGGCCCGCAGGGAGCGCAGGGTGACGCCGGTGTTCAGGGTGCGCAAGGCTTCCAGGGCAACACGGGCGCTCAGGGTGCTCAAGGCGAGACCGGCGTTCAGGGGGCGCAAGGCGCTCAGGGTGCCCAGGGCTTGCAGGGCGTTCAGGGACCTCAGGGCGACGTAGGGGCCCAGGGTTTTCAAGGCGTCCAAGGTGCCCAGGGCTTCCAGGGCGCCCAGGGCGAGGTTGGCGCTCAGGGCGTGACAGGTGCCCAGGGAATCCAGGGTGCCCAGGGCGACGCAGGCGCTCAGGGTGCCCAGGGCGACGCAGGCGCTCAGGGTGCCCAGGGCGACGCAGGCGCTCAGGGCGCTCAGGGCGTAGCAGGACCGCAGGGTCCCCAGGGCGTGCAGGGAGTGGCGGGCAACGGGATCCAGGCCGCCTACATTCAGGGCCCGCTGACCGTGATTGCGGATACCCCCGTCGATTTCGGCTGCCAGGCCGGAGACATTGCCGTCGGAACCGGATACCAACTCTCGGGGGCGGGCGTAAACCCGGTGCTTATCCAGCCACTCTCGATAAGCGGCTACCAGTTCACCTTCACCGGCGGAGGCGCCGACATCTGGGTGTCCTGCATCTCGTTGTCCGCACCGCTGGCGTTTGGGCCTGCGGCCAATAAGTCGGGTCGGGCGTCGGTCGACGGTAGCAACGCCAGCCGCCCCGTTACCGTCAAGGAGGAAGAATGAGCACACGTCAGATATTCGGGTCACTCGCCTGTGGTGCGGTCCTGCTGACCGGAGTCGCGGCATGCAGCGACAAGCCTGCCGAGAAGCCGCAGGCGAGCAGCTCCGGCGACAGCGACAAGGCGAACGGCGACAGCAGCGCCGCAACCGCGCCGGCGGATCTGCTGAAGCTCGGTGTCGAACAGGGTCAAGCCGGCAACTTCGACGCCGCGAAGACCACCTTCGAGAAGGTGGTGGCCGCCGAGGCGGACAACAAGTTCGCCTGGTTCAACCTGGGCTTCATCGCTCAGTCGCGCAACCAGCCTGACGAGGCGGTCACCAACTACGACAAGGCGTTGGCGACCGACGGCAACTACAAGCCGGCTCTTTTCAACAAGGCGATCGCGCTGGAGAGTAAGGCCCCGACGACGTCGATGGACATCTACCGAAAGGTCGTGTCGATCGACAACAAGTCGTCAACCGCCTACCTGCGACTGGGCATGCTGCTGGCCCAGACCGGTGAGGACTCCGCGGCGCGGGACGCCTTCAAGGCAGCGATCCGGTTGGACAAGGGGCTCACCTCGGCCGTTCCGGCGAAGTACCGTCCGGCCCCGGCCGCACGATCCTCGACTCCGGCGGGTAGGTGACCGGCCCCATGCACGCACCACGCGTAACGGTCTTCACGGGAAGCAACCGCACCCGTTTCATCGACGAATGTTTCCGCTCACTCGTCGCGCAGACCTTCACCGACTGGGAATGGGTGGTCATCCTCAACCAGGGGTCTCGTTGGCGGCCGGAGAGGCACGACGACCGTATCCGGCTCATTGTTCAGGACAACCTGAACGGCGTGGGTGCCGTGAAGGGGTACGCCTGCGCCGAGGCTGCCGGGGACATCCTGGTCGAACTTGACGACGACGATCTGCTCAGCAGCGACTGCCTGCAACAGATCGTCGACGCCTTCGACGCCAACCCGGAGGTGGGGTTCGTCTACAGCGACACCGCGCAGATCCAGGAGGACGGCGGCCGTTCTGAGGACCGTTTCGCGAGTTCGTTCGGCTGGCGGCACTACGACGAGAAGGTGGACGGCCGCGAGGTGCTGGTCTGTAGGGCGTTGCCGCCGACACCGCACAACGTGAGCTACATCTGGTACGCACCGAACCACGTGCGAGCCTTCCGCCGGGACATCTATGAGAAGGTCGGCGGGTACGACGAGTCGCTCGACGTCGCGGACGACGCCGACCTCATGGCTCGGATGTACCAGGTGAGCGATTTCCACCATATTCAAAAATGCCTCTACCTGCAGCGGATGCATCCCAAGAACACGCAGCGCATCCCCGATGTCAACGCCCGCATCCAGCAACGTACGGTGGAGATCTACGACCGGAACATTCAACAGAATGCGCTGGCCTGGTCACGGCGGCAGGGGCTGCTGGCGCTGGACCTGGGTGCCGCCCACAACAAGCCGGAAGGCTATCTCGGCCTGGACTACCATGATGGGTCGGGCGTCGACATGGTCTGCGACATAACCAAGGGCGTCGACCTGCCGGACAGTAGTGTCGGGGTCATCCGGGCTGCGGACTTCCTGGAGCATATCCCCGACAAAATTGCACTCTTCAACGAGTTGTACCGTCTGCTCGCCCCGAACGGAATGTTGTTGTCGTTGACGCCCAGCACCGACGGTCGTGGCGCCTACCAGGATCCGACGCACGTGGCGTTCTACAACGAAAACTCGTTCTGGTATTTCACGGACGCCAACTACTCTCGATTCGTGCCCGAGATCAAATGTCGCTTCCAGACGTCGCGTCTGGTCACGTATTTTCCGAGCGAATGGCACCAGGCGCACAACATCCCGTACGTGTCCGCGAATCTCATTGCGATCAAGGATGACGCCCTACGCAACGGCGGTCCGCTGAACATTTGAGTTTCGGGCGTTGCATGGCCGGTCCTCGGCGTGGAGGCGATGGGGTCGAGCCGTCCGATGTGGCCGGAGCGGCGGCGAGCGTCGTGCCTGACCTCGGTGTCTAACCGCCGAAGGCTTCGGCCAGCAGTGCCAACTGGCCGGGGCCCGCTCCCACCTGGCGTGGGCTGTGCACGCCGAGGCAGACGGACATGCCGTCTCGTTCGCCCCAGGCGCAGTCGCCCCAGAACCGGTGGCTTGCTCTCAACAGTTCCCGTGCTACGTCGTCCTGCCGGTGCTCGGCCCCGACGGCGGTGACGGCTGCGGTCACGACATCCTGGGCCTCGGGTGGGAGACCGGAATCGCCGACTGCGGGAAGGAGGAGGAGAAGACGCTCGGCGGGGCTGCGCATCGAGTCTGGTTGGCTCGCTGTCCTGACCAAGTCGGCCCAGGAGAGCGCCGGCCCCTGGAAACCACCCTCCAGGGCGGCAGCGGTGATCGCCGTGTCGGAGCCGACCGGTTGAACCAGGTAGTCCCATCCCGAGTCGCCATCGAAGTTGCGGAAGAGGATGTGCAGGCGGTGGCCCTGGGCGAGGCCCAGGGAGATGACCGGCCAGCTGTCGTGCTGATGCAACGCCGACACGTAGTCCTCGACATCCGCCGGGTCTGCGTCGAAGGCCGCCGCGGCGGTCCGGGAGCCGCCCGGTGCGAGGAGGAAGGCTGGCCAGAACAAGGGATCGTCCAGCCAGGGCGTGGCGTCCACGAGGACTGACGCGGCAACCGGCGGTTGGAACCCATCGAGGTAGCCACGCAGCGGCATCTGAGCATCCTCGCAGACCGTGGTGGCCACCGGGCGGCTCGCCGCAGGCGTGATCCAAACGCTGACGGCGGTGCGGGTCGGCGCGTACCAGATGATTTTCGAACTCACCCGGACCGACAGTCCTGGCGCGCCGTCGTTCTCGCGGGCCGTTGCGTCGGCGCGGTAGTTCGCGCGGTGGCGGACAGGGCGCGCGCGTAGCAGATCAACTGACTCGGCGGACGTTGTCCACAACCCACGAGGTTGTCCACAGGCGGCGCGATCGGGGCGGCCTGCCGTGCGATTTCCGAGCAAGGTCGGCGGCATACCAGAGCCCGACCGCTGGAGGCCGCGATGCCATCCCGTACCTCCGTTCCGCCGATCCGCCGGCTTCCGCTGGTCGTCACCGGCGACGACGATCTGCTCGACGATCTGCTCCGGCTCGCCGCCGCTGGCGGGGCCGAGGTGGAGCTTGCCCGCGACCCGGCGGCCGCCCGCACCCGCTGGCAACCCGCTCCGCTGGTGCTGCTCGGCGCAGACCAGGCGCAGTCGTGTCTGCGTGCCCGGATGCCGCAGCGACCTCGGCTGGTGCTGGTCGGCCGAGCCGGCCAGTTGGACCCCGGCTGGCAGATCGCCGAGCTGATCGGGGCCGAGCACGTCGCCATGTTGCCCATCGCCGAGCCGTGGCTGGTGGACCGGTTCGCCGAGCAGGGTCCGGACCGCTCGGACGGTGCCGGCGCCCGGATCGTCGCGGTGTTCGGTGGCCGGGGCGGCGCCGGGGCGAGTGTGCTCGCCGGTGGCCTCGCCGTGACCGCCGCTCGGGCCCGGTTGCGCACCCTGCTGGTCGACGCGGACCCACTCGGCGGTGGCCTCGACCTCGTGTTGGGCTGGGAGCAGTTGGAGGGACTGCGCTGGCCGTCACTCACCAGCGCCGACGGGCGGGTGGACGCCCCTGCGCTGGTGCGTGCCCTACCCAACCGGGGCGACCTGGTGGTGCTCTCCTGGGACCGAGGCGAGATGCTGGCGCTGCCAGCGGCGGCGATGGCGGCGACCGTGGACGCTGCTCGGCGTGGTCGGGACTTCGTCGTGGTCGATGTGCCCCGACAGTTGGACGACGCCGCGGTGGTCGCGTTGCAGGCGGCCGACCAGGCGTTCGTCGTCGTCCCCGCCGAACTGCGCGCCACTGCTGCGGCCGCTCGGGTGGTGGCCGCCGCCGCCCCACACTGCGCTGCCCTTTCGGTGGTGGTGCGGGGGCCTGCGCCAGGCCGACTACGGGCGACCGAGGTGGCCCGGGCTCTCGGCCTCCAACTGGCTGGCACGCTGCGCCCCGAGCCGGGGCTGTGCCGAGGGCTGGAACGAGGCGAGGCGCCGGCCGCCGCGGGTAAAGGCCCGCTGGCCGCACTGTGCCAACGGATCGTCACCGACCTGACCGGTGTGCCGGCGACGGGTGTGGCATGACCGGCCGGCCGCAGGACAGCACCCTCGCTGCTCGGGTACGGCAGCGGATCGCCGCCGCCACCACGCCGGTCACCGCGGCGGCGATCGTCTCCGCCGTACGGGCCGAGCCAACCGCTGCGGTGCTCGGCGACAACGCCCTGCTGCGGATAGCCGACCGAGTGCACCACGACCTGATCGGTGCCGGGCCGCTTGCTCCACTGCTCGCCGACCCGGAGGTCACCGACGTCCTCGTCAACGGGACCCGGGTCTGGGTGGACCGTGGGTCCGGGCTGCAACAGGTCGCGGTCCCGTTCGGCTCGATCGAGGACGTCCGCCGGTTGGCACAGCGGCTGATCGCCAGCGCGGGCCGGCGGCTCGACGACGGCTCCCCGTACGCGGACGCCCGGCTCCCCGACGGCACCCGTCTGCACGCCGTGCTGCCGCCGGTGGCGACCGAGGGTCCCTACCTGTCCCTGCGGACCTTCCGACATCGACCGTTCACGCTCGACGAGTTGGTCCGCCACGGGACCGTGCCGCGGCCGGTGGCGCCGCTGCTCGCTGCCGTCGTGGCTGCCCGCCTGGCGTACCTGGTCACCGGGGGAACGGGGTCGGGCAAGACGACTCTGCTCAACACACTCTTGGGGTTGGTGCCGGCCACCGAGCGGATCGTGCTGGTGGAGGACGCCGCCGAGCTGCGTCCGGGGCATCCGCACGTGGTGGGGCTTCAGGTGCGTACCGCCAATGTGGAGGGAACGGGTGTGGTCGGCCTCGGCGACCTGGTCCGACAGGCGTTGCGGATGCGTCCGGACCGCCTGGTGGTCGGGGAGTGCCGGGGCGGTGAGGTGGTCGACCTTCTCGCGGCGCTCAACACCGGCCACGACGGAGGCGCTGGCACACTGCACGCCAACACCCCCTCCGACGTGCCGGCCCGGTTGGAGGCGCTGGGCATGTTGGGTGGGCTGCCGCGCGCCGCGCTACACGCCCAGGTGGCTGCCGCGTTGCAGGTGCTGTTCCAGGTGCGGCGTGGCGACCGGGGACGCGTCCTGGAGTCGGTCTGCCTGCTCCTGCCCGAGGGGCCGGAACGGTTGGTGACAGTGGTGCCCGCCTGGGTACGCGGCAGCGGGCTCGGGTTGGCCGCCCGGGCACTTGGCGCGCTGCTCCGGGAGCGTGGCGTGGCGGTGCCGCCGATCCTCAGTGAGCCGTGGCCCGGATCGGCGGGCCCCGCATGAGCGCCGCGACGATGGTGGCGGCGCTGCTGCTCGTCGCCGCCGCCCTGCTGGCGTGGCCCGTGCACACCATCCGGGCGCGCCGACGTCGGGTGCTGACGACGGGACGCGGGATCGGCGGAGCTGATCCCAACGACGCACTCGTGGAGTGGATCCGGGAGCTTGGCCGCACGCCGGACGGGCCGGTCGACCGGCCGGGCGGCTCGCTGACCCCGGACGTTCCGGTTGGCGTCCCCTATCGCTCGCGGTCCACCGCGGCTCTGGACGGGAGACCGACCGCGCTCGGCTGGCCCAGCCGGGACGTCGCCAGCAGCCCAGGTTGGTCCGGGGCGATGGGCGGATCGGTGGGGTTCGCCCGTCCCGTAGGCCCGACCCGTCCGCCGACCCGCCGGGATTCCCGGCGTCCGGCTGGCACCGTCGAGCCCGAGCCCGAGGCCGCGATCCGGGATACGGAACGACGGGCCGGCACCTCCCTGGCCGCCATGACTGTCGTCGACGGCGGTGCGGGCGTGGGCCATCGGGGCGAGGTCTCGGACGCGGTGACGGCTTTCGGGCGCGGCGACTCGGCGGACAGTCGGGGCGGCATCCCCGGTGCGGCAACGGCCGGGGGACGCCGGGGCAAGCGGTTCGTCGGTTCGGCCGATGGACCGAGCGGGGTCGCGCCGCAGCGAGCACCGCGCTCGTCGAGGCGTGTGCTGCCGCTGGTCGGGGCGCTGGGAGGTGGTGTCGGTGCCGTGGTCGGCGGCCCGGTCGCAGCTGTCGCGGTGGGCGGGTACGCCACACTGGCCGTGCGCGCCGTGTTGCGCCGGCGAGTGAACCGGGGCGCCGAGCGAAGGCGGCGACGTGGGCTCGACCAACTGTGTGGCCTCGCGGCGGACCTTCGGGCCGGCCTGCCCGTCCAGCGCGCGATCGAGGCCGCCACCGATGGGCGGGACAGCTCGGACCGGCTGCGTCAGCTGACGGCGGCGGCGGTGCGACTGGCCGACCGGACTGGAGCGCCGCTGGCGGACCTCGTCGAACGGATCGAGGCCGACGCGCGGGCGGCCGACCGGGGGCTGGCCGCCGCGGCGGCCCAGGCAGCCGGTGCCCGGGCCACGGCCTGGTTGCTGGCGGCGTTGCCGGTGGGTGGGATCGGGCTCGGGTACGGGATAGGCGTCGACCCGTTGGCGGTGCTGCTGCACAGCCGTGTCGGCGGGTTCTGTGCGGTCCTCGCGGTGGCCCTTCAGGTCGTCGGCCTGCTCTGGGCGGAACGGCTGGGCGCGGCGCCGGGGCGGGCCGGATGATGTCGCGAAGTTCGGCGAGCCAACGCAGCTGGGTCGGTTGGCGGCGGCCGGACGCGATCCGTCTCACCGCAGGGCTGGGTGGGCTCGCCGTAGCCGTGGTCGTCGAGGGCTGGCTGGGGCTGCTCGGTGCGCTGCCGACCGCGTTCGTGCTGGATCTCCTGCTGCGGCGGATCGAGTCACCGGGGGTGCGCAGGCGGCGGCTGCGGGAGGCCGTCGATCTGCCCCTCGCGGTCGACCTGCTGGCCGCCGCGATGCGGGCGGGCGCACCTGTGGATCGGTCGGTGCTGGCCGTCGCCGAGGCTCTGGACGGACCACTCGCCGCGCGGCTGGCGCGGGCCGGCCGCACGCTGCTGCTCGGCGGTGGCCCGGCGGAGGCGTGGTCCGCGCTGGACGGAGTGCCAGGTGCGGAGCGGTTGACCGCGGCGGCGTTGCGTTCCGCCAACAGCGGCGCCGCCCTGGCCGGCGCGCTGACCCGGCTCGCCGACGACCTGCGTGCCGACCGGGCCACCGCGGCCGAGGCGTCAGCCCGTCGGGCCGGCGTGCTCATCGTCCTGCCGCTGGGGCTCTGCTTCCTGCCGGCGTTCATTCTCGCCGGCCTGGTGCCGGTGATCGTCGCCGTTCTCGGCGACGTGCTCTGACCCATCGAGAAGGGAAACAGCCATGCGTAAACTCATCGCCCGCCTGCGCGGCGATGCCGGAATGAACACGGCCGAGTACGCCGTCGGCACGCTCGCCGCAGTCGCCTTCGCCGGGATCCTGCTGAAGGTGCTGACCTCCGGCAACGTCCAGTCGGCGCTGACCGCCGTCATCGACCGGGCGCTGAAGTGATCGGGCGCCGGCAGGCTGGCCGCGATCGGAGGCCTGAGCATCCCGAGCGAGCGGCCGGCGGACGGAGAACCCGTGCTGCCGAGCGAGCCGCCGGCGGGGACCGAGGGTCGTTCACCGCCGAACTGGCGGCTGGCCTGCCGGCGCTGCTCCTGCTCCTGCTGACCGGCCTCACCGCCGTCAACGCCGTCAGCGCGCAGGCGAGCTGCCTGCACGCCGCCCGGGAAGCGGCGCTGGCTGCCGCGCGCGGCGCGGACGGCAGCGCGGAAGGCGGACGCGCGGCACCGCCCGGGGCGGAGGTCTCGGTGTCCGTCGACGGCAACCGGGTGCAGACGACGGTACGAGCGCCCGTCCGGACGCTGGGTGGCTGGCTGCCGCGGATCACAGTGGTCGCCACAGCGGTCGCCGCCGTGGAACCCGGCGCTGGCGAGTGGGGTCGGTAGTGCGACAGACCCACGGCCCGAACGCCGAGCGATTCGATGGTGACCCGCCGGACGCGCAGCGCGGCGGCGCGACAGTCCTGCTGCTGGCCACGGGGCTGGTCTTCGTGCTGGTCGGGACGTTCGGCGCCGCGGTCGCCGCAGCCCAGATCGCGGGTCAGCGGGCGGCGGTGGCAGCCGATCTCGGTGCGCTGGCTGGCGCCGCCCGCCCGCTCGACGGCGAGGCTACGGCCTGCGCGTCCGCTGCCGACATCGTCGGCCGCAATGCCGGTCGGACTGCCAGTTGCCGCCTCGACGGGCTCGACGTGCTGGTGACCGTTCAGGTGACGTTCACGCCACTTCCCGGCCTGACCCGGATCGCCACGTCGACGGCCCGCGCCGGCCCGGTGCGCGGTTGAACAACATGGGGCTGGGCGGCGGCCCTCCGTCCACGGCGGCTACCCGGCCCAAGGCGGCATCGTCTGTCGCGGCGGCAGCCTGGTTCGCGGCGGCAGCCTGGTTCGCGTGGCAGCCTGGTTCGCGGCGGCAGCCTGGTTCGCGGCGACAACCTGGTCCGCGGCGGCAGCCTGGTTCGCGTGGCGGCCTGGTTCGCGGCGGCAGCTCGGTTCGCGGTAGCGGCTTGGTTCGCGGTAGCGGCTTGGTTCGCGGAGACGCTGGCGGACTTCCTGGAGACGGCCCGCTGGCCGGGATCAGGTCCGAGGGCCTTGTCCCGGCCAGCGGCCGAAGAGCGGGGGCCGGGATTGTCAGCGGGCCTGGAGCGCGTCGAGGGCGACGGCCATGGCGATGACCAGGCGGCGGTCGATCTGCGGGTGCTGCACCTCGACGACGTACTTGTCGCGCAGGCCCCACTTCTTGACCACGGTGAAGACCGGCTGACCACCGGCGGTGAAGTCGAAGTGGTAGGGCAGCCAGGACAACGAGTCGACGAACCGGCGCAGCAGTGCGACAGGCAGGCTGCGCTCCTGGCCCGTCACCTGCGGCAGACCGGCCTGCTCGACGTGCCACGTGGATCGGAGCAGCGACTGGGCGAAGTCCTTGCGGAACAAGCCGATCGGGTTGCCGGCCGCGTCGGTCACGTCGTAGGTGGCGCCGAGGTCGATGCGCTGGCGGGCCTTGAAGCCGAGCAGGGGCTGCTGCTTCGAATCGTCCGTGTAGATCGTCACCTGCTCCTTGAAGGCGAGCCGCTTCTGCTGCGCGAACGCCAGCAGCTCACCCTCGGTGCCGTCCGGGGAGACCGCACGGACCTCGTACTGGTTGACCATCATGCGCAGGCGCTGGCGGACGTGGAACTGGTGCTGGCTCTGCAAGTTGTCGAGCTGCATGTGAACTCCTCAGGGGGTTGGTCCGCCGGAGTCTCGCACAGCCTGACAACCGTCGCGCTTCCCGCCGTCGCCGATCGCATGATGCTGGGCAGCCGTCGGGGGCCGTCGGACGGCCAGTCCAAAATGCCGTTGCCGGTGCCGAGCAGAGGCGGATCAGCGCCCGTCAGGGGTGGTGGCGGCGCGCAGCGCCCAGGTGTTGACGACCTGGTGGATCACGCGCAGCCGTTCGTTGATCTGCTCCAGGCGCTCGGCCTGAGCCAGGTTGGCCAGCGCCGACCCGAGCGCGATCTGCTGGTCGAGGGTGAGTTGATCCTGGTCAATGCTGTAGAGCAGGTCGACGGTCTCGGCGATGGTGTCGGCCACGGCTCCTCCTCGGACACGGGGGGCGATCGACAGTATGGGCATCTATGGAAGCGCTCCCACATCATTGTGCCCAGTGGCGTGCCGATTCATGCAACCCGCTCAGTCGGGCAGGTTCGCCAGCACCACGTCGAGCACCCGGATCGCGTCGGGCTTGGAGAGCGGGTTGTTGCCGTTGCCGCATTTCGGCGACTGCACGCAGGACGGGCAGCCGGTTTCGCAGCCGCACTCGGCGATCGCGTCCCGGGTGGCCCGCAGCCAGGCCGACGCCGTTGCGTACGCCCGCTCGGCGAAACCCGCTCCACCCGGGTGCCCGTCGTAGACGAAGACCGTCGGTGCCTCGGTGTCCTGGTGGACCGCTGTGGAGAGCCCGCCGATGTCCCACCTGTCGCAGGTGGCCATCAGCGGGAGCAGGCCGATCGCGGCGTGTTCGGCGGCGTGCAGCGCACCCGGCACGTCGGCCGGCTGGACCCCGGCAAGGGTCAACGACTGCGGCGACAGGGTGAACCAGACCGCCACCGTGCGCAGCTCCCGGGTGGGCAGGTCAAGCGGTCGGGTGTCGATCACCTCGCCGGTGGCGATCCGCCGCCGCTGGTAGGACACGACCTGACTTGTCACGTCCACCTCGCCGAGGAACATGCCGACCGGCCCGGCGTCCACGTAGGAACGCACCGACACCACGGACAGGTCGGTGACGTCGCGGGCATGGGTGGACCAGTCCGGTTCCTCGGCGTGCACCAGCGCGCAGCCGTCCGCGAGGTCGAGGTCGTCGACCACGTACGAGACACCCTGGTGCAGGTAGATGGCACCGGGGTGAAGCAGGAAGTGCGAGGAGCCGCCGTCGACGGTGCCGAGCAGCCGGCCGGTCGACGACTCCACCACGCAGACCGGGGCGCCGCCCTCTCCACGCAGGTCCACCTCGGGCCGCTCCCGGTGTCGCCAGTACCAGCCGGTGGGCCGCTGCCGCAGGGCGCCGGCCGCCACCAGCTCGTCGACCGCCTCCTTCGCCCCGTCGCCGAAGAGTGCCAGGTCGGCCGGGGTGAGCGGCGCCTCGAACGCGGCGCAGGCGAGTTGCGGTGCCAGCACGTACGGGTTGGCCGGGTCGAGCACCGTCGCCTCCACCGGAGCACCGAAGATCGCCTCCGGGTGGTGCACCAGGTAGGTGTCCAGTGGGTCGTCGCGGGCCACCAGCACCGCGAGAGCCTCCTGCCCGGAACGCCCGGCCCGGCCCGCCTGCTGCCACAGCGACGCCCGGGTGCCCGGGTAGCCGCAGATCAGCACCGCGTCCAGCCCGACCAGGTCCACGCCCAGCTCCAACGCGTTGGTGGAGGCCAGGCCGAGCAGGTCGCCGTGCAGCAGCGCCCGCTCCAGCTCGCGCCGCTCCTCGCGCAGGTAGCCGCCCCGGTAGGCGGCCACCCGGTCGCCGAGCCCCGGCACCGCCTCGTCCAGCGAGCGGCGCGCGTTGGCCGCCACGACCTCGGCGCCCTTGCGGGAGCGGACGAACGCGAGTGTGCGTACCCCCTCGGCGACAGTGTCGGCGAGCAGGTCCGCGGTCTCGCGCAGCGCCGACCGTCGGACCTGCCGGAGGTCGTCGTGCTCACCGAACGCCTGCGGCGGTACCGAGGGGGAGCCGATCGCCTGCGGCGGTACCGAGGGGGAGCCGAACGCCTGCGGCGGTACCGACGGGGAGAAGTCCGGCCGCACCGGGGCGGCGGAGTCCGCCTCGGGTGGCAGCAGCGGCGGCTCCCAGAGTGCGAAGGTCACCCCGCCGCGCGGCGACGCGTCCTCGGTGACCGCCGTCACCGGCAGGCCGGTCAGTCGTCCGGCAGTGGTCGCCGGGTCGCCGGAGGTCGCCGAGGCGAGGACGAAGACCGGGGTGGCCCCGAACCGGGCGCACTGCCGGCGCAGTCGACGCAGCACGTGCGCCACGTGCGAGCCGAACACGCCCCGGTAGGTGTGGCACTCGTCGATCACCACGTACGCGAGTCGGCGCAGGAAACCGGACCACTGGGCGTGGCCGGGCAGGATGCCGTGGTGCAGCATGTCGGGGTTGGTCAGCACGAACCGGGAGTGCTTGCGGATCCACTCCCGTTCGGCGCGCGGAGTGTCCCCGTCGTAGCAGGCGGGGCGTATCCCCTCCAGCCCCAGCGCGGCGACGGCCCGCAACTGGTCGGCGGCGAGCGCCTTGGTCGGCGCGAGGTAGAGCACTGTGGCCCGGGGGTCGGCGAGCAGGGTGGCCAGCGCCGGGAGTTGGTACGCCAGTGACTTGCCGGACGCGGTGCCGGTGGCGACGACCACGTGCTGACCCTCGTACGCCAGGGTGGCCGCCTCGGCCTGGTGCCGCCACGGCGCGACGACGCCGCGTCCGGTGAACGCCGCGCGCAGCTCGGCCGGCGCCCACGGCGGCCAGGGCGCGGGCACCCCGGCGCGGGCCGGCACCCGCTCGACGTGGGTGACCGGGTCGGCGGCGCCCCGGGCCCGCAGCCGGCGCAGCAGGTCGGCGGGCGCTGGCCCGAGGCCGCGACCAGCGGATACGGTGGCCGCGGGCGACGACTCCAGGTCATGGCGCGGCGTGCCCTGCGCCGAGCTGAAGTCGTTGGAGGTCACGCCCTGCACTCTCGCACTGGTGTTCGGAGATGAAAAGTCGGGCCGGGGGGTAAGGGGAAGCCTCCGCTGGCGTCCGCAGGCCGCACCGGCGGTAGTGGTTAGATGCCCACGAGAGTTTACGGCTCTGGCGAGGAGGACCGATGGAGCTGTCGCTGGCGACCCGCACCGTGGGCGAGCACACGGTGCTCGAGGTCGGTGGTGAGGTGGACGTCTACACCGCGCCCCGACTCCGCGAACGACTCCTCGAGTTGATCGACGGTGGCGCCCGTCACGTGGTGGTCGACCTCGATCGGGTGGACTTCCTCGACTCCACCGGGTTGGGCGTGCTGGTCGGCGCGCTCAAGCGGCTGCGCTCGGCAGGTGGTTCGTTCGCCCTGGTCTGCGACAAGGAGCCCCTGCTCAAGATCTTCCGGATCACCGCACTGGACCAGGTGTTCCCGTTGCACCCAACGGTCGACGCGGCGATCAGCGCCGACCCGGCGGGCGCCGGCGCGTGATGGCGACCGTCAAGCTCTCGTTCTCCCCCGCCCCGGTGCACGTGCGCACCGCCCGGCTGGTCGGCGTTGCCGTCGCGCGGCGTGCCGGGGTCCGGGAGGACCTGCTGGACGAGGTACGCCTGGCCATCGGTGAGGCGTGCACCCGCGCGGTGGCCCTGCACCGGCAGTACGGCCTTGCCGACCCGGTGCTGGTGGAGATGTCCGACGGTGGCTCGTACGCGGTGCGGGTGGTGGACCGGGCGCCGATCGAGGCGGGCATCGGTCTGACCGCGCTGCCCCCGGACGAACTGGCCAACGAGTCGCTCACCGACGAGGCGTTGACCACCGGCGTCGGGTTCGCGCTGCTCGCCGGCTTCGTCGAGGACCTACAGGTGCGCCCGGTCGACGAGGGCATCGGCACCGAGGTGCGGATGGTGTGGCCGGTCGGCCGCTGACCGAAAATCGTTTCGCGGGCCGCATCCCAGTCGGGGTGCGGCCTTTTCTTTCATGGACCATGCCCTATATCAGATTTTGTTTCATAACACAGCGATGGAGATCATCGCGACACGGTGCCACCTGCATGTGACCTCTGACACTGCGGAGGGCTACAGTACCCGGGTTGTCAGCAAGTGATCCATCCCGCACCCAGCGGGTATGGGTGGTCATCGCTGGTCCGCTGGGGTTGGCGCTCGCTTGCGAAGTCCGCATCCAGGCGTCGGTCGGTGCGTCTCCACTCACCGGCGCGATTGTTCGGTAACAGGAGGACACAGATGTCCGAGACCTTGGCCGCCCCCGGCGGCGGGCTTTCCCTTACCGGAAGCAATGTCATCTACGTCGTCATCGCCGCGGTGATCGCGCTGGTGGCGCTCGGCTTCGCCGCCGCCCTCACCAAGACGGTGCTGGCCGCCGGTAAGGGCACCAACAAAATGCAGGAGATCTCCGGGGCGGTCCAGGAGGGCGCCTCGGCCTACCTGCTCCGCCAGTTCCGTACCCTGGCGATCTTCGTCGTCATTGCCGTGGTGCTGCTCTTCCTGCTGCCGGTGCACGACACCGACGGCAGCGTGACCGCGGTGAAGCTCGGCCGCTCGCTCTTCTTCGTGGTGGGCGCACTGTTCAGCGCGTTCATCGGCGGCGCGGGCATGTGGTTGGCCACCCGCGCCAACCTGCGCGTCGCCGCCGCCGCGAGAGAACGGGAGGGTGGCCGCGAGGCGGCCATGAAGATCGCCTTCCGGACCGGTGGCGTGGTCGGCTTCCTCACCGTCGGCCTCGGCCTCTTCGGTGCCGCGCTCGTCGTCCTGGTCTACCGGGGTGACGCGCCGACCGTGCTGGAGGGCTTCGGCTTCGGCGCCGCGCTGCTCGCGATGTTCATGCGGGTCGGCGGCGGCATCTTCACCAAGGCCGCCGACGTCGGCGCCGACCTGGTCGGCAAGGTCGAGCAGGGCATCCCCGAGGACGACCCGCGTAACGCCGCGACCATCGCCGACAACGTGGGCGACAACGTCGGTGACTGTGCCGGCATGGCCGCCGACCTGTTCGAGTCGTACGCGGTGACGCTCGTCGCCGCGCTGATCCTCGGCCGGGCCGCGTTCGGCGAGGAGGGCCTGGTCTTCCCGCTGATCATCTCCACCATCGGCGTCCTGGTCGCGATCGTCGGCGTCTTCATCACCCGGCTGCGCGCCTCCGACCGCAACGCCCTGACCGCGATCAACCGGGCCTTCTACATCTCGGCGGTGCTCTCCGCGGTGCTGGTGGCGATCGCCGCCTTCGCCTACCTGCCGGCGACCTTCGGCGAGTTCGACGACGGCCTCACCGGCGTCGACGGCAACCCGCGGTTCGTGGCCATCGGCGCGGTGGTGATCGGCATCGTGCTGGCCGCCGCGATCCAGGCGCTGACCGGCTACTTCACCGAGACCAACCGGCGGCCGGTGCAGGACATCGGCAAGAGCTCGCAGACCGGCGCGGCCACCGTCATCCTGGCTGGCATCAGCATCGGCCTGGAGTCGGCGGTCTACTCGGCGCTGCTCATCGGTGCCGGCGTCTTCGGCGCGTTCCTGCTCGGCGGCAGCTCCATCACGCTGTCGCTGTTCGCGGTGGCGCTGGCCGGCACCGGCCTGCTCACCACTGTCGGCGTCATCGTCGCGATGGACACCTTCGGGCCGATCTCCGACAACGCCCAGGGCATCGCCGAGATGTCCGGCGACATCGACGAGCACGGTGCTCGCACGCTCACCGAGCTGGACGCGGTGGGCAACACCACCAAGGCGATCACCAAGGGCATCGCGATCGCCACGGCGGTGCTCGCCGCGACCGCGCTGTTCGGGTCGTACACCGACTCGTTGCAACTCGCGTACGCGGGCGCGGGCGTGGGCAACGTCGGCGACGAGATCCTCAACGCGCTGAACGTGGCGAACCCGCGCAACCTGGTCGGCCTGATCATCGGCGCGGCGGTGGTGTTCCTCTTCTCCGGGCTGGCCATCAACGCGGTGTCCCGCTCGGCCGGCGCTGTCGTGATGGAGGTTCGCCGGCAGTTCCGTGAGCTGCCCGGCATCATGGACGGCACCCAGCGCCCGGAGTACGGCAAGGTCGTCGACATCTGCACCCGGGACGCGCAGCGCGAGTTGATGACCCCCGGTCTGCTGGCCATCCTGGCGCCGATCGCTGTCGGCTTCGGCCTCGGGCCCGGCGCGCTCGCCGCGTACCTGGCCGGGGCGATCGGGGCGGGCACCCTGATGGCGGTCTTCCTGGCCAACTCCGGTGGCGCGTGGGACAACGCCAAGAAGCTGGTCGAGGACGGCGCGTACGGCGGCAAGGGCTCCGAGTCGCACGCCGCGACGGTCATCGGTGACACCGTCGGCGACCCGTTCAAGGACACCGCCGGCCCGGCGATCAACCCGCTGATCAAGGTGATGAACCTGGTCTCGCTGCTGATCGCACCAGCCGTGGTGGCGTACAGCGTCGGCGACGACCGCAACGTCGGCCTGCGGGTCGGCATCGCGCTGGTCGCGACGTTGATCATCGTGGCGTCTGTGGTGTTCAGCAAGCGCAAGGGCATCGCGATGTCCGACTCCGACGCCGACGGCAGCACCGGCGCGGGCAGCAGCGACCAACGGCCGGAGACGGTCAACGCCTGACCCGGCACCGGCCGGGGTCCCCGGTCGACGTCCGCGTCGACCGGGGACCCCGGCCGTCCGGCCCGGTGCCACACCTGGCCAAAGGCCGTACGCTGCAACGCATGCGTAGGTGCCGGGCGTCTGCCGCCGGAAAGCTCACGGTGGTCCTGGCCACAATCGTCCTCGTCCTGGCCGGCTGCGGCGGAGGCCCCAGCCCACGGGCCTGGGCGGCTTCGGTGTGCGCCGCGCTGACGCCGTGGCGCTCCGAGATCAGCAAGTTGACAAGCAGCACTGACGAACAGATGACCGCGCAAACCACTCCGGCGCAGGCCAAGGAGAACCTGGTGCGGCTCTTCGGTGGGGCGGAGCAGGCCAGCGAGGCCGCGCGCCGCAAGGTGGAGCAGGCTGGCGTCCCGGAGGCCGAGAACGGCGACGCCATCTCCGCCGGGTTCCGCGGCTCGCTTGAGAAGATGCGGGACGCCTATGGCCGCGCCCGGGACACCATCGACGGGCTGGGCACCGGCGAGCCGACCGCCTTCTACGACGGCGTGCGGGCCGCTGTGGCCACTCTCAACACGGAGTACGACGCCAGTGCGCTGGACACCAGCAAGCTCAACTCCGAGGAGCTGAAAGAAGCCTTCGACGAGGTGCCGGAGTGTCATTGAGTGGGCTCGACGACACTCCGGCGGCGCAGCCGCCGGCGCTGTTCCCCGCCCCCGAACCCGACACGCCCGCACCCGCGCGACGACGCCGTGGGCCGCCCCACAACGGCCCCACTTCGGGTGATGACGCGGGGCGGCAACTCGTCTTCTTCGGCGCGGAGGCGGCCGAGCCGACGGTCGCCGACCTGGCCGGACTGCTCGCCGGCCCGGGCGAGGTGGTCCGCATGGGCGGCACCGCCCGTCTCTCGGTGCGGGTGGACGCCGCGTGGCGGGTGCACGTGCTCGTCGCGGAACTGGCGTCGCGTGGGCTGGCGGCGAGCTGGGAGCCGGCCGAGGGCGAGCGACACGCCGTGCGTACGTCGTACACCCGGGTCTTGAAGCCGCTCGCGGCCGCCTGGCTGCACGGTACGGCGAAACGCCCGCCGGCCAGCTTTCACCTGACCGGGCGGCGGCTGCGGCTGTGGCTCGCCGCCGCCGGGACGCCGGAACCACCAGATGGTTTCCTGTTGCGGCTGGGCGCGGACGACCGGGAGTGCTGGGAGCCGATCGGGGTTGCGCTCGACGCGGCCGGGCTGGCTGGCACGCTGCTCAGCCCGGATGAGGGCGGCCCGGCGTACCGGATCACCGGCCGGCGACGGCTGGGCCGGCTCGCCGAGTTGGTCGGCGCACCACCGAGCACAGCACCCTCAGAAGCCTGGCCAACCTGACCCACTCTGGTGGACGTACTTCGCGTCCGGGTCTAAAACGCCCACCACGTCCATGATCGACTCATGTCGGTCGGCGGCGGCCGGGGCGGGGTGGGTGTCTGGTGCCGGACACCGGACGGGTCGATCCGGGCGGAAACGGGCGGGTCGGAGCTGTCCCGTTGGCCCGCCATCGTCACAGTGACCCTCTTCGAGCCCTACCCACGGTGTACGGTGGCGCCGTCCGGCAGTGCCGAGCGCGGCGGGCGAGAGTTGACCGTCGCGCGGTGGCGGTTTGCCGCCCGCGAAACCCGAAACGCGGACGGCGCGTTACGTTGGACATCCGGACCGCCGGTGCGACGGCGGGGGTCGAGAGCGATCGCTGTCCGAGCGCTGGCAGGCCACGAGCAGGAGTGAGGTCGGGGAGAGACGTGCCGAGCAACGCTGGAACCACCCGTCTGGTCATCGTCGAGTCACCGGCGAAGGCCAAGACGATCTCGGGCTACCTCGGCCCGGGGTACGTCGTGGAGGCCAGCTTCGGTCACGTCCGCGACCTGCCGCGCAACGCCGCCGATGTGCCGGCCAAATACAAGAAGGAACCCTGGGCCCGGCTCGGGGTGGACGTGGACAACGGCTTCCACGCGCTCTACGTCGTCTCCGCCGACCGCAAGCAGCAGATCAGCAAGCTGGTGAAGCTGGCCAAGGAGGTCGACGAGATCTTCCTGGCGACGGATGAGGACCGCGAGGGCGAGGCGATCGCCTGGCACCTGGTCGAGACGCTCAAGCCCAAGGTCCCGGTCAAGCGGATGGTCTTCCACGAGATCACCAAGCCGGCGATCCAGGCGGCGGTGGCAAACCCCCGGGAGATCGACCGCGACCTGGTCGACGCCCAGGAGGCGCGGCGGATCCTCGACCGGCTCTACGGCTACGAGGTCTCCCCGGTGCTGTGGAAGAAGGTCATGCCGAGGCTCTCGGCCGGTCGGGTGCAGTCCGTGGCGACCCGCATCGTGGTCGAGCGGGAGCGGCAGCGGATGGCCTTCCGCACCGCCGAGTACTGGGACATCCTGGCCACCCTCGCCGTGACGAACGCCGGCGAGGGCCCGCGCGCGTTCAACGCCACGCTGATCGCCCTCAACGGCGACCGGATCGCCACCGGTAAGGACTTCGAGCCGACCACCGGCCGGGTGAAGCCCGGCGCCGGTGTCGTCCACCTCGACGAGGGTGGCGCCCGGGGTCTCGCGGCCCGACTGGCCGGGCGGCCGTTCACCGTCACCCGGGTCGAGGAGAAGCCCTACCGTCGCCGCCCGTACGCGCCGTTCATCACCTCGACCCTCCAGCAGGAGGCGGCCCGCAAGCTGCGCCTGTCCTCGCAGCAGACGATGCGCACCGCGCAGCGCCTGTACGAGAACGGCTACATCACCTATATGCGTACCGACTCGGTCAACCTGTCGGAGACCGCCATCTCGGCGGCCCGCCGACAGATCGTCGAGCTGTACGGCGAGCGCAGCGTCCCGCCGGAGCCACGCCGCTACACCGGCAAGGTGAAGAACGCGCAGGAGGCCCACGAGGCGATCCGCCCGGCGGGGGACAACTTCCGCACCCCGGGCGAGGTGGCCAAGGAGCTGTCCGCCGAGGAGTTCAAGCTCTACGAGCTGATCTGGCGGCGCACCATCGCCTCGCAGATGACCGACGCGGTCGGCTCCAGCGTCTCGGTGCGCATCCGCGCCGTCTCCACCTCGCAGGAGGAGGCCGACTTCGGCGCGACCGGCAAGACCATCACGGACCCGGGCTTCCTGCGCGCGTACGTCGAGTCCAGCGACGACGAGAACGCCGAGGCCGAGGATGCCGAGCGCCGGCTGCCCACCCTGGTCAAGGACCAGCCGCTGACCGCCGACGAGCTGGCCGCGCAGGGCCACCACACCCAGCCGCCGTCGCGATACACCGAAGCGTCGCTGGTCAAGGCCCTGGAGGAGTTGGGCATCGGCCGCCCGTCCACCTACGCGTCGATCATGCAGACGATCCAGGACCGGGGGTACGTCACCAAGCGCGGCCAGGCGATGATCCCGACGTTCCTGGCGTTCGCGGTGATCGGGTTGATGGAGCGGCACTACCCGCGCCTGATCGACTACGACTTCACCGCCACCATGGAAAACGAGCTGGACGAGATCGCCGGCGGTGACCACGCCGCTGTCGACTTCCTCACCGCGTTCTACTTCGGCAGCTCCAACGGGGCCGGCGACCAGGACATCGCCCGTTCCGGCGGGCTCAAGAAGCTGGTCACCGAGAACCTGAGCGACATCGACGCGCGCAGCGTCAACTCCATCCCGCTGTTCACCGACGACGACGGCCGTGAGGTCGTCGTGCGGGTCGGCCGGTACGGGCCGTACCTGCAACGGGAGCTGCCCGGCGGCGAGCAGCCGGCACCGGCCGCCTCGGGTGAGGGCGAGGAGGGCGGCAACCAGGGCGACCGGGCGCCGATCCCCGAGGGCCTGGCCCCGGACGAGCTGACCCCGGAGAAGGTGCACGAGCTGTTCCTCGGCGGCAGCGGCGAGCGCAAGCTTGGCGACGACCCGGCGACCGGCGAGCCGATCGTGCTCAAGTCCGGCCGGTTCGGCCCGTACGTGTCCAGCGGTGAGCGGAAGTCGTCGCTGTTGCGGACGCAGACCCCGGACTCGCTGACCCTGGAGGAGGCGCTCAAGCTGCTCAGCCTGCCCCGGCTGATCGGCGTCGCACCGGACGGTGTCGAGGTCTTCGCCAACAACGGCCGCTACGGCCCGTACGTGAAGCGGGGCGAGGAGTTCCGCTCGCTGGAGTCCGAGGACCAGATGTTCACTGTCGGTCTGGACGAGGCGCTGGCGTTGCTGGCCGCTCCGAAGACCCGTGGCCGGCGTGCCGCCGCGCCGCCGTTGCGGGAGATGGGCGTCGACCCGGCGACCGAGAAGCCGCTGGTGATCAAGGATGGCCGGTTCGGCCCGTACGTCACCGACGGGGAGTTCAACGCGTCGCTGCGGCGGGGTCAGACGCCGGAGGCGCTGACCCTGGAGGAAGCCTCCGAGATGCTGGCCGAGAAGCGGGCGAAGGGTCCGGCGCCGCGGAAGAAGGCGGCGGCGAAGAAGGCTCCCGCCAAGAAGGCCACCGCGACCAAGAAGGCCACCGCGACCAAGAAGACGGCCGCCGCCAGCAAGTCCACGGCCGCGAAGAAGACCACCACGGCCAAGGCGACGACGGCGGCAAAGAAGGCCCCGGCGAAGAAGGCCGCCCCCCGCAAGGCCACGTCGAGCACGGAGTAAGCCTGGAACGACGAGATCTTGGAAGAAAAACGCCCCCGGAGGGGCACTTTCCTTCCAAGATCTCGTCGTTGTCCACAGGGGCTGCCGTCCGGGTCGGCGATCTGAAGACTGATTCTTGTGAGTCTTCGGAGGACTTCTTCACCCGCTGCCTGGGCTCGGCGGCTGCCGCACGACGACGCGGACGAGTTGAGCTGGCTGCTTTTCCATCAGGAGGACGTGTTGAGCCTCGCCCAGGCGAGGCGGCACCTGTCGTCCAAGGCCATCCGGCACCGGTTGGCCACCGGCAGGTGGCGACAGGTCCACCGCGCCGTGCTGGTCGCGCACAACGGGCCGGTCAGTGCCGGCCAACTCCGGTGGGTGGCCGTCCTCGCCGCGGGACCGCAGGCGATCCTCGGTGGTCTGACCGCCGCACAGGCCGGAGGGCTTCAAGGGTTCCCGGGTCGACCGGTTCACGTGCTCCTTCCCGCCGCCTGCCGGCGTGGATCGCTGCCACCGGGCGTGCTGGCGCACCGGACCGCCACGTTGACCGACCGGGATGTCCTGGCCGTCGGGCAACCCCGCAGGACGATGCCGGCCCGTTCGATAGTGGACGCGGCCCAGTGGGCCGGCACCGACCGGGAGGCGCGGGCGATCGTCGCCGCCGCATTTCAACAACGGCTCGTGGCCGCCGACGACCTGCACCGGATCGTCGACCAGCTGCCCCGGGTCCTCGTCGCCAACTGATTCTGGGCACGGCGGCGGACGCGGCGGGTGGGTCCCACTCGTTGCCGGAGCTGGACTTTTTGAGCCTGGTCCGACGCGCGGGGCTACCCGAACCGACGCGCCAGAAGATCCGTTGTGACTCGGCCGGGCGACGCCGTTACCTGGATGCCTACTTCGAGCAGTGGCGGGTGCACATCGAGATCGACGGCGGGCAGCACCTTGATCCACGTGCCTGGTGGGCGGACATGAGCCGGCAGAACGGGCTCTGGGTCGACGGTGACCGCGTGCTGCGCTTCCCGGCCTGGGCCATCCGGGCCAAACCGGACGAGGTCGTCACCCAACTCCGCGCCGCCCTGCGGTCGGCTGGCTGGCCAGGATGAAGATCTTGGAAGGAAAACGCCCCTCCAGGGGCACATTCCTTCCAAGATCTCTGGAAGCGCGGGTCCGTCAGGCGCCGAGGACGTGGGTCAGGTGGGGGCTGGTGAAGACCCGGTGGGGGTCCAGGCGGTTGCGGACGGTTTGGAAGTCCGCGAAACGGGGGTAGGCAGTGGCCAGCGAGGCGGCGTCGCGATAGTGCAGCTTGCCCCAGTGGGGGCGACCGCCCAGTCCGGCGGCCACCTGCTCGAAGGCCCGGAAGTACGGCTCGTACGGCATGCCGACGTACTGGTGCACGGCGATGTAGGCGTTGTCGCGCCCGTAGCCGTGCGACAGCCAGATGTCGTCGGCGGCGGTGAATCGCACCTCCACCGGGAAGAGCACCTTGAACGGCAGCCCGTCCACGATCCGCTGGAGCGCGGCGAGCGCCTCGGGCAGCGCCTCGCGGGGCAGGCCGTACTCCATCTCCACGAAGCGGACCCGGCGCGGGGTGCAGAAGACCCGGTCCGAGCGGCCCGTGTACCGGCGTTCGGTGAGGGCGCGGGCCGAGACCGCGCTGATGCCCGGGGCCAGCGCGGGCACGGCCCGGCCGAGTCGGCAGGCGCCGGCGAAGACCCGGTTGGCCAGGAAGTCGTCGTCCAGCCAGCCGCGCCAGCGGGGCAGTGGCCGGTCGTTGGCCGGTACCCGGTTATTGCTCTTGACCTGCACCCGCTGGGTGTAGGGAAACCAGTAGAACTCGACGTGGTCGTGCGAGCCGATCAGGGTGGGCAGGTCGCCGAGGACGTCGGCCAGCTCGGCGGGACGTTCGTGGGCGTGCAGGACAAAGGCTTCCACGCAGCGCAGTGTCACCTCGACCAGGACGCCGAGCGCGCCGAGTGACACCCGGGCGGCGGCGAGCACGTCGGGGTGTTCGTCGGCGGAGCAGCGCAGCACCTCGCCGGTGCCGGTGACGAGGGTGATCGCCTCGACGAAGGTGGACAGGCACCCGTAGCCGGCGCCGGTGCCGTGGGTGCCCGTGGAGATCGCCCCGGCCACCGTCTGCGCGTCGATGTCGCCGAGGTTGGGCAGTGCGAGGCCGTGCCGGGCGAGCAGGCCGTTGAGCGCGTGCAGGGTCATTCCCGCGGGTACGGTGACCAGCCGGCGCGGGACGTCGACGCTGACCACGGTGTCCAGCTCGGACAGCTCCATCCGTCGGTCGTCGGCGAGCGCGACGGCGGTGAACGAGTGCCCGCTGCCGGTCACGCGGATCCGGGCACCGTCGGCCGAGGCGGATCGGACGGCTTCTACGACATCCGTCGGCGAGCCGGGGCGCAGGATCGCGGTGGCGCTGCCACGCTGGTTGCCGGCCCAGTTGGACCATCCAGCGGCGAGCGATGCGGTGCCAACCATGCGCGCTCCTCATTCATGAATATGAACTGACTTCATATCAGGAACGTTGTGCCTGGTAAATACCGCAATTGCGATCCGCTCGTTGTACCGGTAGTCACGGACTCGTGACGTGAAGATATGTTCATCCGTCGAAGGGGGGTGGCGCCGAGTGTCCACACCAGCCGCCACGACCGGGCCGCTGCGCCGCGTTCCGGTGCAGGGTCGAAGTGTCGCGCGGGTACAGCGCATGTTGGATGCCTGCGCCGAGCTCGTCGACGAGGTGGGGTACGAGGGGCTGACCACCACCCTGCTCGCCGAGCGCGCCGAAGTGGCGATCGGGTCGGTCTACCAGTTCTTCCCGGACAAACGGGCGATCGTGCAGGCGCTGACCCTGCGGACGATGGAGTCCTACCTCCAGCGTCTCGACGAGCGGTTCGCCTCCGACGAGATGACCCACTGGTGGGATGGCGTCGACGCGGGGATCGACGAATACATCACGATGCACCGCACCGTCCCCGGCTTCCGTACCCTGCACTTCGGCGACGTGGTCGACCTGCACCTGCTCGACGAGCAGCGGGACAACAACGGCGTGATCGCCGATCAGCTGGCCCAGGTGCTCACCGAGCGCTTCGGGCTCACCGACGTGCCGAAGCTCCGGTTCGTCCTGGAGATCGCCGTCGAGGCGGCGGACGCGCTGATCAAGCTCGCGTTCCGGCGGAAGTCCGACGGTGACGAACGGGTGCTGCTGGAGGCGAAGGCACTGATCCGGGAATACCTGCACCGTCAGGTCGACGGCCCGGGCAGCGACCTGTCCTCGGTGCGGCAGACCGAGGCGGCCCAGCCGGCCTGAGTTGGCGCGGGCGCGTCAGAGGAAGGCCTGCCCCTCGCCCCGGTAGGTGGGGACTGTCGCCACGACCTCGTCCCCCTCGACCAGGTGTAGCTCGTTGACTCGTTCACACAGCTCACCGGCCTTGGCGTGCCGGAACCACACCCGGTCGCCGACCCGGAGGCTGGCTGCCGCCGCGCCGGCCAGCGGAGTCTGCACCTCACCGGCACCCTCGGTGCCGACAAGCTTGAGCCCGGCCGGCAGCCACGGTCGGGGCAGTCGGCTGTCGGCCGCCGGGCCGGAGGCGATCCAGCCGCCGCCGAGCACCGTGGCCAGCTCCGGTGTCGGCCGGCGGACCACCGAGCAGGCGAAGAACGCGGCAGGGGTCGGTCGCCAGGCGCGGTACGCGTCGAACAACGTCGGCCCGTACAGGCCCGATCCCGCGGTGACCTCGGTGACCGCGGGATCAGCGCTGGTGGCGGCCACGCTGCCGGTGCCGCCGCCGTTGACGAACTCCAGGTCGGCGTGCTCGCGTACCGCGGCCACCGCCGCACCCCGGCGGGCCAGCAACTCGCGGTACGAACCGCGCTGGGCCAGCCTGATCGCGCCCGCCAGCAGCGTCCGCCCCGGCGGCGCGTCGCCCAGGCCGGCGATCTGGGCCTCGTACGACATGAGCCCGACCAGCCGGAAGCCGGCTCGGTCGGCGACGGTGGCGGCGAGCGCGCCGGCCGCGCGTGCGCTGTGCACCGGTGAGCGGCGGACGCCGACGTGCACCCCGCGCAGCGGTCGCCAGGAGGCGTCCAGGTCCAGGCAGAGTCGCAGCTCGGCGCGCTGCCCGGGGGCGCGGACGTCGTCGATCAGGTCGAGTTGGCCGGTGCCGTCGATCATCAGGGTGATCGCGGCGGCGAGCAGCGGGTCGGCGGCCAGCTCGGCGAGCGCCGCGCGGTCCACGGTCGGGTACGCGACAAGCACGTCGTCGCTCACTCCGGCCCGGACCAGCCAGATCGCCTCGGGCAGGGTGAACGCCATCACGCCCTGCCAGCCCGGTCGGGCGAGGGCTCGGCTGATCAACTCTCGGGCGCGGACCGACTTGCTCGCCAGGCGGACCGGTTTGCCGGCGGCGCGATCGGCCAGGTCGGCCGAGTTGGCGTCGAACGCGGTGAGGTCGACCACGGCGTAGGGCGGGTCGAGGTGGGCGGTCGCCCGATCCAGGCGCTTGCGAAGATTGTCGCTTTCGATGGCCACGTGTGCACGCTAACTGTCCGGCGGTAAATGCGAAATACCCTCGCGTACGTCCGGGCTGCGGCCGGTGCCTTCGGCGGCCTAGGCTCAGCGAGCAGGAGAATGTCGTCGGTGGGGCCGCCCCCCACCAGGTCTAGAGTGTTCCACCGGAGGCGCCCAGCGATGGGCCGGCACGTGGAGGTACGGCCATCGAAAGCCAGAACAGCGGCGAGTCGCCCGGCGTGTCGCGCTCCGACGGCCAGTCGGGCAACCCCGCCGACCAGCCCAGCGGCGGTCAGGTCGATCCGTCCGGTTATGCCGCAATCCGCTCCGTCCTGCGCATCCGGCCGTTCCGCCGGCTGTGGATCGTGCTCGGCGCGGCCTCCTTCGGCGACTGGCTCGGCCTGCTGGCCACCTCGGTCTTTGCCGCGTCCCAGGTCCAGGGCAGCACCGCCAAGGGTGCGGCCTTCGGTGGCGTGATCGCGATCCGGCTGCTGCCCGCGCTGGTGCTCGGGCCGGTCGCCGGTGTGCTGGCCGACCGGTTCGACAGGCGCTGGACGATGGTCATCTGCGACCTGCTCCGCTTCGTGCTCTTCGCCTCGATCCCGATCGTGGCGCTGGCCGGCGCCAACGGCGGGCTCGTGGTCCTGTGGGCGACAGTCGCCACCTTCCTGATCGAGTCGATCACCCTGATCTGGATCCCGGCCAAGGAGGCCGCGGTCCCCAACCTGATCCCGCGCGCCCGCCTGGAGGCGGCCAACCAGCTCACGCTGATCACCACCTACGGCCTCACCCCGATCCTCGCGGCGCTGGTGGCCGCGGCGCTCGACCGCAGCGTCCGGGCCCTCGTCCCCAACGGCGACCTCGGCTGGGCGGAGCCCGCCCAACTCGCGCTCTGGGTCAACTCCTTCTCCCGGCTGGCCACCGCCCTCGTGGTGGCGTTCGGGATCAAAGAGATCAGCCAGGCGCAACGCGGTGAGGCCGAGCGTGCCGAAAAGAGCATGTTCCGGCAGTTCGCCGAGGGCTGGAAGTACATCGGCCAGACCCGGCTCGTCCGCGGCCTGGTGCTCGGCATCTTCGGCGCGTTCGCCGGCGGCGGCATCGTGATCGGCACCGCCAAGTTCTTCGCCGCCTCGCTCGGCGCCGGCGACGCCGCCTTCTTCCTGCTCTTCGGCGCCATCTTCATCGGCCTGGCTCTCGGCATCGGCCTCGGCCCGATGGTCGTCAAGGAGATGTCCCGGCGCCGCTGGTTCGGCATGAGCATCGTGCTGGCCAGCGCCGCCGTGATGACCCTCGCCTTCGCCATCCACCTGTCCATGGCGATCGTCGGCGCGGTACTTGTCGGTACCGGTGCCGGCATGGCCTTCCTGGCCGGCACCACCCTGCTCGGCGGCGAGATCAAGGACGAGGTGCGCGGCCGGGTCTTCGCCGTGGTGCAGATCGGCACCCGGCTGGTGCTGATCCTGGCCATCGGGCTGAGCAGCCTGCTGGTCGGCGTCGGCGGCTCCCGCAAGCTGACGATCGCCGACCTCGGCATCTCCGTGTCGTCGACCCGTCTGCTGCTGCTCGCCGCCGGTGCCGCCGGCATCTTCGCCGGCATCAGCGCCTTCGGCCAGATGGACGACAAGAAGGGCGTCCCCGTCCTCGCCGACCTGTGGGGCTCGATCCGGGGCCGGCCGCTGATGCCGTCCGAGCCGTTCGTCTCCGCCGGGCTGTTCGTGGTGTTCGAGGGCGGCGAAGGTGCCGGCAAGTCCACCCAGCTCGCCGCGCTCGCCGACCGGCTGCGCGGCCAGGGTCGCGAGGTCGTGGTCACCCGGGAGCCGGGAGCCACCGCTGTCGGGCAGCGGATCCGGTCGATGGTGCTGGACACCTCCGGCGACGAGGCGCCCTCGCCACGGGCCGAGGCGCTGCTCTACGCCGCCGACCGGGCACACCACGTGGCCGCCGTGGTCCGGCCCGCGCTGGTCCGGGGCGGCGTCGTGATCAGCGACAGGTACGTCGACTCGTCCCTGGCATACCAGGGCGCTGGCCGTACGCTGCCCGTCGACGAGGTCTCCTGGCTCTCCTCCTGGGCCACCGGTGGGCTCAAGCCCGACCTGGTGGTGCTGCTGGACGTCGAGCCGCACACCGGGCTGTCCCGGGTGGCCTCGCGCAACACCGGCACCGACCGGCTGGAGGCCGAGTCGGTCGCCTTCCACGAGCGCGTCCGGTACGCCTTCCTCGACCTCGCCGCCGCCGACCCGAAGCGTTACCTCGTCCTCGACGCGTCCCGACCGGCCGACCAGATCACCGGCCAGGTGGTCCGGCGGGTCGAGGAGATGCTCGGCAGCCCCGGCGGCATCGTGCACCCTCGGCCGGCGCAGGGCCCGGACACCTCGGTGCAGCCTGAGTTATCCGACTCGGAGTTGGTGACGATGGAGCACAAGACCTGATGCCGGACGTCTTCGCCGACCTGGTCGGTCAGGACGAGGCGGTCGTGGAGCTGCGCCGAGCCGCCGCCGCCGCGGCCGCCGTGCTGCGCGCCGGTGCGGCCGACCGGGCACCCGCGCTGATCACCGCCGGCCCGGCCAGCGGTGCGGAGTTCGCCGACCCGGACGGCGATGCGGAATTCGCCGACCCGGACGACGGTGCCGAGTTCGCCGACCCGGGCGGCGCTGCCGCGGCTGGCGGGGTGGACCCGGCCGCCGGCATGACACACGCCTGGATCTTCACCGGCCCGCCCGGCTCCGGTCGTTCGGTCGCCGCGCGGGCGTTCGCCGCCGCCCTCCAGTGCGTGCACGGCACCGGTTGCGGCGAGTGTCCCGGCTGCCGCACCACGATGGGCGGCACCCACGCCGACGTCCGGCTCGTGGTGCCGGAAGGGCTGTCCATCGGTGTCGGTGAGATGCGCGCGCTGGTGCTGCGGGCGGCCAGCACCCCATCCGGTGGGCGCTGGCAGGTGGTCGTCATCGAGGATGCCGACCGGCTCACCGAGGCCGCCGGCAACGCGCTGCTCAAGGCCATCGAGGAGCCGCCGCCGCGGACGGTCTTCCTGCTCTGCGCCCCCTCCACCCACCCGGACGACATCTCGGTGACCATCCGGTCCCGCTGTCGGGTCGTACCCCTGCGGCAGCCGCCGGCCGACGCCGTGGCCGAGGTGCTGGTCCGTCGGGACGGGATCGCGCCCGACGTGGCGCAGTGGGCGGCGGCGGCCGCGCAGGGGCACGTGGGTCGGGCCCGCCGGTTGGCCCGCGACCCGGAGGCCCGCAAGCGACGCGAGGCGGTGCTCGCGGTGCCGCGCCGGTTGACCGGCGTCGGCGCGGCGTTCGACGCGGCGTCGGCGCTGATCGAGGCGGCCGAGGCGGAGGCCGAGGCATCGGTCGCCGAGGCCGACACGACCGAGCGGGCGGCACTGGAGACCGCGCTCGGCGCGGGTGGCACCGGCCGGGGGGCGGCCGGCGCGATGCGCGGCGCAGCCGGGCAGCTCAAGGAGCTGGAGAAACGGCAGAAGTCCCGCGCCACCCGTGCCCAGCGAGACGCACTGGACCGGGCGCTTGTCGACCTGGCGGGGTTCTACCGGGACGCGCTCACCATGGCGCTGCGCGCCCCCGTCGCCCCGGTGCACACCGACACCGCCGCACTGGCCGGCGCCGGCGCGCAGAAGTGGGACGCCGAAGGATCGCTGCGCCGGTTGGAGGCCGTGCTGGCCTGCCGGGCGGCGATCGAGGCGAACGTCAAGCCGCGGATCGCGGTCGAGGCGATGATGCTCGCCCTCTGGAAGGGCTGACCCGCAGCTTCCGGCGTTATCCACAGGCATCGACAGGCCCGATTGCGGTGCGGTACGGTCCGGTGTGCCGTGGTGACGGTGGCGGCACGCTCAGTCATGGCTCATCCGGGAGGAGTCGGCCAATGCCGCGGGGGGAGATCGACGAAGCCTGGATCGAGGAAGCGGTGCGGCGCTACCGCCGGATCGAGTCGCTCCAGGCCGAGTTCGACCAGGCGGTGTCCACCGTCGAGGTGACCGTCCGGTCGCCGGACGGTCTGGTCGAGGTCGTCGTCACCGCCGGGGGCCGGATCACCGACGTCCGGTTCCTCGGCCCGCTGCACACCCGCAGCCCACGGGACGTCGCCGGCTCCGTGCAGGCCGCGGTCACCGCGGCGGCCGACGCCGCCGAGTGGGCGCGGGAGAAGCTGCACAACGAGACGTTCGCCGCCTACCGACCGCTCGCGGGGGCCTGAGATGGACACACTGCGCGCGCTGTCCGCCCGACTCGACGAGGCGAGTGCCACGCTCACCGCACTCGCGCACAGCGTGACCGCCAGCGACCCGGCCCAGGCCGCGTTCGGCGCCGACGCCCCGGGGCGACCCGGCGAGATCGGGCGCGCGCTGCACCGGCAGTGGGCCACCGCCACCGACGACCGGGCCCGGGAGGCCCGCACCGCCGCCGGTCGTCTGGCCGCAGCCGCCTCGGCGGTCCGGGAGGCCGCCGACCGCTACGCCGAGGTCGACCGGGCAGCCCGCCGCCGGCTCGCCGGGGAGCCCTGATGGACGCACTGGACCGGCTCGCCGAGCCCGGCCTCGACCTGCTGCGCCGGGTGGACCGGCTGATCGCCGCCGGCGTCCCGGAGGGGCACCGGGTCTGGCCCCTGCTGCGCCGGATGCAGGTGCTGCCGGGCGATGCGGTCCGCGGCTTCCTCGACCTGCACCCCGCCCCGCTCGCCGGCGCCGGGCACGCGGTGCGCCGGCTCGTCCGGGGGTACGACGACGCCTCCGCCGCGCTCACCGACTCGGTGCTCTGGTCCGGTCCGGCTGCCACGGCCTACGGGCAACAGCGGGCAGCACTGCTGCGCCACCTCGACGAGGGCCCGGAGAGCCTGGTCGGGCGGCTCGAATCCACCGCCGGTTACGCGGACGCGCTCGCCGACTGGGTGGAGGGCAGCCGCCTCGCGCTGGCCCGGACACTGGCCGACGTGCTCCGCTCGGCCGAGGCGGTCGCCGTCGTCGCCGCCACCGCCACCGGCCCGCCGACCCGGTTGACGCCGGTCGGGCCGGGTGTCGCCGACGCTGCCGAGATCGCCGCGCGGGTGCTGGCGGTGCTCTGCGTCGCGTACGACGGTGCGGAGACGTTGCTGCGTCAGTGGGCGCCGAGCCTCGCCGAGACCGCGTGGCGGCCTCCGCTGGACGGTCGGCCGCACTACGACCAGCCCACCCGCGTCGGCTGGTAACCGCCCGGAGCGCGCCGATCTCCCGGCCGCGGTGCTGGCCGGTTGCGGGCGTGGCGCCGTCGCGTCCTGCTCGCGGTGCTGGCAGCGCGTCGGCCGCCGTGCTGGCTCGTCCCGGTCGCGGTTGCCGCTCGGACAGGCCACGACGTCGCTCGCGGACACCGGACCGGAGCCGGCGCCCACGGCGACGCCGTGGTCTTCCCCCTGCACCCCCCGCAGGTCTGTCTTCACTCAACGCCGCTCGAACCCGTTTGTCCCCTACCCGGGCGCGGATTCAACCGTCCGGGCGAGGGGCAACGGCACGACGGGTGGCCCGGGCATCGGTCAAGTCGATGGCCATGAATGGCATTGGGGGTATCGGTCGGTGCGTCCTTCGCGGTGATCCGTCGTAGGGTGGGGGGATGGGCATGCTCTGCGCGGTCAGCTTCAACCGGTACGGGCGCCTCTACTACCTGGATCCCGGCGAGTTGCGTCCGCAGGTGGGGGACAAGGTGCTGGTGCCCACCGACGATGGGCCCGAGGTGGCGGAGTGCGTGTGGGCGGCGCAGTGGGTCACCGAGGAGACCGACGGCTTTCCCCGCCTGGTGGGGCTCGCCGGTGACGACGACCTGCGCCGCGACGAGGCACTGCGGCGCCGCAAGGCCGAGGCCAAGGTGGCCGCGAAACGGTTGATCCGTTCGCATGGCCTGCCGATGAAGGTGGTGGCCGTCGACCACGTGCTCGGCACCGTCGAGGGCGGCGGTGAGCGCAGCACCGTCTACTTCACCGCCCCGCACCGGGTGGACTTCCGCTCCCTGGTCCGTGACCTGGGCGCCACCCTGCACTGCCGGGTCGAGCTGCGTCAGCTCTCCGCACGCGACTCGGCGCGGGTGCAGGGCGGCATCGGCTCCTGCGGTCGCGACCTGTGCTGCGCGACGTTCCTCACCGACTTCGAGCCGGTGACCATCCGGATGGCGAAGGACCAGGATCTCCCCCTGAACCCGCTGCGCATCTCCGGGGCGTGCGGCAGGTTGATGTGCTGCCTCAAATACGAGCATCCCCTGTACGCCAGATTCCAGGAGACCGCCCCTGCGGTCGGCAGCCGGGTCTCCACCCCGGAGGGCGACGGCCGGGTCGTCGGCCACAGCGTCCCCCGGGACGCCGTGACGGTCCGGCTCGACGCCGACGGCTCCCGCTGCTCCTGCTCCCGCGCCTCCGTCTGCGCCCCCCGGCAAGCCCACGACCAGCACTACACCCCCTGACAGACCCCCGCGATGATCAAAAGGGTTGCCTCAGGAATGGGGCGACCTGTGGGTGGTCACCGCGAGCGCAGGACTATCGGGGGTTCGGTCAGGTGCGGGGTCAGGCGATCCTTCGGGGTCAGCCAGCTTGCCGTGGCGGACTGGTCGGGGTTGACCTGCCAGTCGCGGGACACCCGGTCCACCCCGATCGGGTAGATGGTCAGCGTGCCGTCCGGGTCGATGCGCAACCGCAGGAACGACTTGGAGTCCTCGATGCCCTGCCCGGCGAACAGTTCGTTGACGTTCACCCCGAGCGAACCCGCCACCAGCAGGTACGCCGCCACCAGTTGGCTGGCCACCAGACCGATGAGCGGGCCGTACAGCACCACCGCGGCGACCGCCGGCAGCGGCCACGGCCATCCGTAGAACGGCAGCGCCAACCAGACCCAGGTGCCGCCGGCGGCCAGCGCCACCTGGGCCACGCCGTGGCCGACACCGAGAAGCCAGTGCCGAGCGTGCCGTTTGCCGCTGGCGTTGGGTGGCTTGGCGAACAGCACCGCCGCGACCACCGTCACGAGCACCATCAGCACCAGCGGGACGCTGAACAGTCGTTGGTTGGTGCTGTCGGCCCAGTTCGCCGTCGCGCCCGCCATGGCCAGCATCAGCAGGGTGTGCAGGATGCCGAGCAACGTGGTGAAGCCGGGGTTGCGGAACGGCAGCCGGGCGAAGATGCCCCAGCCGTAACGGCGGGAGCGGGCCGCGTCCGGATACCGGGCCACCAGATCGTACGGCTGGGCCACGCTGGCCCGCCTTGCCAGCGTGTCGCGTGGCGGCACCTCGAGGCGCTTCGGCAGCTTGTGGGTGGGGTACAGGTATGCCCCGCCGCCGCCACAGGTGATCAACTGCCGCTGCGGGCCGGCGTACCGGGCGTAGTGGTGCAGGTCGCCGGAGAGCAGCAGCCACACCTGTGCCCCGGTCGGGTCGATGATCGTCCGGATGAAGTAGTCGATCGAGTCGTACGCCATCGGGTTGTCGGCGGCCTTCACCCAGGTCGGCGACGGCGCGGCCAGGATCACCTTCGACTCCGGGCCGAGCCGGCGGGCCACCTCGTCGAAGTAGGCCAACTGCGGGTCGTCCAGGTACGAGCCGGACTGGTCGTCCACGCCGAGCAGCCACCAGCCGGCCGGCAACTCCACGGCGAAGTACGACCGCGACTGCCCGGTACGCCAGCCGGCGAAGTTACGGTCCCGGGAGCGGACGAACAGCCGGAGGAACGCCGTCAGGCCGTCGTACCAGTCGTGGTTGCCCGGCACCGCGAACAGCGTGGGACGCTCGGGCGGGGTCGCCGGCAGCGCGGCCTGGTAGGGGCCCTTGCACCGGTTCTCGTACTCCTCGTAGGCCGCCGACGGGTACACCTGGTCGCCGCCCATCACCAGGGTCTGCGCCCGGGGCAGCCGGTGCCCGTCTACTGTCAACGCCGGCTGGGCCAGCAGGTACGCCACGGAGTAGGTGGCGTGGAAGCCGTCACCGAGGTCGGCCACGTAGTCGAGCCAGAGCCCGCCGTCCGGCCCCGCCTGGTGGAAGACGTCGTCGCCGAAGGCGTTCTGCAACTCGCGCTTGTCCAGGTACGCGCCGAAGAGGACCGCCAGTAGCGTCCGGATGCCGGTGCTGATCAGCAGGAACGGTGCCAGCCACGGCACCGGCTTGCGCGGGGTGAAGCCCAGCTCCAGCGGATCGGTGGAGCGTGGCCGAGGCCGGGCACGCTCCCCCTCGGGGTGATCGTCGGCCGCCGGAGCCGGGTGGTCGTCGCGTTCGTCGCTCACCCGCCGCAGCGTAGTACCGGATTCGGCCAGACGCCGTCCGGTAACGGGTCAGTTGGCGGCTGTTGTCCGGTTGACGGTAGTGGGAGGGGCGAGGGTATCCCGTTCGGTGCCGGGCAACGGGGTGCCGTACACTTGCTGATCGTTGCCGCCTTAGCTCAGTCGGCTAGAGCGACGCACTCGTAATGCGTAGGTCGACGGTTCGATTCCGTCAGGCGGCTCCACGAAGGCGAAGGCCCCGTGACCAGGCGATAAGCCAAGGTCACGGGGCCT
>NZ_JBEZCZ010000026.1:0-113114 GCF_040647875.1 Micromonospora sp. NPDC049230
AACTCTCGGGGGTAGGGCTTGGGCACAGCGACATCCTTCCAGCCCGCCCACAGGGCAAGCCATCTCAGGTGTCACCTATCGGTGCAGCAGACCCGTGGCCTGACACCGGGCGACACTGCGGGGATGGGGACCCCACCCCCGCAGTGTCGGCGGCCCCGCCGCCGCCGAGAGGGCGGCATCGACGAGTACGTGCGCCGGTCACCACGAGGTGGTGACCGGCGCACGTGTTGTCGGGCTAGCGGTAGCCGGCGCTCACGATGCTGGCCTGCACCGCGGCCTCGGTCGCGTCGGACGGGTAGCCGGCGACCATGGCCCCCTCGTAGAAGGTGCCGGCGCTCAGGTTCGCGCCGCCGTCGGGCTTGCAGCAGTCACCGCCACTGCCCAGGATGATCGCACCCTGCTTCTTCATCGGGCTGTAGC
Organism: Micromonospora sp. NPDC049230; assembly: GCF_040647875.1. NCBI lineage: Bacteria > Bacillati > Actinomycetota > Actinomycetes > Micromonosporales > Micromonosporaceae > Micromonospora > Micromonospora sp. NPDC049230. The sequence continues at coordinate 421 of NZ_JBEZCZ010000026.1, forward strand.
CCGGCGGGAGCGAGCCGTCGTACAGCGTGTAGAGGCTGCCGGACGTGGCGTCGCTGCCCTTCATGGCGAAGCGGGACGTGCCGTTGTTCTTCAGCGTCGCGGTGACGAACTTGCTGGTGAAGGCGCGCTGGTTCGGGTTCCAGCTCTGGCTGCCGCCGGGGAAGAGACCCCACTCCAGGTCCGCCTGCACCCAGGGCCCGCTGCCGGAGCAGCCACCGAACCAGCACTGCTTGCTGAAGTTGATGGCGTCCATGGCACCCGCGGCGTCGGCCTTGCGCGTCGTCTCGCTGTTGCCGTAGTCGAAGCAGCAGCCGCTGTTGACGTGGGTGCCGCTGGTGACCATGTACATGCCCTCGGGGGCGGCGCCGGTCGGCACGCCGGTGAGGTGCCCGTCGCGCCAGTAGCTGTTGCCGGGGTTGATGTAGAGCGAGTACGCCTTGGCGCCGCCCACGCTCAGCGACTCGGTCGTCGCGACCGCCGGCCGGCTCTGCGGGCTGCCCGGGACCACGCTCGACCCCTGGTACCACAGGTCGTTGCCGCGCCCGGACTGGTCGTAGACAACGGTGATCACGCAGGTGGTGCCGGTGCAGAACGAGTCCTGCGTGGCCGCGTTGGCGGTGCCACCCGTGCCGGTCAGCCCGACGTTGCGGGTCGTGTTGTCCGACGAGCGTCGCACCTGGTAGAGGTTGCCGGCGTACGACGCGAAGAGGGCCCTGGTCGTGCTGTGTGCCGCGATGCACGGGGTGCCGCCGGAGGCGTAGATGTCGCACGGGCGCGAGCCGCTCGGCGGCGGGCTGGTCGGCGGTTCGGAGGTCGGCGGTACGGAGGTCGGCGGTGTGTTCGGCGAGGCCCACTGCTGGTTGGCGCCACCGTTGCAGGCCCAGAGGATGATCTTGGTGCCGTTCGCGGTGGCCGCGCCGTTGGCGTCGAGGCAGAGCCCGGACTGCACGCCGGTGATGGTGCCGTTGCTGTTGACGTTCCACTGCTGGTTGTTCTGGCCGTTGCAGTCCCAGATGATCGCCTGGGTGCCGTTGGTGGTGCCCCGGCCGGAGGCGTCCAGGCACTTGTTGCCGTACACCTGGAGTTGCTTGCTCGACGTCCAGGTCCAGGTCTGGCCGGCGGCGCCGTTGCAGTCCCAGAGTTGCGTCTGGGTGCCGTTGGTGGTGCTGGAGTTGGGCACCTCAAGGCAGCGACCGGACGGCGTGCCGACGACCGGGGTGCTCTGCCCCGGCTGGATGGTGGCCGCCGCGGCGGCCTCGGCGGCGAAGGGCGAGCTGGTGGGGTTGGTGCCGACACCGACGCCGACGACGACGAGCACCCCGGCCAGCGCACCGGCCAGGAGGGTCAGACGTCGGACGCGTTGGCGTTTCGGGATGAGGTCGCGGGCTGTTCCTGACCCACTGCGGGACGGGGTTCGCACGAGGTGGCTCCTCGGAGTCGTGGAAGCGCGGGAGATCGTCGACGCGCCACGGGCGGGTGGTGGCGATGGCGAATCGCTGCGAATGGTATGACCTTTGTTCAATTCATGTCAATGAATGCGATGTCCGGTGCCGCGCTGACTGCCGGGGCCGACAGCCAGCGCGTCACCTGCCCCGGGACTACTACCGCCCCAGGAGCCGCCAGGTCTGGTTCAACGAGCCGTTCTGGTTGACCGCCTTGCAGGTCCACTGGAGGACAGTTGCGCCAGCCGCCGTGGAAACGCCGTTGACATCCACACACTTGCCGCTGTGTCGGGCAACCAGCTGGTAGTCGTGCGAGTCGTTGCCCGAGTAGGTCACCCTGCGGAGGGTGAACTGCTGGTTCGAGCTGTTCAGGCAGGTCCGTTGGCTCACGGCGGCACCGTCGGCGGTGGACGCCCCGTTGACCTCGAGGCACTTGCCGCTCTGCTGGTTGACCACGGTGTACGTGTTGGCCACCCCGGCGACCGGGAGGAAGTTCCAGAGCTGCTGGTCGCCGCCGTCGCAGTAGTTCTGCTGTTGGCCGTTGCCGTCGGCGGTGCTCAGGCCGGTGTTGTTGAGGCACTGTTGGGAGTGCTGGGCAACCGCCACCGACTGGAAGCCGCCATCCGACGGGGGCAGCAGGGTGACGGCGTAGGTGTCGGTCTGGTTGGTGTACGGCAGGGTCACTGTGGCGTTGTTGTTGGACACGCCGACCACGCTGTTCGAGACCGTGATCGGCCCCGGCACCGCGCCGCCGCCGTTGTGCGGGATGCGTTGGGTGAGCACCCGGACCTGGTTGTTCTGCACAATGCCACTCGTGGTGTCCAGGCCCTGTAGGTTGACTGTCAGGTTCCCGGTGGTACGACCACCGCCGACCAGGATCTTGGCCACGCCGGCCGCCTTCGTGGCGTACGCGTCGAACGACTGACTGGGGGTGACCCCGGCGATCTGCCCGGTCTGGGAGGCGTAGAAGCGGTAGTTCCACCACTCACCCTTGGGCTGGTGCTGCCCTGCCGAGTTGCGGATCAACAGGTTGCCGAGGTCGTTGTGCAGGCTGCCGCCGCTGGCCCAGTTCGCCCGCAGGCCGTCGGCGCGGGCCCGCTCCAGACGGGCGATGTACCAGGCGCCGTCGGCCGGGTTCTGCTCGTCGGGCGCGCCGTACTCGTTGATCTGGTAGGGACGCGGGTGGGCGATGCCGCGCGGGTCGAGGGTGGCGTTGGCGGCGGCGACGTTCGCGACCGGGTCACCCGGCAGTGAGTGCCAGCTGATGATGTCCGGCACCGTGTTGGTCGAGCGGACGAAGTCCAGGTACTGGTTCCAGAAGGCGTGGTTCGTCGACGGGACGCAGGCACAGCTCGGCCCGACGATGAGCTGACTGGGGAACTCCGTCCGGATGCGCTGGTAGGTGCGACGCCACAGTTCGAGGTACTGCGAGATCGGGCGGTTCCAGAAGATGGTGATGTTGGGTTCGTTCCAGATGTCCCACTGCACGCTCAGCCCGGAGGCCCGGACGTCGCTGATGAGCCGGGTCAGGAAGTTGTCGTAGTCGGTCCAGTTGCCGTTGTCGCCGGGGAAGCGGGAGATCCCGGCGCCGTCGGCGCCCCACAGGTCGTGCGGCAGGATGATGAACTTCCCGCCGAGGGCTGTGGTTCGACGCGCCTGGGCGAGTGTGGAGTTCCATCGACGGTCGTACGTGCCGCCGACCCAGCCACTGCCGGGCAGCTGCGCGCCGCCCGCCCGCATGGCCTGGAACTTGACGTCTCGGTAGAAGTGGTCCGCCGGACCGCTGGCGTTCTCGGTCATGCCGTAGATCCAGCCGGACGCGCGGTAGGTCGGCGTGCCGTTGTCCGTGGCGAAGTTGACGCTTATCGACTCGTTGCCGGCCTGCGCCGGAGGCGCGGCGACGGTGACGGCGGCGGTGGCGGCGAGCAGGCCAACCGCGAGTCGGGCGGCGAGCGCGCGGGCTCGGCCTGACCTGCCGGGGGACGGGGTTTTCACGGGCGGCTCCTTGGTGGGGCGCGGGGGACGCTCTCCGGAGGGCAGCTTGCGAATCGATTCGCACGGATCGTAGGACCAGGAACTGAACGATGTCAATGAAGTGACGACGCGGTGAAGGTGGCGTTTCACAGCGCAACCTTCAGAACCTCCGCGCATCTCTTGACCAGGCGCCAGGGGCGGACCTATCTTCGTGCGAACCGATTTGTCGAATCGGTTCGCCTCATGGTCGGACGGCGTCCGACCCGCGACGGTCAACCCGCACACCCCACCTGACATCGACTGAAGTGAGGCACCACATGACAGGATTCAGTCGTCGACGGCGCCTGGCCGCCGTCGCCGTGATAGCGCTCGCCGCAGTGACAGGCAGTGCCTGCTCGTCGTCCGACGGAGGGTCCGGCGACGGCGGCGGCGCGTACCTCGTCTGGGACCCGTACCCGCAGTTCGCCAACGACTCCGAGTGGGTCGCGCTGCTCAAGAAGTGCGGCACCTCGGCGGGGGCGGCGACTGTCGAGCGGACCGGCTACGACACCACCGACCTGACCAACAAGGCGCTGCTCGCCGCCCAGCAGGGCAACTCGCCGGACGTGCTGATCGTGGACAACCCGGTAATCTCGACACTGGCCGAGGCCGGCGCCCTCACCACCACCGAGGACAACAAGCTCGACGTCTCGGCCATGGCCCCGAACCTGCTCGGCGCCGGTCAGAGCGGGGGCAAGACGTACGGGGTGCCGATCGGGGCGAACACCCTCGCCCTCTACTACAACAAGGACGTGCTGACCGCCGCCGGCGTCGATCCGGCCTCGATCACGGACTGGGCGTCGCTGACCACGGCACTGACCAAGGTCAAGGCCAAGGGGAAGAAGGGCATCACCTTCTCCGCGATCGGCACCGAGGAGGGCAGCTTCCAGTTCCTGCCCTGGTTCTGGGGTTCGGGGGCCCAGCTGACCAGCCTGGACTCGCCGCAGGCGGTGTCCGCGTTGACGCTCTGGACCGACTGGCTCCAGCAGGGCCTCGCCCCCAACTCGGTCATCAACAACACCCAGACCACGAGTTGGCAGGAGTTCGCCACCGGCGACTACGCGTTCGCCGAGAACGGCACCTGGCAGTTGGCCAACGCGGAGAAGCTCGGCTTCTCCTACGGCACCATCGCGATCCCGGCCAACGCGGGCGGCCCGGCACCGGCGCCCACCGGCGGTGAGTTCGTCTCCATCCCGGTGCAGAAGAAGACCGCCAGGTACGAGACGTCGCAGAAGATCGTCGCCTGCCTCACCAACGCCGACAACCTCCTCACCACCGACACCACGCTGTCCTACGTCGCGCCCGTCGCCGCCGTTCAGGATCGGCAGGCGACCGCGGACGCCAAGCTCAAGGTCTGGGTGGAGGCGGTCCGGGCGGCCAAGGGCCGCACCGGCGACAACCTCGGCACGAAGTACCCGAAGATCTCGGAATCCCTGTGGACCGCGGTGCAGGCGGCCCTCAGCGGCGGGAAGTCACCGAAGGACGCGCTGACCGCCGCCCAGGCCGCGACCAGGTAGCCACGCCGAACCGACACCATGCTCCCCACGACACACAGCTCCACTGCCGCAGCGGACCAGGGTGGGGCGGCCAACGCCGCCCCACCCGGGCCTCCCCCGTCCCGCACCCGCCGGCCCAGCCGATGGCTCGCGTGGGCCTTCCTGGCGCCCGTCACCCTCTACCTGTCGGCCTTCTACGCCTACCCGCTCTACCGCAATCTCGACCTGAGCCTGCGCGAGTACACGGTCCGTTCGTTCGTGCAGGGCGGTGCGCCGTTCGCCGGCTTCGACAACTACCGGACGGTCCTGACCGATCCGGCGTTCGGATCGACCCTGGCGCACACCCTGATCTTCACTGGCACGTCGCTCATCTTCCAGTTCAGCATCGGCATGGCGCTGGCGCTCTTCTTCCACCAGCACTTCCCGCTGTCCCGCACGTTGCGGGCGTTGTTCCTCGTACCGTGGCTGCTGCCGCTCATCGTCTCGGCCTCGACCTGGTCGTGGCTCCTCAACAGCGATTCGGGGCTGGTAAACGCGGCGCTCGGTGTGGTGGGGATCGACCAGGTCAACTGGCTCACCTCGCCGGGTTGGTCACTCACCTCGGTGATCATCGCCAACATCTGGATCGGCATCCCGTTCAACCTGGTGGTCCTCTACAGCGGGCTACAGGCGATCCCGGTCGAGATGTACGAGGCGTCCGCGCTGGACGGCGCGTCGAGCTGGCAACGGTTCTGGGGGATCACCTTCCCGCTGCTGCGCCCCGTCTCCGCGATCACGCTGCTGCTGGGGCTGGTCTACACGCTGAAGGTCTTCGACATCATCTGGATCATGACCAAGGGTGGGCCGAGCGACTCCTCCGCCACGCTCGCGACCTGGTCCTACCGACTCGGCTTCGGCAACCTGCTGCCCGAGTTCGGTCCGGGTGCGGCAGTCGGCAACCTGCTCATCGTGATGGCCCTGGTCGCCGGGCTCGTCTACATCAGGATCCAGCGGAGGCAGAACCTGTCATGACCACCTCCACACCTCGGGTCCTGTGGAAGACCGCAGTCGGCCTGGTGCTGACCGGGCTGATGCTCTTCCCCGTCTACTGGATGATCAACGTGTCGTTCACCCGGGACCAGGACATGCGGGCCAGCCCGCCGCACCTGTTCCCGACCAACGGCACGCTGGACGGCTACCGGGCCGTCCTCGACCAACAGTTGCCGTACCTCGGCACCAGCTTCCTGGTCGGTCTCGGCACTGTGGTGCTCACCGTGGCGCTGGCCGCTCCCGCCGGATACGCGCTGGCGAAGCTGCGGCCACCCGGCGGCACCGCACTGAGCTTCGTCCTGCTGATCGCGCAGATGATCCCGGGCATCATCATGGCGATGGGCTTCTACGCCATCTATCTCAGTCTCGGCATCCTCAACACGCTGCCCGGCCTGATCCTGGCCGACTCGACACTGGCGGTGCCGTTCGGTGTGCTGATCTTCACGGCCTTCATGTCCGGAATTCCCGACGAACTGCTCCAGGCCGCCGTCGTCGACGGGGCCAGCCGGCTGCGGACCTTCTGGTCGGTCGTGCTCCCGATCAGCCGCAACTCGATCGTCACGGTGTCGCTGTTCGCGTTCCTGTGGTCGTGGTCGGACTTCATCTTCGCCTCGACACTCGCCGGCGGCGGCGACCAGCAACCCATCACCCTCGGCATCTACCACTACATCGGCAACAACAACCAGCAGTGGAACGCCATCATGGCCACCGCTGTCGTCGCCTCCATCCCCGCAGCGGTGCTGCTCATCCTGGCCCAGCGCTACGTCTCGATGGGCGTGACCGCCGGCGCCGTCAAGGACTGACCACCCGCAGCACAGAAAGGCACCCGCCACCCATGACCGTCGTCCCGTCCGGTCCGGAGTTCCCCGTCCAGGACATCCCGTTCAGCTACCGAGGATCCTGGTTCAACATCTCCCCGGTGGTAGCCGAGAAGACGTACGCCGACGATCTGCACCTGGTCTCCCACCAGACCGGGCTCCACGCCGTGCTCCGGCTCTCCCCGGCGGTCGCCGACACCACCGTCGTCGCCACACCCGCGCTGCTGACCTGGCGAAACGGCACCGACCGGATCGAGGCGGTGTACGACGGGCCGGACACCCTGCGGATCCGGGGCCGACGGCTCGGCCTGCGGGTCGCCGCGGCCGCCGCCACCCTCACCCCGTTCAGCGGCACCTACCTCTACCACGACCCGGTCGACGGTTCCCACGTGTTCACCTCGTACGAGACCGGGCGCCGCTACCGGATCACCGTGCTCTCCGGTGCGCTTGAGCGCACCGACGGTGTCGAGGCGCTCGGCACCGCGGACCGGTCCGTCGACCTCCCCGGTGACCAGCCGTGGGAGATCGCGATCGAGGAGTACGCCACCGCCCGCCGCCCGTACGTCGGATCCGTCACCTTCGACCAGCTGTGCCGCGACCGGGCCGCCGAGTTCACCGCCTTCGTCGACGCGGTCGCACCGTGGCGCGGTGCGGAGACCCCGGCCGCCGAGTTGGCCGCCTACGTCCTGTGGTCGGCCACCGTCGGCCCGGCGGGCTTCGTCACCCGACCCGCGGTCCTGATGTCCAAGCACTGGATGGACAAGGTGTGGAGCTGGGACCACTGCTTCAACGCGATCGCCCTGGCCGCCGGCGAGCCGGAGCTGGCGTGGCACCAGTTCCAGCTGCCCTTCGACCACCAGGACGAGGCCGGCGCGCTCCCCGACTCGGTCACGCACTCCGAGGTCCTGCACAACTACGTCAAGCCTCCCATCCACGGTTGGGCGCTCCACCACCTGCGTCGACGCCTTCCCCAGCCGCTGGACCGGGCGGCACTGGCGCAGACGTACGACCGGCTGGCCCGCTGGACCCGGTTCTGGCTCGACGCCCGTCGGGCCCCCGGCCAGGAGCTGCCCCACTACCAGCACGGCAACGACAGCGGTTGGGACAACGCGACCACCTTCGACGGCAACCGGGTCCTCCAGACGGCCGACCTCGCCGGCTTCCTGGTGTCCCAGCTTCGCTGCCTGGCCGCCCTCGCCACCGAGCTGGGTGAGCCCGCCGACACGTGGTCCCGGGAGGCCGACCGGGTCCATGGCGCCATGCTGCGGGACCTGTGGGACGGCGAACGCTTCGCCGCCCGCAACCCGCACACCGGCCAGCGGCGGACGAGTCGGAGCCTGCTCGACCTGATGCCCGTCGCGCTCGGGGCCGACCTACCCGCCCCGGTCGCCGTCGCCCTGGCCCGGGGTGTCGAAACCCACCTGACCACGCACGGGTTGGCCACCGAGCCGGTCGACTCGGCGCACTATCTCGCCGACGGCTACTGGCGTGGCCCGATCTGGGCGCCCTCCACAGTGCTGGTCGAGGACGGTCTGCGGCGGGCCGGGCAGACCAGGGTCGCCGACGAGATCAGCCGACGTTTCCTCGCGCTGTGTGAGAAGTCCGGGTTCGCGGAGAACTTCGACGCCGAGACCGGGGCCGGGCTCCGGGACCGCGCCTACACCTGGACCGCCAGCAGCTATCTCATTCTCGCCGCCGGTCAGGAGGAACGGCGGGTCACGAGGGGGTAGCCCGCACCGGACCGGTGCTGGAGCGCAACGAGATGGGCGGGCTGTACAGCCGGTGTCGTGGCACGGCGCCCGGGGCGGCGATGCTCTCCAGCAGCAGCGACACCGCCTCGGCGCCCATCTCGACCATCGGGACGTCCGCGGCGGTCAACGGCGGGCGGAAATCCTCAGCCCAGTGCTGGGCGGCGACGCCGGTGACGGAGAAGTCGCGCGGCACGGACAGACCGGCGCTGGTCAGCGCGCGCTGCATGCCGGGCAGGGCGGCCTCGTTGATGGTGGCGACGGCCGTGACGTCGGGATGTGTCACGAGCAGCTGTTCCACGCACGCCTCGCCGGAGGCCGTGTCGTCGCCGCAGCAGACCTCCACGCCGGTCAGCCCCCGGTCGGCCGCCGCCGCCCGGAAACCGGTGAGTGCCCGATGGCTGGGCCCGTAACCCGCTGCCACCAACTCGGCGGAACGGTTGACCAGGGCCACGTGCCGGTGCCCCAGGTCGGCCAGGTGGTGCACGCAGCGGGCGATCAGCCCGGAATAGTCGATGTCGATCCAGCTCATGCCGTGCGGCTCGGCGATCCGCCCGATCGTGACGAACGGCAGACCGGTCTTGGTCAGGCGGGTCACCCGGTCGTCCTCCAGGCGGATCTCCATCAGGACCACCCCGTCCACCCGGCGCCCGGTGACGATCCGCTCGAACGACCGGTCGTGGTCGCCCCCGGACGGGGACAGCAGCACGTCGAGGTCGTGGCGCGCGGCTGCCTCGACGACGCTGGCGACGAAGCCCAACTGCATGTCGGTCAACCGCTGGCTGGCCGGGGGGATCACCAGCCCGAGGGTGCGGGTGCGTCCCTCCTTGAGCGCGCGGGCGCTGGCGTTCGGTCGGTAGTCCAGCTCGTCGATGACCGCCTGGATCCGCTGCCGGGTCCCCTCCGAGACGGTCCGCTTCCCGCTCAGGACGTAGGAGACGGTGCTGCGGGACACCCCCGCCCGGCGGGCGATCTCCCCGATGTTCATGCCGCGCCCTCGAATCGATTCTTGCCCCGACACGGGCACGCACCATCTTTTCCCTGACGAGCATATCCGTCCGGAAACTCGAACCCGCGTCGGCAAGTTCGGCGGCCAGCGGGGCGGACGACCGACGGTGGCGCGACGAATGGACGGGCATTAATGTGAACAGGTATGACGTGTGACGTCGGTCTGGGTCGGTAGCAAGGCTCGAACCACCGCCGCCCACGGCACCAACCGTATCGAACTGGATCGGTTCGGCAACACAGGCTCACCCCGCCACTACCGCGCTCCACCACACCGCCGAGAGGATCCGATGAATGTGAAGAGACGACTGAGTCGTCTGCTCGCCGCTACGGGAACCCTGCTGGTTCTCGCTGGCGGCGCCAGCATCTACGTGGTCTCGGACGCGCCGGGTGTCGCCCGCGCCGCCGGCACGGGACCGTGCGACATCTACGCCTCGGGGGGCACCCCGTGCGTGGCCGCGCACAGCACCACCCGCGCGCTGTACGGCGCATACAACGGCCCGCTCTACCAGGTCCGACGCTCGTCGGACAACACCACCCGCGATATCGGCGTGCAGAGTGCCGGAGGCTACGTCGACGCCGCTACCCAGGACACGTTCTGCGCCAACACCAACTGCGTCATCACCATCCTCTACGACCAGTCCGGCCGCAACAACCGCCTCACCCAGGCACCTCCCGGCTACTGGCCCGGCCCCTTGCCCGGTGGATGGGACAACCTGGCCGACGCGAAGGCGGCCCCGATCACCATCGGTGGCCAGAAGGCCTACGGCGTCTACATCGCGCCCGGCACCGGCTACCGCAACAACAACACCAACGGCGTCGCCACCGGCGACCAGCCCGAGGGCATCTACGCCGTCGTCGACGGCACGCACTACAACCAGTGGTGCTGCTTCGACTACGGCAACGCGCAGACGGACGGCCAGGCCGACGAGCGCGCGATCATGGAGACCGTCTACTTCGGCGCCAACAAGCAGTGGGGCTACGGGGCGGGAGCCGGCCCCTGGATCATGGCCGACCTGGAGTGGGGTCTGTTCTCCGGCGTGAACGCCGGGTACAACAACATCGCGCCGATCAACCACCGCTTCGTGACCGCCATGGTCAAGGGCGAACCGAACCACTGGGCGATCCGGGGCGGAAGCGCCCAGTCGGGCGGTCTGACCACCTACTTCGACGGGCGTCGCCCCAACGGCTACCACCCGATGAAGAAGGAGGGCGCCATCCTCCTCGGCATCGGCGGCGACAACAGCGTCACCGGTCGGGGCACCTTCTTCGAGGGTGTGTTGACCTCCGGCTACCCGACCGCGGCGACCGAGGACGCGGTGCAGGCCAACATCGCCGCCGCCGGGTACGCGCCGTCCGGTGGCGGTAACCCGACACAGGGCGTCCAGCTCGTCGGTGCCCAGTCCAACCGCTGCGTCGACGTGCCGAACGGCACCACCACCAACGGCACCCAGGTCCAACTCTGGGACTGCATCAGCAACAGCACCGCCCAGCGCTGGACCCACACCGCCGGCAAACAACTCCAGGTGTACGGCAACAAGTGCCTCGACGCCAGCGGCCAGGGCACCGCCAACGGCACCCAGGCCATCATCTGGGACTGCCACAGCGGCACCAACCAACAGTGGAACATCAACTCCAACGGCACCATCACCGGCGTCCAGTCCGGGCTCTGCCTCGACGCCAGCAGCGCTGGGACCGCGAACGGCACCAAGCTCCTGCTCTGGGCCTGCAACGGGCAACAGAACCAGCGCTGGTCCACCCGCAGCTGATCCGTACCACCACCTGACCGGCGGTGCCGCCTCCGCGAGTTTCGCGCAGGCGGCACCGCCGGCGGCGTTGCCCCTGTGAAGCGGGCGCTAGCGCAGCCAGCGGAGCGCGGCGTCGGCTGTGTCCTCGGGGTTGCTGTTGAAGGCGATGGCCGCGCCGGGAGCATGCTGCCGGACGAGGTTTACCACCTTCTCGAAGAGCACGAGCAGTGACTCGTGCTTGCGGATGCCGCCGCCGACGACCACGCAGGCGTAATCTCCGCCGGTCAGCGCCTCGACGATTGCCCTCTCTGCGCTCTCGTCCGGCATCACCTGGCACAGGTCGGCCGCGATGCCGAGATCGTCGAAGCGGGCCTGACCGCGTGCTATCGCCGCCACGACCGGCGCCGGGTCCCAGTCCGTAAGCCTGGTCGGATCGATACCGATCACCAACACGCGTCCACGTGTCATGTGTTTCCACCTCTCTCGAAGCTGCGATGATCTCTCGGTCGTCGGATCGAGAATGTCGTCGCGGCTGTCGATCCGGAGCCCTGCTGGCTCGTCGTCAGAGTAGGGGCCACCACCGACGGGGCCAACACACGATGGGATACCGGACATGGCCAAGTACATGATCCTCATCTACGGCGACGCGCAGCAGTGGGACGCGATGACCGAAGAGCAGTGGAAGGCGCACGACGCCGCGCACGTGGCGTTCGTGGCCGAGGCCGGCGCGCGGATCCTCGGCGGGCAGCAGCTGGAACCGGCGCCCACTGCCACCTCGCTGCGCGCGGACGCACTCGGCCAGCTCGACACGACCGACGGCCCGTTCCTGGAGACCAAGGAGGCGCTGGGCGGCTACTACCTGCTGGAGGCGACAGACCTGGACGAGGTGCTGTCTCTGGCGGCACTGCTGCCCGAGGTGCGCGCGGCACACAGCGGTGTGGAGATCCGTCCGGTGGTCGACCACTGATGAACGACACTGTCGTCGCGGCGGTCGCCCAGGCGCACCGCCGCGACTGGGCCCAGGTGCTCAGCACCACCGCCCAGCTGACCCGCGACCTCGATCTCGCCGAGGAGTGCACCCAGGACGCGTTCGCGCAGGCCCTGGAGACCTGGGCCGAGAGTGGCATTCCCGACCGGCCGGGCGCCTGGCTCACCACCATCGCTCGCAACCGGGCGCGGGATGTCCTGCGCCGCGAGTCGGTGTTCCGGCGCAAGATGCCACTGCTCGTCGCGGACGAGACGATGCCGGGCCCCGATGATGGCCTGGTCGACGATCGGCTGCGCCTCATCTTCACCTGTGTGCACCCAGCGTTGTCCAGGCAGGCACGGGTCGCGCTGACCCTGCGCCTGGTGTGCGGGCTGTCCACCCCGGAGGTGGCGCGGGCGTTCCTGGTGCCGCCGACCACAATGGCCGCGCGGATCACCCGGGCCAAGAGGAAGATCGCCGCGGCCCGTATCCCGTACCGGGTACCGGGCCCGGACCAACTCGGTGAGCGGGTCGGCGCCGTACTCGATGTCGTCCATCTCATCTTCACCACCGGCCACACCGCACCGGTGGGCGCGCACCTGGTGCGGCAGGACCTGGTGGACTGCGCGATCGGTCTGGCCCGCATGCTGCACCTGCTCATGCCAACCGACGCGGAGATCAGCGCCCTGCTGGCACTGCTGCTGCTCACCACGGCACGCCAGGACACCCGCCTGTCCGCCGACGGGCGGCTGGTGCTGCTGTCCGAGCAGGACCGCACCCGCTGGGACCGGCAGCTCATCGGCGAGGGCCTGTCGCTGTTGACCGAGTCGCTGCGCCGACGGCCACCGACCCGGTACGCCCTGGAGGCCGCGATAGCCGCAGTGCACGTCGAGGCGCCAACCTGGCAGGGCACCGACTGGAACCAGATCGTCGGGCTCTACGACACCCTGCTCCGGCTGTGGCCGTCGCCAGTCGTCGGCCTCAATCGCGCCGTCGCGATCGGGCTGCGCGACGGCCCCGAGGCCGGACTCGACGCGCTCACGCCGATGCTCGCCGACCCGGCCCTGGCCACCTACGGATATCTGAGCGCGGCCCGCGCCGACTTCCTGCGCCAGCTGAGGCGGTGGCCCCAGGCCGTGACGGCCTACGAGGAGGCGCTGACCCTCACCGACAACGACGTGGAGCGTGCCTTCCTCGTCGAGCGGTTGGCGGACGTACGGCGGCAGCACTGATCGTCAGCGACACCTCGGCGGCGGCCGGCGGCTTCAGGTATCCCGGCCTTCCCGCGCCGCCGCGCCTCGGCCGGGCACGGCGGCGACCGCGGCCATCCCCAGCAGCAGAGCCGGGAGGACGAACCAGAGACCGACGCCCAGGCCCAGGAGGAGCGCCCACAGCAGCAGCACCACCGCCGAGATCGTCGTGGTGATGCCGACCGCGCGGTGGGTCAGGTCGGCGACGAGGGGACACCCGGCCGCGACCACCGGCACACCCAGCAGATAGCTGGCCGCACCGCCACTGTCGTCGATGGTGAACGGCAGCAGCGCGATGACGATCCAGGCGGTGGCCGCGACCGCGAGGATCCTCAGCAGCAGACCAACGGAACCGGATGCCGTACCGCGCCTGCGTAGTCTCACGAGCGCCGCCGCGACGATGAAGAGCGCGACAAGGCCGCCGGCCAGGGTAGCCACGTTCATTGCGACTCCTCGCTCCCTGGCCACCTTCGGCCTGTGGTGGGGGTGTGCCCTCGAACGGTTGAGCAACACATCGATGACATGCTATCTTTCCGGCGCGGGAGCGCAGGGCACGCTTCCCCGCACCCAGCCGATCGACATCGGCACGCCGAGGGCGACGCCCTCCGGCCGCCCCTGCCAGTCGGTGACCAGTCCGGGCCGCTCCGCCGATGCCAGGCGACCGCGGGCGGTTGCCGGACGACCTCGGTCCGGCTGCGTACCCCCAGCTTCCCACGCCCGTCGCGGCGGACACCCGGCAGCGACGGTACGGCCCCGCACGCCACACCGGCCGGCAACCGTCATCCACATCCCCGGTGTCATCACGGGCGCGGCCGGCGGTCGCCGGAGCCGGTCCCGCACCACCAACAGTGGCAAGGAGTCACGCAATGGCGAAGCATAGACAGCTCTTATCGTTCATCGCGGGCGCGGCGGTCCTCCTCGCGGCGGCCGCCGGCGGCGTGCTCAACGGCGGCCTCCGACCAGAAGCGGTGGCCGCGACGAACGGCACGCTCGCGGCGACCGCCGGCTGCGGCAAGGCCCCCACGCTCACCAACGGGACACGCACCATCCAGAGCAGCGGCCAGAGCCGCACCTACATCCTCCGGATCCCGGACGGGTACGACAGAAACAAGCCCTACCGGCTGATCTTCGGCTTCCACTGGCTGAACGGCTCGGCCAACAACGTCGCCTCGGCCGGCTACTACGGGCTCGCGCCGCTGTCGAACAACACCGCGATCTTCGTCGCACCCCAGGGCATCAACGCCGGTTGGGCCAACACCAACGGTCGGGACCTGACCCTCTTCGACGACATCTCCCGGCAGGTCGAGAACGACCTCTGCGTCGACACGACCCAACGCTTCGCTCTGGGCTGGAGCTACGGCGGCGCGATGAGCTACGCCGTGGCCTGCGCCCGACCAACAGTCATCCGCGCGGTCGCCGTCCTGTCCGGCGCCAATCTCAGCGGTTGCAACGGTGGCACCCAGCCCGTCCCCTACTTCGGCATCCACGGCATCTACGACAGCGTGCTGAACATCTCGCAGGGCCGGTCACTACGGGACACGTTCGTCAGGAACAACGGCTGCACCGCACAGAGCCCCCGCGAACCGAGCCGGGGCAGCGGCACCCACATCACCACCACCTACGCGGGCTGCCGAGCCGGCTATCCCGTGCAGTGGGCCGCGTTCGACGGAGACCACACACCGAGCCCAGTCGACGGGGCCGGCCCGAACGACTCCAGGACCTGGACCTCGGGGGAGATCTGGAGATTCTTCAGCCAGTTCCAGTCCACCACTCCCCCCACGACCCCTCCGCCGACCACGCCCCCACCCACCACGCCGCCCCCGACCACCCCGCCCCCGACCACGCCCCCGCCGACCGGGGAGCCGGGCAGCTGCGCCGCCACCTACCGCATGGTCAACAACTGGCCCGGCGGCTTCCAGGGTGAGGTAACGATCACCAACAACACCGCCGCCACCGTCAACGGCTGGACCGTCGGCCTGACCCTGGCCAGTGGCCAGGCCATCAGCAGCCTCTGGGGCGGCACCAACACCGGCACCACCGGCAACGTCGCGGTCCGGAACGCCGCCTACAACGGCACGTTGGCCCCGAACGCGTCGACCACCTTCGGGTTCACCGCCACCGGCGACAGCGCCACCCCGCCCGCCACCACCTGCACCAGCCCCTGAGCAGGGGCAAAAGCGGAGGCCCGGAGCCACTGGCTCCGGGCCTCCGGCTCGTCTACCGACCCTGCCCCCACTGTCACGGCGGCGCCGCGCCGGTCATTCCGGCAGCCCGGCCCGTGCCGCCGCCCGGAGGATGCCGTCGAGGCCCTCCTCGAACAGCAGGTCGTCGTCCCACCGGGTGTCGTCGAGGTGGCCGGAGGCGTCGAGGGTCGGGTAGGTGTCGGCCCTCGCCGCGATGTGGTCGCGGGCCGCGGCCCGCGCGTGCGGGTCCGCGCTCCGGTGCCACGTGGCTTCGGTGAGCGCGGACCCGATGACGAAGTTGGCAAGCATCCGCGTGGCCACCGCGAGCTGAAGCCCGTGGCAGCCGCCGCGCACCAGCGCCGACTGGAGGAATTCGGTACGGGCGAGGACGTTCGGCCCGAGCATCGGACGGCCGACCAGGTTCGGCGCCCAGGGATGGCGCAGCATGGCGGCTCGCCAGGCTCGGGCGAGCAGGCGGGCATCCTCCAGCCAGTCGTCGCTCACGTCGGGGATGGGCACGTCGCCGAAGATCTGGTCGACGGCCAGGTCCAGAACGTCGTCCTTCGTCTTCACGTGCCAGTACAGGGCGGTAGCCGTCACGTCGAGCTGCTGGGCCAGGCCGCGCATGGTCAGGCCCTCGACGCCACGCTCGTCCAGCAGCGTCACCGCCGCGCCCACGATGCGCCCGAGGGTCAGCGGCGCTCTTCGTGGCGTACGGGGTGACTCCCCGCGAAGCCATACCGGCGACGACGTGCGGCTGTCTCGTCGCCCGGCCGACGGTACGCCCGGCTCTGCGGTGGTCATGATGCCACTGTAGTCCACTGGACAGGCGACTTAACATCGGTAAGCTAGCTGAACAAGCGAAGGTTGGCCGTACCGGTCGGCAGGGAGGTCGGAGAATGCCTCTGCTACGTGTGCACCTCGACAGCGACCGGATCACCGCCCGTCGCGTTCTCCAACTGCACCAGGAGGGCAGAACCCACCACGAGTCGCGGGAGGCGGCGCGCGCGGAGGTGTGGCGCCAGGGCCGCACCCCGGCCGGCGACCCGACATTCGTCGGCATCACGAACGGCCGCCGACACGTGCAACTGCTCTACGACGTGGAGGTCTACTCCGACACCGCCGGTTGAGCGCCCGCCGATACGGCTCAGACCGTCGCGCGCGAACTGGACAGTCTCGGCCGCACACCCGCCGGGGCGGTTCGCCGCTGGACGACCCGGCTACCGCAAACGTCCGTAGGCTGGTCCGCCGCCCTTTCCGCGCGCGCCTGCCCAGGAACTCGGCCCTGACCTTCGCGGCTTTCAGGAAGTTGCGGCATCTGCCGGCCCAGGATGGCCCGACTTAACGAAACCCGAGTTGATCAACAGGAAGTCGGGGCATCCGCTCGCCTGGGACAGCCCGACTTCATGAAAATCGAGTTGATCAAGCGGCGAGCCCGACAGCGCGGGCCCACACCTGCCCAACCCACGCCCGCCCGAGCAGCCAACCCACGCCCCAGCCACACCCGGCCGCGCACCCACCCGCACACCCAGACCAGCCGCGCACTCTGCCCACCAACCAGCGCCCAGCCCCACACCCACCCGCACAACCGGCCCAGACCAACCAGCGCAGCCGCGTGGTGCTCGTCGCCCGCCCGTCCATGGCGGCCATCGGTGCTGCCCGCGCGTCCACCACGGCCTTCTGCTCGGCCTCGGTGATCTTCCGGTACAACGCGTCCAGGGCCCGCTCGGCATCTGTCACTCCGGGGTGTCGGTTTTCGTGCCACACGACACCCGGCCGCGCGCGGATGTCACCTCGCCGGGGGAGCGCGGTCCCCTCTGCCGGGGAAGAAGAGTCGCCCAGCGCCACAGATCATCGATCCATGGCTGCCGGTTGGTGACCGCTGGGTTCCGGTGTGGACAGCGGGCACGGCGACGAGCGGCCCGGTGTGCCGGCGCGGCACCGTCCGTAGGGAGTGGGATGTCCGACCGTACTGCTCGAACGAATCGATCCACGTTGGCCGACCGGAGCAGACCATGGGCGGTGGCGTGCGGCACCTTCCTCCTCGGCGAGATGGCTCTGCGCCTCTTCTGGATCGCCGGTGGCCGGTGGGCGTACACCGCCTGCGACCGGACCGACCTGGTCGACCCGGCGGGGGGATGCGGCGCCGACCACGTCGAGACACTGCCGTTCTGGGCCGGCTGGGGAGCGCTGGCGATCCTCGTCGCCCTCGCGGCGGTGGTCGTGTGCGTACTCCGCTCCCCCGGCCGTCCCGCGACCACGGCCGCCTGGCTCGCGGCGGCGCTGCTGCTGGTCGGCGCGTTCCCGCTGCACCTGCTCTTCGAGGTCCCGGCGGCGTTGACGGGACGCCCCTCGGACTGGCGTGACCTCGGCGCCCGGCTCGCCCTGTTGGCCGGCGGCATCCTGTTCACCGGGCTGGCGAACGCATCCGGCCCCGGGCGCGGACCGGCAACCCCCGGCTACCGGCCGGTGGCCCGGTGGACACGGCGTTGGGCGTACGTGGCGGTCACCCTGCCGGTGGTCGGCTGGGCCGTACCCCATGGGCTCTGGGTGCTCGGCGTTCCGTTCGGCATCTCGGAGCGGGAGCTGGACGACATTCACCGCGACCTGTCGACGGCGACGGGGGTGGCGCTCACGCTCGCCCCACCGCTCGCCGGCCTGCTCGTTCTCGGGCTGGTGCAGCGGTGGGGGCAGCAGTTCCCGCGCTGGGTGCCGGGGCTGGGCGGTCGACGGGTGCCCCGGCTGCTGGCGGTGATTCCGGCCGGGATGGTGGCGCTCACACTTGTCGCCTACGGCGTGCTCAGCGCCGCGGTGGTCGTCGACCGACTAGTCACGGGCGAGCTGCGCTGGTCGGAGGTGTGGGACGGCTGGGCGGTCACCGCCACACTGCTCGTCTTCCTCGGCTGGGGTGTGGCGCTGGGTGTCACGGCCGCCGGCTACGCCCTCAGCACCCGCCCGACGACGACGCGCACCCCGTGGTGGGGCAACCTGAGGAGGTGAGTGTCCACGAGCCCGCCGACGACGTCCGAATCCCCCGAGCCCAGATCGGGTCCAGCCCGCAACATCTGCTGACGACGGTGCTCGGCGAGTATCTCGACTCCGCGGATGCCCAACTGCCGTCCACGGCGGTCATCGCGATCCTGCGGGAGTTCGGCGTCAGCGAGTCCAGTGCCCGTGCGGCGCTGTCCCGGCTGGTGAAGCGCGGTCTCATCGCGGCGCGGGGGAACCGGCGGCCATCACGCCACCGCCGACCACGCCACCGCCCACCGGCGCTCCCGCCTGCGCCGTCGTCTATTCCGTGCAGGACCAGTGGAACGGCGGGTTCGTCGCCGCCGTCACCGTCACGGCGGGGACCACCGCGCTCACCGGCTGGCGGGTCACTCTCAACCTGCCCAGCGGAGCTTCGGTCAGCTCGGTGTGGAACGGCGTCGCCAACGGCACCAGTGGCACCATCACCGTCGCGAGCCAGAGCTACAACGGCCGACTGGGCGCGGGGCAGAGCACCAGTTTCGGCTCCAGAGCAGCGGAAACGGCAGCGGCACCACCGCCACCTGCACCGGAAGCTGAAGCCCACCCGATCCTGACGAACGACCAGGCCGCTCGGCGGGCCAGTGCCGGCGCACCGGCCCCCGCGCGGCCCCGAGGTCGAGGTCAGGATCCCGGCCCGGACCAGGGCTTGTAGCTGCTTGTTCAGGTACGCCGGGGCAGTTTGTGGAACACGGCGAGGGTGCCCGTTGGCACCGGGGCGTCCAGCCAGCTCAGGGTTGTCCTTTGCTCTGCACCCGCGGGTGCGACGGCTACTGTCTGCGACCGGTGCCTATTGGGGTGCAGAGCAAAGGACAACCAGCGCTCATCGAAGGAGTCGACAATGACACTGGTACGCGCGGCCCAGGCCGAGGTTCTCGACAGCGACCCGGCCAGCGTGATCACACTGCTCCTCGACCCGGAGCACACCGGCGGTGTCCTGACCAGCAACCGCACCCTGCTCAGGCACGGCACCGACGGCGCGCCACCACACCTGCACACGCACTCCGGCGAGCTGTTCTTCGTGCTCGACGGCGCCCTGGAGATGCTCGTCGGCGACGAGTTGCACACCCTGCATCGGGGAGACACGCTCTTCGTCCCGCCGAACACCCCGCACGCCTTCGCCCCCGCCGACGGACAGGACGCCGACTTCCTGGTGGTGATCACCCCCGGGAAGCCCCGGTTCGACTACTACCGGCTCCTGGACAGGGTGCACCGGGGCGAAGCCACCTGGCAGGACGTCGGCGAGACCCAGGACCGCTACGACAACCACTACGTGGACAGCCCGCTGTGGGCAGGCCGCCGCGGCTGACCCTGAGCCGTGGGTGGTTCGTCGACCCCGGGGCGGCGACGAGGGGGTGCGGAGATCGGTCGTGGCGACGATCCCCGCACCCCTCCTATCCAGTGGCGAAGGGTCAGCAGCCGATCCGGCTGGACCCAATCGCGACGTCGTCGTACCAGAGGGTGTCGGCTCCGCCGCCGTAGCTCTCCCAGCCCAGCTTGAGGTCGGTGAGCTGCGGCCGCCAGGTGCGGTTGTACCACTGGCCGTCGATGTCGTGCGTCGGTACGCCGTCCGCGGTCAGGCCGGCGATGGCGGTGCCGTCCAGCCAGGTACGGAGCTGACCGGCCGAGCCGTCCACCATGAACTCCAGGCAGGTCCACCGGTTGGTGGGTAGCGGAACGCTCTGCGCCACCCCGGCCGGGCTCTGCTCGGGCAGGGTCGCGTCGTCGGAGGCGCGATTCCACTGGAGGGCGCCGTTCTGACCGCCGATCCGCAGGTCCTTGTTGCCGTCGGCGGCGTCGGTCATCGCCATCATCGTGGTGTGCTCGGTGGGCTGGGCGGTGGTGTGGCGGACCCAGATCCGGCCGTACCGGACGCTGCCCACGCTGCCGAGATTCTTGGTGGAGCGGATGAAGACGTGGTTGCAGTAGCCGGCCGCGCCGTTGATCCGGACCGCCCGGCTGCCGCTGTGCGTGGTGCTCGTGTCGATGGTGGCCGTACCGGCACCGGAACAGTCCGGGCTCACCACGGTCCAGTCGCCGGACGGCGTCGAACCGGTCTGGTTCTCGAAGCCGTCGCAGAGCACCGCCCCGGCGCACCCGACCGGCGGCGGCGTCGTCGGCGGAGGCGTGGTGGGCGGCGGGGTGGTGGGCGGGGGCGTCGTCGGCGGCGGGCTGGTCGGCGGGGGCGTCGTCGGCGGCGGGCTGGTCGGCGGGGGCGTCGTCGGCGGCGGGCTGGTCGGCGGGGGCGTCGTCGGCGACGCGGTGGTGGGGGTCGGCCCGACGCCGTTGCACGGTACGCCGTTCAGGCTGAACCCGGTCGGCGCGCCGCCGCTGGACCCGAACGTGCCCTGCACACCGAACTCGGTGGCGCCGCCGGCCGGGATGCTGCCGTTGTACGACATGTTGCGGGCGGTCACCGTCGCGCCGGACTGGCTGACTGTGGCGTTCCAGCCGTTCGTGACGCGTTCGTCGCCGGCGTACGTCCAGGTGACAGTCCAACTGGAGACGGCGGTGTCGCCGGGAGAGACCTTGATGTTGGCGGTGAATCCGCTGGACCACTGGTTGGGCGTGTAGTCGACCCGGCAGCCCTGGGCCGCGGCGGCGGGGCTGGTGAGCAGGGCCGTTCCGGTCGCTGTCACGGCGGCCAGCGCGGCGACGACCGCCAGTGTCGAAGCGGGGCGGGCGCGGAGAATCGTCATGGGAGGTCCTTCTGCCATCGAGCTGAACGGAGGCGGCACGGTGACGCGCGTCCTGGACGGACGCGGCGCGACAGTGCGCCCTGGATGCGGCGCGGCGGTGCGCCACAGCGGCTGGTCGGTGCGTACGACCGCGGTGCCCGGCTCGGGGTGGACCTGTCAGTCGCCGACGGCCCGGTCTCCCGGACCTCGGCGACGCCCACCCTCAATCTATTGACGGGAGACGATCCAATCAAGCGTCACCCGTCCGGGTGGGTGACGGCCGGCTGACAGTTATTCGGTAGACCGGCAGGTCCCGGCCGTGCCAACGTTGCCGCAGACGGACCCGGGCCACCATCGGTCCGGCGTCACGACGGGCACGAACGACCGACGGGAGCACGGCGATGCGAGGACTCGAAACCTTCCCGCCCATCCGGACGCGAGCTTTCGAGGACCCGTCAGCCCATGCAGATCGTCAACCTCGGCATCGTCGCCCACGTCGACGCCGGTAAGACCAGCCTGACCGAACGCCTGCTGCACGCCACCGGCGCCATCGACCGGCTGGGCAGCGTCGACGCGGGCACCACCCAAACTGACACCGGCGAGATCGAACGCCGCCGGGGCATCACCATCCGCAGCGCCGTGGCCGCGTTCGGGTTGGGCGACCGCCAGGTCAACCTGCTCGACACCCCCGGGCACAGCGACTTCGTGGCCGAGGTCGAGCGCGCCCTGGGGGTGCTCGACGCGGCGATCCTGGTGCTGTCGGCCGTCGAGGGGGTGCAGCCGCACAGCCGGCGGATCATGCGGATCCTCCGGTCGCTCCGGCTACCCACGCTGATCTTCGTCAACAAGATCGACAGGGCCGGCGCCCGCCCCGAGGAGCTGGTCGGGGACGTGCGCCGACTGCTCACCCCGGCCGTCGCCGCGCTGGGCACGGTCCGCGCGCCCGGCACCCCCGAGGCCGCCTTCCGGCGTGACGATCCACGGTACGACCACGGCAGCGCCCACCGGCTCGCCGAGACCCTCGCCGAGCACGACGACGAGCTGCTGGCCGCCCTGGTGGACGACCTGCCGCCCGACCCGGATCGGATCGACAGGGCGCTTCGGGTGCAGGTCGCGGCCGGGCAGGTCCACCCCCTGCTGTTCGGCTCGGCGCTGTCCGGAGCCGGCGTACCGGAGCTGCTGGACGCCATCGCGGCCCTGCTCCCGGCGTCGCCGCCGGCAGAGCCCGAGCCGCGGGCCCGGGTCTTCGCCATCGAACGCGACCCCGCCGGGGAGCGGGTCGCGTACCTGCGGTCGTACGGCGGGCACCTCCGGGCACGCCAGCGGGTCGTCGCGTACCGCCGGGAGCCGGACGGCCGGACCACCACGACCCGCGCCCGGATCACCCGGCTCGACGTGATCGACGCGGCCGACCACCACACCCAGGCCGGACGGGACGATCCGCCGGCCGCACTGACCGCCGGGCACATCGCCCGGGTGGCCGGCCTGACCGGGGTACGCCTCGGCGACCAGCTCGGCAGCCCGGCCGGCCTCGACGGGCGGTCGTACTTCCCGGCGCCGACACTGGAGGCGGTGCTCCGACCCCGCGACCCGGCCCGGACGCTGGCGCTGCACGCCGCGCTGCTGGACATCGCGGACACCGACCCGTTCATCCGGACCCGGGTGGCCCCGGACGGCGGCACGAGCGTGCTGCTCTACGGCGAGGTGCAGCGCGAGGTGCTGGCTGCCACGCTGGCCGAGACGTACGGGATCGAGGCGGAGTTCGGGCCGGGCCGACTCATGCACGTCGAGCGGCCAACCGGCACCGGCTCGGCTGTGGAGATCATCGGGCACGGCTTCCTCGGCACCGTCGGGTTCCGGGTCGAGCCCGACTCCGGGGTGCGCTACCGGCTGGAGGTCGAACTCGGCTCGCTGCCGCTGTCGTTCCACAAGGCCATCGAGGAGGCCACCCGGGCCGCTCTCGACCAGGGCCGGCACGGTTGGCCCGTCACCGATATCCGGGTCACCCTCACCCACAGCGGCTACTGGTCGCCGATCACCACGGCCGGGCACTTCCGCGATCTGGCGCCGTACGTCCTCATGCGGGCGCTCGCCGAGGCCGGCACCCGGGTCTTCGAGCCGTGTCGCCGGTTCGAGGCGGAGGTGCCGGCCGACCGGCTCGGCGCGGTCACCGCGTACCTGGGGCGGCTCGGCACCCGGATCGACGGCACCGACGAGATCGCGGCCGGCTGGCGGATCGGCGGGGTGCTGCCGGCGCGACTCGAACCGGAGGCGCAGCGGCGGCTACCGGACCTGTCCAGCGGCGAGGGGCTGTGGTCGTCGACGCCCGGCGGCGACCGCCCGGTGACCGGTGAGCCGCCGCGCCGGCCCCGCACCGACGGCAACCCGTTCGACCGGATGGAGTATCTGCGTTTCCTGGCCCAGCCACGCAACCGATCCTGAAGACGGGCTCTAGCCCACCTCGCGGGCGCGGCGAGCCGTGCTGAACCGCCGTTGGTAGGCCGCGGGACTGAGCGACAGCTTCCTGGCGAAGACCCGCCGCATGCTCTCGTAACTGGGGAATC
Organism: Micromonospora sp. NPDC049230; assembly: GCF_040647875.1. Lineage (NCBI taxonomy): Bacteria > Bacillati > Actinomycetota > Actinomycetes > Micromonosporales > Micromonosporaceae > Micromonospora > Micromonospora sp. NPDC049230. The sequence goes on from NZ_JBEZCZ010000026.1 coordinate 24,389, forward strand.
CGGCCAGAGTCGCGGCCTGCGTCGCGGTGTGGCCCTGGTCGAGCATCGCCCGGGCCAGGTCGAATCTGATGTTCTCCACGTAGCGAGCCGGTGTCGTGGACAGCTCGTCGTGGAAGAGCCGGGTGAGCTGCCGGGTGCTCACGTTGAGGTGCTTCGCGAGCGCACCGAGCGAATGGTCGGCGCGCGGGTCCGCCGTCACCACGTCGGTGATTCTCCGCAGGGCCGGCGAGCGGGGCGGCGGCCCCTGCAACGGCGCGGAGAACTGGGACTGGCCGCCCGCACGCTGCATGTACACCACGAGGGCACGGGCGACGTCGCGCGTCAGGTCGGGTCCGTGGTCCTCCTCGACGAGAGCGAGCGCCAGGTCGATGCCAGCCGTCACCCCCGCCGAGGTGTACGTGGTGCCGTCGCGAACGTAGATCGCGTCGGGCTCGACCCGGCAGGTCGGACACCGGGCGGCCAACTCGTGCGCGACCTGCCAGTGCGTGGTCGCGCGTTTGCCGTCGAGAACGCCGGCGGCGGCGAGGACGAACGCCCCGGTGCAGATCGACGCGACACGGCCGGCCGCGGCGGCCGGCAGCCGTGCGGCGTCCGCCAGCTCGGCGGGGACGTGGGCGCTCGGATAGTGGTCCGATCCCGCCACCAGCAGTGTGTCGAGGGCCGGCTCCGAGGAGACCGCCCCGTCGACCGCCAACCGCACCCCGAGACTCGACGTGACGTCCGCGCCGGTCGGCGACAGCAGCACGATCCGGTAGTCGGCGCCGAACCGGTTCGCCTCCTTGAACACCTCGGCCGGACCGGCGACGTCCAGCAACGTCACTCCGTCGTACACGAGGATCGCGACGCAATGGGGGCCGACACGGGAGGCCGGACCCCGCCGGCCTCGACCGCCGCTGGTTCGCCGAACAGCGGAAATGAACACCAATTATTGGTAGCACGCCCGCCGGTGTCGGAACGCACGTCCGCGATCTCACCCCGTCCGGATATGAGGGATTCCTGGCCGGACAAAGGCGGCGGCGTACGACGATCGGAAGGCAGCATGAGAGTCGTCAACAGGTGCGACCACATGTCCCGGAAGGTCAGAGAGCATGCCAGAGGTCATCGCGGGGTTGGAGATTCCGGACACCGCAGCGGTCGCCGAGGCGACCAGGCACATCCAGGAAACGACCATACCCCTCATCTACCACCACTCCCGGAGGGTCTTTCTCTTCGGCCTGATCCACGCGCGCAAGCTTGGCGTGGAACCGGACCCGGAGTTGCTCTATCTGGCGGCCCTGTTCCACGATTCCGGCCTCCTGACCCCCTTTTCCGACGCCGAGCAGCGCTTCGAGATCGACGGCGCCGACCACGCCCGCAGATTCCTCCTGGACCGGGGTTTCCCGACGGCCGCCGCCGAGACCGTCTGGACGGCGATCGCGCTGCACACCTCGCCCGGCATCCCCGACCGGATGGGCCCGGAGATCGCCACCACCTACCTCGGCGTCCTGACCGACGTGCTCGGCCTCGGCCTGGACGGCCTGGAACCCGATCAGCTCGGCGAAATCCTCGCCGCCCACCCACGGGGTGACTTCAAGGAGGGGTTTCTGCGCGCCCACGTCGACGGGCTGAAGAACCGCCCGGAAACCACGAACGGCACAGTGAACTCCGACATCCTCGAACACTTCGTCCCGGGCTTCCAGCGCGTGACGACTGTCGAGCGCATCGTCGGGTCGCCTTGGCCGAGCTGAGCGGCCGGCCCCCCGGCACGAGGTGTCGACGAACTTTCCTGGAGAGGCTTCGAGCATGCGAGCGATCACCGTACGCGACAGTACCGCGGGTGTCGGCGGGCTCACCCTGACCGACATGCCGTACCCGCACGCCGCGGAGAACGACGTCATCGTCCGCGTACACGCCGCGGGTTTCACGCCCGGAGAGCTCGGCTGGCCGGCAACGTGGTCCGATCGCGCCGGCCGTGACCGGACCCCCACCATCCCCGGGCATGAGCTGTCCGGGGTCGTTGTCGAACTCGGGTACGGCACCACCGGCCTCACCGTCGGCCAGCGGGTGTTCGGCCTGACCGACTGGGCCCGCAACGGCTCCCTTGCCGAATTCACAGCGGTGGAGGCGCGCAACCTCGCCCCGCTGCCGGCCGGCATCGACCACACCGTGGCCGCGGCGCTGCCCATCTCCGGGCTGACCGCATGGCAGGCACTCTTCGACCATGCCCGCCTCACGACCGGCCAGACCGTCCTCATCCACGGCGCCGCGGGCGGCGTCGGCTCGATCGCCGTCCAACTCGCGCGAGAGGTCGGCGCCCACGTGATCGCGACCGGTCGGGCCGACGACCGTGCTGTCGCGCGCACACTCGGCGCGCAGACCTTCGTGGACCTGGCCGCCGACGATCTGCGACACGTCGGCGAGGTGGACGTGGTGCTCGACGTCATCGGCGGCGACATCCTCGAACGATCGACAGCACTGGTACGCCCGGGTGGCACCCTGGTCACCATCGCCGAGCCGCCCACCGTCCAGCCGAGAGGCGGGCGAGCCATCTTCTTCGTCGTCGAACCCGATCGCGCCCGACTGGCCGACCTCGCCGAGCGGCTCCGCGACGGGCGGCTCAACCCCCTCGTCGGCGCGGTACTGCCACTTTCCGAAACGGCCGCCGCGTTCGCCCCCGGCCGTCGTACACCCGGCAAGACGATCATCCAGCTCGTGGACGAACAGGAGACGCGTCCGCCAGAGTGAGGGCGTGTCTAGGATTGGGCGACCGAGCACGCCGACGGTGAGGGGTGCGTTTCTGATGCACTCGACGACGATCCTGCTGGAGCGCCTCCTCGAAGCCGGGATGCGCGAGGTCGTCACGGTGCAGCCGGTGGCCGGTGGGGTCGCGGCGCTCGCGGGCATGGCCACCCGCCGGGACGCGCCGCCGGTGTTCGTCAAGGCGTTCGCCGACGAGCCGGACGACGGGGTCTTTCTCGCGGAGGCCGAAGGGCTGGCCGCCCTGCGCGAGCTCGGGGGCGTGGCGACACCCGAGGTGATCCTGGCCGACCGTCGACTGCTCGTGTTGTCGGTGTTGCACGAGAGGCCGCACAGCGAGATCTTCTGGGAGCGGCTGGCGCACCTCCTCGCCGACATGCACCTGGGCACCACCCATCCTCGCTTCGGGTGGCACCACGACAATTGGCTGGGCCGCCGCCGCCAGGTCAACACGTGGCAGGACGACGGCCACGCGTTCTTCGCGGAGCACCGGCTGCTCCGGTGGCTCGGGGAGCCCCGCGTGCAGGCGGCACTCGACGCCGGCGACCGGGCGGCACTGGAACGACTGTGTCACCGGCTGCCCGACCTGCTGCCGGTCCGGCCCGCGTGCCTGACACACGGCGACCTGTGGGTGCAGAACGTGCTGGCCACCCCGGACGGGCAACCCGCGCTGATCGACCCGGCGGTGTCCTACATGTGGGCCGAGGTCGACCTCGCCCACCTGTGGTCGACCTCTCCCCCGCCGGAGGCGCGACGGTTCTTCGCGGTCTACGCGGACCTGACCTCGCTCGACGGCGACTGGCGGGCCCGCATGCCGATCGTCCAGTTGCGACAGCACCTCGCCGTGCTGGCCCAGTTCGACGACGACTGGGGTGCGGCTGACCAGATCCGTGCCGTGCTCGCCCCGTTCCGGCCGCGGTCCTGACCCGGTGGTGACCAGAGATGGGGATGGGCGATGACGCCGGAGGTGTCGCCGCGCAGGGCCAGGGCCGTACTCGTCGCGCTCTCCCTCGCCGCGTTCGCGTTCATCACGACCGAGTTGCTGCCCGTCGGTCTGCTGACCCACATCGCACCCGATCTCGACAGGTCCCGATCCCAGGTGGGTCTGCTGGTCAGCGGGTACGCGGTAGTGGTCGTGCTGGCGTCCGTGCCGCTGGCCCGGCTGACCCAACGGATCCCTAGACGCCACCTGCTCGGCGGCACGATGCTCCTGTTCGCCGCCGCGAACGGCACCGCCGCGCTCGCGCCGACGTACACCGTGCTGGCCGGCTCCCGACTCGCCACCGCCCTCGCGCAGGCCCTGTTCTGGTCCGTCGCCACGGCGGCCGTGACCGGGCCCTTTCCGGTGGCGGTACGCGGCCGGGTGGTGGCGCTGTTCGCCACCGGGGCGACGCTGGCCCCGGTGCTCGGCGTACCCCTCGGCACCTGGCTCGGACAGCACGCCGGCTGGCGGGCGGCGTTCGCGGCGCTGGCCGGGGTCGGTCTGGCCGTCGCCGCCGCGGTGCTCGTCTTCCTGCCCTCCTATCCCCCGGCCGCCGGCGGCGCCGCCCGGGGCACCGCACCGGACGGGCGGCGCTTCGTCCTCCTGCTTGTCGCGACCGCCCTCGGCATCGGCGGTTTCCTGACCCTGCAAACCTACGTCGCGCCGTTCCTGCTCGATGTCAGCGGCTTCGCCGACGCGTTGCTGGCGCCGTTGCTGTTCGCCGCCGGCGCCGCTGGCGTCGTCGGCACCCTGGCTGCGGCGCGGACCCTGGACACCCGGCCGGTCGCCTCCCTGCTGACGCCGCTGGGCATCGGCACGGCCGCGCTGTTCGGCCTGTACGCGTTCGGCGCGCTCCGGCCCGGCGCGGTCGCGCTCCTGGCCGGGATCGGCCTCGCCTACGCGGCGTTCGGCTCCGCCGTGCAGAACCGGATGCTGCACCTGGCCCCGGGCAGCACCGACATCGCGTCGGCCGGCGTCAGCACCGCCTTCAACGCCGGCATCGCGGGCGGCTCACTGCTCGGCGGTGCCCTCCTGCCCACCTCGGGGGCCCGCACGTTGGCCCTCGCCGGTGGGCTGCTGACGCTGGCCGCGCTCCTGCTGCTCGCCGTGGACGCGCGGCGGGGAGCAGCAACACACCGCACGCGTTCCCGCGCCGCAGGTGAGACATCTGGGCTGCCGGCCACCGTGCCGGCCGCCGGCCGGGGCCGCCGGCGGCCGGTCGCCTGATCAGGCCCCGACGGGGACGCTTGTCGCTGTCCCGTTGGCGTCGGTGACCCGGACGTCGGTGGCGCTGGCGGGCAGGAGTGCCGCATCGCGGCCGGCATCCTGCCACTGCCCGTCGCCGATCCGGTAGCTCAGCGCCGACCCCTCGGCGGCGACGACGATGCCCTGGTCGTCGGGCAGTCGTAGCCGTACCGGCAGGGGTGCCAGCCAGTCCGTGGTCATGCTGGCCACCGCTTCGAAGGGACTGTTCTTTCCGGCGAGCAGGGCGATGACGCAGGAGGGGTGGTCGTCGTACTGGATGCTCTCCACGAGGAGCCGCCGGCCGTCCGGGGTCACCCCGTAGACCGACAGCCGGGGAGATCCGTTGTGCGTGTGCGCGCCCACCGGGTCGATGTAGTCGGCGATGGCCTCGGTGGGCGCGCTCACGTCTTCGGCAGCCGGGTCGCTGCCCCACACCTGCTCGGTGCCGGGCAACGTGTGGCGGAAGAGCGGTGCCGCCGGCCGGTCCTTTCCGTCGGGAAAGAGGACAAGCGACGTGTTGCTGATGTGGAGCGCGTTCCTCCGCTCAACTGGCGTCTTGGCGAGCGCGACGGTGAGCTTCGTGCGTTGTGGGGGCACCGACAGCACTGCCGCACCGTCGCGGAACGCCACCGGCGTGAACGTCCGCTCGACCTTGCCGTCGGGCAGGAAGCGCAGCTCCGGGGAGAACTCCACAGCCTGTCCGAAGTCGAGGACGAGGAGCACGTCGCGCTGGGGTCCGAGCAGTGTGGCCTGCTCAAGGCCGTCCGTCCCCGAGTCGCCGACCTGCGTCAGGGTGCCGACGCGCGGCCCGTCGGCGGTGGGTTCGACGAACCCCACGGTCGTGGGGCGCAGGGTGCCGTCGGCGACGTAGGCGGCCGGCCCAGCAGGCGTCGTGCCGGCCCAGACGACGTGCGGCGGGCCACTCGTCGGCTCTCCGATCTGCTTCAGATGACGGTCCCACGTCGTGCGGACCTGCCGCAGGTAGCCTTCGTCGGCGGCCAGGTCACCGCGCGTGGGCTCGTCGAACAGCGGTGCGGCGACCTGGGTCTCCCCGGCGTTGCCGGCCAGCCGGACTCCCCCAGCCACCGGGAGGGCTACCACGGCCACGCACACGGCCGCCAACACCGCCCGGCGGCGCACCACCCGGCGCCGCCCACCCCGGCGCACCGCACCGAGCAGGCCCGCCGGGGCGACCAGGTCATCCGTCGCGCGCCGCAGGATCTCGCGCACGTCACTGTCGTTCATCGTCATCGCGCACTCCCGGTTTCCGTGATGGGCATGGCGAGACTCGAATCCGCCAGCACCTCCCGCAGCCGCGCCAACCCACGCGAGGCGTGGCTCTTCACCGCACCCTCGGAGCAGGCCATCGCCGCCGCGACGTCGGCGACCGGCAGATCCTCCAGGTAACGGAGCACGACCACGGCCCGCTGCCGAGCCGGCAACGCCCGCAGCGCCCCGACGACAAGCTCGCGCACCGCGACGGCGTCGGCGTGGTCCCGGGCAACCCCGTCGTGGTCGCCCAGTGCCCGCTCCGGACGCCGGGCACGCCAACGCCACCGGTTGATCGACCGGTTGACCAGCGCACGTCGCGCGTACGCCTCGGGGCTGCTCCGCACCCGACGCCAGCGCAGGTACACCTGCTCCAGCACCTCCTGAAGCAGGTCCTCCGCCGCGTGCCGGTCCCCGGTCAGCAGGAAGGCAACCCGCAACAGCACCACCGATCGGGTACGCACGAAGTCGTCGAACTCCGCCCCACGCGAATCACTCATCCGCCCTCCCGAGCCTCGTCAACCTGCAAGACACCGGATCGGCTCGCACGGTTTACCGGTCGACGCGACTTTGCTCGGCGAACCCAGACGGACGATCATTCCCCGACTCCGCTGGCGGGTTTCGCCGGCCGTCGCTTTCGGGTAGCGGGTGGTTCATGAACCGCGATCTCGTCAAGGCCTTGCAGGTTGCCTGGGGGCTGCCGGAGTTCCGCGGCGGGCTGCGCCACCTCATCGACCTCGACGAGGTGGCGGTGCTGCTGGCCACGCTGTCCGCCGCGGATCACGACCGCGAGGTGGAGCGCAGCCTGTTGAGCCTGCTACGGTCCGCCCTGGACACTGTCGAGATCCGCGAAGCCGTGTTGCTGCTGCTGGAGCAGGACGAGGTACGCCGGCCACTCGTCGCGGCGGCGCTGGAGCCGCTGGCGGACAGGCCGGGTCAGGTCGCCGCCATCGCTTCCGCGGCCGAGGATCCCGCGGTACGGCGTGAGCTGCGGGCGGTGCTGGACAGCGCCAGGGTGCGCGAGCTGATCTGGCAGGCTGTCGACAACCAGGCGAGCGACAACCGCCTCGGCCTGATCCGCCAGGTGGCGGTGCTGTTCGTCAGGCACCCGAGCGTCCGACGCCTCGCCTGGGCCGCACGTCGGCACGGCGTGCTGCGCGAACTACGCCGGAAACCCTGATCGTGGTTGCCTCCTCACCGTGGGACGCCGAAGTGGCGGGTGAGCGAGGCGCGCAGCGTACCGGCGTCCCCGGCGGACCAGGCGACGAAGCAGTCGGGGCGTACGAGCATCGCGGTCGCGGTCGTGCCCTCCAGTGGGCCGGTGACCACGTCGACCCGGTCTCGCCACGGCGCGGCGACCCCGGCGTAGGCGCCAGTGGAGTCCAGCAGCAGCGGGCGGGCGGCGCGGGTCAGCTCGGCGAGCCGGACCGGGCCGCGGTCGCGGCGCACGATCACGTCGGGGGCGAAGCGGCCGGCCAACGGGTCGGCGGGGTCGGCGGGATAGCTGATGTCCGCGCCGGACATCAGCGCCGCGATGTGCCCGGTCACCTCCGGCTTGCGCAGCAGCTCGGCGAAGAGCTGCCGCAGGCTGGTGATCTCGTCACCGGGGCCGATGAGCGCCGACTGGGCCTGGGTGGACATCACGACCCGTTCGGCGACGGGGCGACGCTCGGTCTCGTACGTGTCGAGCAGGCCCTGTGGTGCCCAGCCGCGTAGCGTGGCGGCGAGCTTCCACCCCAGGTTGACCGCGTCCTGGAGGCCCAGGTTGAGGCCGGGCCCGCCGATCGCGGGGTGCACGTGCGCGGCGTCGCCGACCAGCAGCACCCGCCCGGCGCGGTAGCGGGCGGCGATGCGGGTGTTCTGGCCGGTCAGCCGCCGCAGCAGGCCGGGGCCCTCCGGCGCGTCGACGGGGACGTCGGCGCCGAGCACCCGGGCGGCGCTGGCGCGTAGTTCCGCCAGGTCCATCGGGGTCTCGTCGCTTGTCGGCGCGTCGGGCCACTCCGTCGTGCTCAGGATCGCCGGACGGCCGGGGAACGGGGCCCAGGCGATCATGCCGCGGGCGGTGCGGGTGTGCTGGAACGGCGGGACGACCCCGTAGCCGGGAACGCGCAGACCGCCGGTCTCGGGATCGAGGGCTGACGCGGGGACGGTCACTGTGGCGGTGCGGGAAATCGTCCGGTCGACGGTGACGCCGGGAAACTCGATGCCGGCGAGGCGGCGCACCGCGCTGCGGCCACCGTCGGCGCCGACGAGGAAACGGGAGGTGAGCCGCGTACCGTCGGCGAGGTGGACCTCGACCGCGTCGGGGCGTTGGCGGAGGTCGACGACCTCGTGGCCGCGGCGCAGGTCGACGCCGAGCTCGGCGGCTCGGGCGGCGAGGGCGGCCTCGAGTTGGGCCTGCGGCACGCCGAGCACGTAGTGCGGGTTCTGCGTGAGCATCGTGAGATCCAGCGGGAACGCGCCGAAGACGAAGGCTGGTTGGGGGGCCGGCGGGGTGCTCTCGCCGCTGAGCCGCGCGTAGAGGCCGCGTCGGTCGAGCAGTCGGACGACCTGGCCGACGAGGCCGTTGGCGCGGGGCTCGCCGGTCGGCGCGGCGTGGCGTTCGAGGACGACGGGGTGGACGCCGGCGAGGGCCAACTCGCAGGCGAGCATGAGGCCGTTGGGTCCGGCTCCAACGATGAGGACATCGATCATTGTCGTGATCCGTTCTGGGCGTGCGTCATCGCCACGGCAGGCGCGGCGCGCGGCCGGCCCGCCGCGGTGTGCCGCGGCTGGAGACGTGGGTGAGGTTGTGTCGAGCCTCAGCGGGGCGGCGCCGGGAGGCCGGCGGCGACCTGGGTGAAGGCGTCGGTGATGAGGCGCTCGATCGGGGCGGGCGGGTCGGCGCTGTCGAGATAGTGCTGCATGGCGACGGCGACGGCCGCGCTGGCGGCGGCGGCGACGAGCCGTGGATACATGTCGGTGGCGAGGTCGGTGCCGGTGCGCTCGGCGACGGCGGCGGCCAACTCGGCCTCGGCGATCGCGACGGCCCGCAGCCGCTCGCCCTGCAACGCGGGCTCGGCGAGCATGGTGCGGACGCCGGCCGCCCACTGGTCGTGTGGCGGGGACGGCATCGCCTCGACCTCGGGGCCGCGCGTGAACTGCTCCAGCGCGGCCTGGGTGAGCGCCGCCCAGAGCGGCTCGTCGGCGGGGCGTTCGCGCAGCGCGGCGGCGGTGCGCAGGCTGCGGTCGAGGTGGCGGGAGGCGATCGCCTCGGCCTTGCTGGAGAAGTAGTTGTTGAAGGTGCGCGGGGACACACCGGCCGCCTCGGCGATGTCCTCGACGCGGACGTTGTCGAAGCCGCGCTGCACGGTGAGGTGGATCGCCGCCCAGCCGAGCGCCGCCCGCGTCTCGGCCTTCTTGCGCTCTCGTAGCCCCGTCATGCCCCAACGGTAGCACTAGTTGCGTGGCGCGCAAATATGCGCGCCACGCAAATATCTGGTCAGTCCTTGCTGAGCGGTACCACTAGTGGGTGAAGGCCCAGAGGAAGTAGAAGTCCGGAGCATTGGGGCCGTACTGGCGGCACTCGCAGCCGATGTCGGTGGCCGCGCCGGACCCGTCGTTGCATCTCAACCTGGCGGACCGCTATCGCCGGCTCGGTGACCTCGCCCGTGCCCGCGAACGCCTCCAGCGTGCCGATGCGGGATCGGGGCGCTTGGCGACGACGCGTACGGGGACCTGATCAAGAGCGGGCAGGATCGGCTGGCCCAGCAGCTCGCGACCGCGGAGCAGGCGTACGAGCGGGCGGGACGGGTCAGGCGTGGTCGATGAGGTCGAGGCCGGTCAGCTCGGCCGACAGAGCCCAGAGTCGGGCTGCCGCGCCGCTGTCGGTGGGGCTGCCGACGGTGATCCGGCAGTCCACGCAGTAGTCGCCACCGTTCGTCGCCAACCGAGGTGACGTGGCGGCCCAGACCTGGGTCGCCGCGCCCTGCTCGACGGTCTTGAACAGGCCCGGCGCGGGAGTCCCGTCCGCGTCGATCCAGCCGGCGGCGACCATCTCCTCGACGGCGAGGTGTCGTTGCAGGGGGGTGCGGACATAGCCGGGATTGACGGAGAACGCGCGGACGCGGTGCGGCCCGCCGAGCAGGTCGAGATGGCTGGCGAACAGGATGTTCGCGAGCTTGGACTGGGCGTAGGCCTCCCACTTGTCGTAGCCGCGCTCAAACTGCACGTCGTCCCACCGGATCCGCCACGACGGGTCGCGCCCGGAGGCGACCGACACGACACGAGCCGCGCCGGAGGCGGTGAGCGCCGGCCACAGCAGGTTCGTCAACGCGTAGTGGCCGAGGTGGTTGATCGCGAACTGCGCCTCCCAGCCGGGACCCACCCGCGTCTGCGGGCAGGCCATGACCCCGGCACCCGCGATCAGGATGTCGAGGGCGGGATGGCTGCGGAGGAACCGTTCGGCGAACGCACGGACGGAGGCGAGGTCGGCGAGGTCGAGCTGTTCGATCTCGACCTCGGCCGCGCCGGCGAGTGCCTGCCGCGCCGCGTCCGGCCTGCGGGCCGGGACGACGACCCGAGCCCCGGCTCGGGCGAGCGCACGGGTCGTGGCGAGACCGAGGCCGGAGTAGCCGCCCGTGACGAGGGCGGTCCTACCGCTGAGGTCCATTCCGGCGAGGACGTCCGCGGTCTTGCTGTGGGCGCCGAACATGGCGTCGGTCGTGTCGCTGGTCATGTCACGGACGCTAGGCGCTAGACCGAGGTCTAGGTCAACGGACTACGGTCGACGCCATGGCGGACATCGACCTGAGCATCGGACAGGTGGCGCGGCGCACCGGGTTGAGCGTGCACACCCTGCGGCTCTACGAACGAAAGGGTTTGTTCGCCAGTGAGGTACGGCGTGACAGTGCCGGCCGGCGCGTCTACAGCGCCTGGGACGTCGAGTGGGTGGCGAACTGCGTGAAGTTCCGGGCCTCCGGGATGCCCCTCGCGACGATCAGCCGCCTGGCCCAGCTCGTCCGCGAGGGCACCGGCAACGAGGCGCAACGGCTCGACCTGCTCCGCGAACACCAGCGCCACATCACCGAGCAGCTCGCGCGACTGAACGACTGCCTCGAACTCGTCAACGGCAAGGTGTCCAGCTACGAACGGCACCTCGCCGACGGCGCTTCCGGCGATCCCTGGCAACAGCAACCCCAGCCCGCCGCGACGACGGGACAGTGAGGAGTCGCGTACGCACCGGCCCGCATCCTCGGCGGTCGTGAGCGGGGCTCGGAGGCGGCGGAGGGCGGGCGCGTCAGTGGGACGATTTCGCGGGCCGACCTGCGGCGTGACGGTGTTGTCGCGATAGCCGATGATGCATGTGTGCGGCGGCGACGGGACATGCGGATCACCTACATCTTGGCCGGTGTCGGGCTGTTGGTGCTGGCCGTGATGTTCCTGGCGAGATCCGGTGTCGCCGACACCCCGGAAGAGCTTGAGCGGTGGGGGACGTGGGCGGCAATTGTCGTGGCTCTGCTCGAGGGAGCCAATCTGCTCTGGGAGCGGATTCCTCGACGTGCGGACGCGCCAGCGATCGACGAGGACCGGATCGGGCGGGCGCTTACGGATCTCGCGACACAGATCGAGGCGGAGTGGGCGGCGGAGGCGGCGCGACAGGAGGTCACCCGGCCGGCGCCGCTGCTGGTGCGTTGGTCGTCGACGGGTCGGCCAGCCGCCGATCGGCGATATGTGCTCGACGATCCCCTCGGGGGTGACTGGCAGCATTTTCCGCTTAGCGGGAAAACTACCGGAGAGCCGAACAACGAGATCGTGGAGGCGTTCCGCAACCTGCCGCATCGGCAGTTGATGGTTCTCGGTCGCCCTGGTGCGGGCAAGACCGTCTTCGCGATGTTGCTGACCCTCGGGCTGATCGGCCGTCGTACCGCAGGCGAGCCGGTGCCGGTGCTTCTGTCGATCCACCTGTGGGACGGCGCCGAGCGGTTGGACGACTTCGTGGCCCGGCGGCTGGCCGAGGACCACTGTGACGTGCTGGCCGTCCACGGCGACCCGCCGGCTCTCGCCCGACGTCTGGTGAAAGAGAAGCGGATCCTGCCGATCCTGGACGGCTTCGACGAGCTGCCCGCTGATTCCGTCGCTCAGGCGATGACCAGGCTCGACCAGTTCGCCGTGACCGGGTGGCCGCTGGTCGTCACCTGCCGCAGCCACGAGTACGACATGGCCGTGGAACGCAGCCGCGTGCTGTCCCGTGCGGCGGTGGTCGAGTTGGCGTCGGTGGATGTCGAGGATGCCATCACCTATCTGTCCTCGCCGGCGCCGGATCCGCGCTGGGAGCCGGTCTTCGCCCATCTGCGGGCGCACCGGGACGGGCCGCTGGCCGAGGCGTTCTCCACCCCGCTGATGGTGGCCCTTGCCCGCAGCACCTACCAGGCGGCGTCCACGACGGACCCGGTGGACCTGCTGGAGGCCGCGCAGACCGCCGACGGCCAGCGCTCGGTGGAGGCCCGGCTGGTGGCGGCCTTCGTCCCCGCGGTCTACGCGTCTCCGCCCCGCCGCCGCACGTCCGACCAGCCGCAGGCCGCCGACGTCGACTACCAACCGGAGAAGGCACAGCGGTGGTTGATGTTTCTTGCCCGGCACATGAGCGAGCATGGTGTGCAGGACGTGGGTTGGTGGGAGCTGAACCCACTCATCCGTACCGGCTTCGTCACCATCGCCGGCGCCCTGGTCGCACTGTTGACGGCGCTGCTGTTCACACCCGTCTTCGGGCTCGCCACCGGACTGGTCATGGCGGCCCTGGCGGGTGCCCTCACGGCCCTTGTCGCGTTCTCCACGGGCGGGCCGCCGCAGAGCCTCCATGCGGAGGAGCCAACCCCCCGGTCGGCCCTGGCCAGGGAACGCGCACGTGCGATCTCCCGAGGCGTCTGGGGTGGCGCGCTCATCGGTGTGGCGATCGGCTTGCTGCTGGCGAATGTCCTGGGCCTGCGAATCTGGTACGCAGGACTTTTTGTCGCGGTGTTCGGCGTGGTCTACGCCCTGGCGACCGCACTCGACCACCCGTGGGGCTCGTTCCTCGTCGCCCGGGCCTGGTTGGGCGTCACTGGCCGGTTGCCGTTCCGGCTGCCCCGGTTTCTCGACGACGCGCACCAACGGGGAGTGCTCCGCCAGTCGGGTGCGCGCCACCAGTTCCGGCACCTGATGCTGCAGGAGTATCTGGCCGGCGGGGCAAGTCCGCTCTCCGCCGCGCCGCCGGCGGCGACAACGTCCGAGCAGGCAGCGGAGGAGCGCCGGCCAACGCCGCAGCAGTGGTGGATCCGGCTCTGCGCGGTGGTGGTGGGCCTGGCCTTCCTGACGCTGTCCCTGCTCTCCATCGCACCGCGGGCCCCCATCTATCGTTCCGGCGACCAGCCCACGGACATCACGCAGGTGAGCTGTAGCTCCGGTGCCGGCAACGCCCACTGCTCCGAGTACGTTGTCGCCTACCAGTGGCAGGTCGGCCCTGGCGGCCGGGTCAGCACCGCCTTCACCTTCCCGACCCGGCAGCGGGTGATCCAGTTCCGCGGCGTGGACGGCGAGTTCACGCTTCCGCCGTCGAGCGAGTGCGCCAACGCCGTCTTCGAGTGGCAGCTGACAGTTGACGGACGGCTGTGGCGATCGGGAGGGCTCTTCGCTGCCGGGAGCCGCCTCGACGCGGCGCAGGCAGCCCCGCCACAGGCGAAAACCGTCGCGGTGTCGGTCCGCCGCACCGATACCGCGCCGTGTACGGCGACCCTGCGCTGGGACCGCCCGAGTGCGCTGTACCGGGGCGTCATCGCCGGATTTGGCCCCTGGGGCTGACGCCGACCGCCGAAGCAGATTGACGGCGCGACCACGTACACAGCGCGGGCGGTTCCGCTCTGACTGCCGAGCAGGTGAGGCACGACTATTCCGGCTGGGCCGACAACTCCTCGCCGCGTCGGGCCGACCGGACCGGTGCGATGCGGGGCCGGCCGACCCGAAACACCGCGAGCGGAAGGCCTGCGACCCGCTCGGCGAGCCGACCGGCGGTCGCCGGGCAGTCGACGAGCTGGCTGAGCGGATGGACCGCCAGGCCGTGCCGGGCGAGAGCCAGCCACGTCCGCAGCAACCGTCGGCCCGCGCTGATCCGGTCTTCACCATCGGCGGCGAGGAGGACCAGGACGCTGCCGTCGTAGCGCAACAGGCCACGGCCGCTGGCGGCCAGCAGCGCCGGCAGGCCCAGCCGGCGGGTGACCGGGTACGCGCGCAGCACCGCGGACAGGACGCGCGCTTCGGCGCGGGACAGGCTGAGCGCCCGGTCCGTGAGCCCGTCGAGGTGGTACCGAGGATGGCGTGGGCTCAGGCGCAGCCAGTCCCGCAACTCGACGGCGACGGCGGGTGTGCCGAACATCCACCTGTCGGCGACGGCCAGGTCCGCTACGAGATCCCGGGTCGGGACCTGTGCGATGCCCGGCTCGAGATCGGCGAGGACTGCGTCGTCGACGTAGCCGGGTGCGTACGGACCACGGGCGACCCGGCGGGCCTCGATGTCGGCGGTCGTGAACGGGGTCGCGTACCGATGTGCGGCGGGGACCAGGCGCGGACCGGGGGCCACGGTGACGGTGAGGCCGAGTTCGGCGGAGACGATGAGGCAGGTCTCGACGAACGCGCCGATGCCGAGGGCCAGGTCGCGCCCGGTCGGGTCGGAGTCGGGCAGGCGGCGGGCGGGATCGACGGCGATGGTGATCTCGTCGGTGTGGTACTCCGGCCGCCACGGCTGCGTGTTGTGTGCGCTCGGTGCCCGCCGGCAGATCGCCTCGGCGGCCCGCACCTGCTCGACCCAGCTCACACCGCGGCCCCTCGCTCGTAGAAGGTGTACCCGTGCAGTGGCCGTCCACTCGCGCGCCGGTACTGCGCGGCGGAGGCGACGTTCGTCCGCTCGACGAAGGTGCTGCGCAGCGTCCGGTAGCCGTTGCGGGCGAGATTGCGATGCAACTCCCGGGACAGCAGCGTCAGGTACCCGTTTCCCTGCTCGTCGGGCACGGTCCCCTTGATGATGAGGACGGCGTCCCGTCGGTATCGGCCACGGGTGGCGAGAAGCCGGAGCTGATTGAGTACGCCGAGCCGACCGCCGACGCGCATGAGGTATTCGGAGATGTCCGGCACTGTGACGACGAACGCGACGGGTCGACCTGCCTTCTCCAGCCAGAGGAGCAGCGCCTCGTCGAGCAGGAACGCCAGGCCGTCGGTCTGCTCCGCCAGTTGCTCGGCGGAGATGTCGGTGTAGTAGCCCAACTGCGCGAAGCTCGCGTTGAGCATCCGGCGCAGGATCGGCAGTTGGCCGCGCAGGTGCCACCGGGAGCCGTGCCGGATGACGAGCCGTTCGCTGGCTATTCGCGCATCGTCGAAGGCGAATCCATGGTCAGCGTCGACGGCCGGCGACGCACCAGTGGTCGTACCGTCGAGGTCGACGAGCCACGTGTCGGCCTCGAAGCGACGGTGGAAGCCGTGCCGTTCGTACATGTCCGGGTAGTAGGCGGGGTTCCACGCCGAGTCCACGAAGCCACGGTCGGCGAAGCCGGAGGTGATCACCCCGCCGGTCTGGTTGGGCAGCAGGGCCACCGGCCCGAACAGTTGTCGACCGTCGGCCCGGGCCTCGACCGCGTCCATGATGGCGGTGAAGACGTCGTCGTCGTCGACGAACTCGGTGTGCCCGAACAGCTGCCGGGGGCCGACCTTGGCGTCGAAGGGCGCGCTGCGGTGCACGCTGGTGCGTCCCACGACGTCGCCGCGTCGGTCGCGGACCACGAACAGCTCGGCGGCGCCGCGGTGGGCCGCGATGACCGAGGACACCAGGGGTACGTAGCGGTCGGTCGGGTGGAGCCGGAGCGGGAAGTCGACGAATGCCCGCAGGTCGGCCCGTGACCGCACGGGTTCCAGTCTCATGCGCGGTGCACCGGCGGGCCGGACGTCTCACGGGAGAGCGGGGTGAAGGTCGGTATGTGCGCCATGCCGTCGCCCTCGGCACGCCAGATGCCGTTGCTGTAGCCCTCGGGCTCGGCGTTGTAGAGGCGGATGTAGCCGCCTGTCGCGTTCTTCGTGCCGTGATCGGTCACCCAACACATGAGGTCACGGTGATGGCGGCTGCGGGCGAACGTCAGGAGCGCGTCACGGTCGCTGAAGAAGGCGATGGTGCCGAGGGTGAACGGGAACTGGTAGTAGACGGTGTGCCACCGGTACCCCTCCATCCGTTTCATCTGCCGGACCATCCGGAACCAGGTCCGGGTGAGCGTGAGGATCGAGCGCGGCCCCCGGTAGCGGGTGGCGCCGACGAACATGGCCGTCGCCTGGCCCACCGCCGGCGCTGCGGAGAAGTCGGTGGTTCTCATGCCGGCACGCCCTTCACCAGGTAGACGTTCTTGATTTTTGATGCCGCGCCGGCGAACGGGCCGGTGCCGTACTCGTGGACCTCCACCCGCAGGTCCGCCGCGGACGGGTCCTCGGCGAGGGACTCGGCGAAGTCCCGGCTGACCTCGGCCAGGTGGCGCAACACCCCCGCCCGGCAGGTGTCGGTGAGGGTTCGCCGCTGCGCCGGGTCGAGCGCCAGGCCCTCGCGGAGTTGCAGGTTGACGACCGGTCGGCTCTCCAGGTCGGCCTGCTCGGTCACCGCGAGGCAGAAGCTCTGCAGCAGGTGCGCCTGGGGATTGCCGGCATAGAGGCCGTACTCGACGTCCTGCGGGTAGATGTTGGCGCCCATGTACGAGATGGTGCTGTCCTTGCGGCCGTACAGGAACAGCAGTGGCAGACGCATCCGGTCGACCTGCCAGGCGCGGTCGGCGGCGGCCCGCGCCGCGGGGTCGGTGATCGCGGCCAGGACATCGGGGTACGAGATCAGCCGGCCCTCGTCGCCGATGTTGTAGCGGACCCGGGGATTGAGCACCGCCGTGGAGTTGATCGTGCAGAGCACCTCCTGGTCCGCTGTGGTCTCCAGGTACGTCTCCAGCGGGTTGTACTGGAAGACCATCGGCAGCCGGTGCTCGTCGGCGCCGAGCAGGGCGGTCCGCAGTGCCGTGTCGGTGCGCAGTCGGCGGCGGACCCAGACGCTGAAGTCGCTCTCCCCGGCGATGCCGATGGTGAGGTCGCTGGCCCCGTAGCCGGAGCGCACCTTGACGAAGCGCTCCTGTAGGTAGTCGCGCAGGGCCTCGGTCATCCCCTCACCGCCGACAAGTCCGCTGATGCGGTAGTCGGCCCAGGGGAAGTCCTCGGCGTCGAGCTTGTCGCGCAGGTGTTTGAGGAACGGCGGGTAGGCGGTGACGATGTAGTCGAAGCCGGGGCCGAAGTACAACAGGGTGTCGATGATCTTCCGCAGGTCGGGCCCGGTGTTCTTGACCATCGCGATCGCCGACATGGCGATGCCGGTGTTGGTCCCGGTGGCCCAGGCCCCCATCGAGTACGCGTTGATGACGAACCGCCGCTTCGACGGGAACACCATCGTCGCGTAGCCGGCCAGGTTCTTGTGCACCGAGCGCAGCTCGCGGCGGCTGCGGATCCAGTTGAACGGCTGGCCCGACGAGCCCGACGACTCGTCGACCACGCTGCCGGCGATCTCGAGCTCGCCGTGCCAACAACGCTGCGCCTCCGGGTACGCCTGCACGTACGACCGCTTGTCCGTGGGCGGGTACGACGACAGGTCGAACCAGCGGAACCGCCAGTGGTGGCGGCGGAGGAAGTCGCCGTACGCGGGCACGTCGATCGCGGCGAACTGGCAGGTCATCCAGGCGTGCAGCCGGGCGAAGCGCCCCAGGTGGGGACGGTACTGACGGGCCGTGAGCCGCCACACCGCCGGATGGATCCGGTAGAGGGTGTAGAGCCAGGTCAGGGCGAAGCTCGCGGTCCGCAGGGTCCACCGACGCAGGAATGTCACCACGTGGCAACACTATTGGTCGGTCGAGCCGGCCACCTGATGGCGGGTACTCAGCTGTCCTGAGTATCCGAACAAGGCGCGCTGAACCGCCCCCAGTGAGGTCGTGCGGCTGGCGTCGTGGGTGGCCTCGCGTCGGCACGACGCCGCCGCGCCGCCGGCGGTCAGTGGAGCTGTCGTCGCATCCGGACGCGTCGCCGCGGTCGGCGACCTCGGTTCGGCGTGCGTCCAGCGACGGGTCAGGGCGTCCAGCGTACGCCCGGGTTCACCCGCCCGGACCAGTCGAAGACGGCCATGTTGTCCCACTGGTTGCCGGTGCCGTTGATGTTGGCCGGGTCCCAGCCGTTGCCTCGGACGGCGTACCAGGTCGGTTCCCAGTAGAAGACACCGATGGCTCCCGCGTTGCGGGCCGTGTTCTGGACCCAGTCGAACTCCTGGGCTTGCCCGGCCCAGGTCGCGCTGATGCCGTCACAGGTCGCGTCGCCGATGGCGTTCGGCTCGCTGTCGGCGTTGTCGCGGGTGAAGGGGTACGCGGTCTCCGCGATCACGACCGGCTTGCCGTAGCGACCGCGCAGGTCGACGATGTTGTTGTAGAGGTTCGACAGGGTGCCGTGCCACACGCAGTAGTACGACAGCCCCGTGATGTCCCACTGCACGCCCTGGGCCCGGATGCCGTCGTAGAACCACCTGGCGTTGGCGTTGCTGTCGCCGTTGGCGGTGTGGATCATTACCGGGATGCCGCCGCCGCACGCCTTTGTCGCGTTGTAGCCCTGCTTCAGCAGGCTGGCCAGCGGGGCGAAGTCGTTGTTGACGACCCTGCCCTCGTTCCACAGCATCCCGACGTTGATCTCGTTGCCGATCTGCACGCTGTCCGGCGGGGTGCCCTGCCCCCGGAGGCTGGCGCAGACGTCGTAGGTGAAGTTGTACACGTCGGTGCCCAGCTGGCTCAGGCTGTGGCCGGCCCAGGCGGCCGGCTTGTACTGCTTGCCGGGGTCGGCCCAGGTGTCGGAGTAGTGGAAGTCGATGAGCACCCCGAGGCCCTTCGCCCTGGCCGCCCTCGCCTGGCCCAACACCCTGTTCTTGTTGTTGTAGCCGCTGATCGGGTTGTTCCAGACGCGCAGTCGGACGTAGTTGACGCCGACGGACTTCAGGATGTCCAGTGCGTCGCGCGCGACACCGCCGGCGTCGTAGTACCTGGCGCCCAGATCCAGGCTGCGCCGCAACGAGGAGACGTCGGCACCCCGCATACTCAGCGTGTTCGCGGCGGAGGCGGGCGCGGGCGTGCCGCCGAGCGTGGCGCAGACGACGAGGATGCCGACCGTCAGGGCCCCGACCAGGGCCCTGCGGTGGTGCGAATACCTGCTCACGGGACTCCTTCTCGGGCCACTCAGCCGACCGCGCACGGGGCGCCGTTCAGCGCGAAGCCGATCGGCGGCAGGTCACCGGCGGCCCACCGCCCCTGCATGCCGAAGCTCGCGGAGCCGCCTGGCGCGAGGACGCGGTTCCAGTCGATGTTACGGGCGGACACGGCGGCGCCGGTCTGGCCGACCGTGGCGTTCCACGCCGAGGTGACCTGCTGGTCTCCGGGGAAGCTGAAGGTGACGATCCAGCCGTCGACAGGTGCCGTCCCGGTGTTCTGGATCGTCACAGTGGCCACGAAGCCGCCCTGCCACTCGGACTGGTTGCGGTAGGTCACCCGGCAGGTCGAGGGCGGCGGAGGCGTCGGCGTGGACGTCGTGGGCACGGTGACCGTGTTGGACGCGATCGACACGTTGCCCACCGCGTCCCGCGCCCGCACGTAGTACAGGTTGCGCAGCGGCGTCGACGGGGGCAGCGACGTCGTGTACGTCGTCCCCGGCACTGTGGCGACAAGTGTCGAGGAGAACCAGCCGTCGAACCGGTAGACGTTGTAGCCGAGCACGCCGACGCTGTCCGTCGACGGCGACCAGGACAGCTCGGCTGTCGAGGCGGTCACCTCGCCGACAGTCAGATTCTGCGGGGCGCTCGGCGGGGTGGTGTCCGGGCCGGTGTCCGTCACCGGGGTGACAACGGTCAGCGTGTCCGTCGATGGGGAGCGGTGGCCGAGGCCGTCCCGGGCGGCCACCCGGAACGAGTACTGCCGGCCCGGCCCGAGGTAGCTGGTGATCGTGGTGGTGGTGACGGCCCCGACGCTGGCGCTGTAGATGACGTCGTCGAACGCCTGGTAGTACGTGATCTCGTAGCCGGTGACGGCGCAGCAGCCGGGCCTGGCGGCCGTCCAGGTGAGGGTGACCGACCCGGTCCGTACCTCGCTGGCGGTCAGGTTCGTGGGCGCACTCGGCGGGAAGGGCGAGGTGTTCGGCGTGCTGGGCGCCGTCGTCGGCACCGGCGGCGCGGTGCCGGTGGGCTCCGCGGCGGACACCGCGGCCCGGCCGGGCGCCGGGGCGACCCCCGGGTACGCGCCGGGCGCCGCGGTGCCGGCGTCAGCCGCTGGCGCGGCGGTCAGAGCGGTTCCGAGCATCGCCGTCGCCAGCACGACGGCGGCCAGCAGACCCGGCAGCGGACGGCGGATCAGCGAGGACGAACGGACGCCTGTCATACCCCCGACGATGACGCAACAGATCGATGATCGCCAACGTATCTCACGCCTCGGCCAGCGCGGTGCCGCCGCTGCCGTGCGTCACGGGCCGACCGGTTCACCCCCGACCGCCGGGACTTATTACCGAATCATGACGTGCCCCTCGACGGTTGACCGTTGACCGTGCGCCGGCCCGTACCGACTGGAGACAGCCGCTTCCGGCGATGAGGAGATTCCGATGAACCGCAGAAAGAGCGGGACCCCACTGGCCCAGTCCCGGCCGGCCAGGCTCGCCATGGCCGCGCTCGTGCTCGCCGCCGGCGGTGCGCTCACCGCCACCTTCGTCTCAGGTGGCGGCAAGGGCACCGCGGACGCCGCCACCACCCTGGACCAGTTCGTGGCGATCGAGAAAGTGTCGCCGAACGTGCAGAACCCGAGACCGGCGGCCGGGGCGTCGACCGGCCGGTTCACCGTCGACTGCGGCACGAACGGCAACGGCAAGTTCAGCCCGGACAATCCGGTGGCCCAGCCCGGCATCCGCAACGGCGCCGAACACGTCCACGATTTCGTCGGCAACCTGGCCATCACCGCGAACTCCTCCAACGCCGATCTGGACGCCTCTGGCACCACCTGCCGCAACGGTGACAAGTCGTCCTACTTCTGGCCGGTGGTGCGCATCGACAAGACCGTCCGCAGCGGCAAGCAGATCCGGCAGGCCCTCGCCCAGACCCAGCCGATGGTGGTCTGCCCCTCGGTCGGCAAACGGCTGCGGGCCGTCCCCGCCGGGGCCCGCGCCGCCGTCGACCGCCTGTTGGCGGAACTGGATCGCGAGCAGGCCGCCGCGAACCAGCGGATGACCGCCACCCGGGGCCGCATCGACGCCGCGTTCAACGGGGAGGTCCTCGACTCGCTGCGGACCCGCCGCGCCGCCATGCTCAAGGAGATCAGCGCCACGATCACCTCCGCCGGCGGCAACCAGCCCGGCCTCGTCTCGCTTGTGGAGTGCGACGTCAGCTACGACGACATGCACGCCCGGATGCCCGACAGCGCCCACCGTGCGAGCGCCACGGCGGCCCAGGCCGCGAATCCGCGGATTCAGTGCCCCAGCGTGCGGGACAAGGTGCCGGGCGTACCCGACCGGGCCCTCGCCGAGGTGAACCGCAACCTCGACGACCTCGACCGGCAGATCTCCGAGGCCAACGAACGTCTCGTCAGCAGCCGTGGCCAGGGCGGCCCGGCCTTCGTCGACAACGCCATCCTCGGGCCGCTGCGTGCCAAGCGGACCGCCGCGCTCGACCGGATCGCCACCGCGATCGGGCGGCAGGCCACCCGACCGCAGGGCCTCGACGCGCTCGCCGCCTGCAGGCTGGACCAGGCCCCCAGCACCCCGGCGGCACCGAGCAGCGCGCCCAGCACCGCCACCGCGCTGCCCGACCCGCAGGGACCCAACTTCGAACTGCCCGGCAACACCGGCGGCATCGTCCGCCCGGCGCAGGTGCTGATCGAGTACCGCGGCAACCCGGTCAGCAAGGTGGTGCCGATGCCGAAGTTCCTCCGGGCCCTCACCGGCGACGCCAAGCCCACCAGCCGCGGGCCGGCCAACGCCCGTGCCACCTGGACCTGCTCGGGCTTCACCGACCGCCTCTCCGACAAGTACCCGATCTGCCCCGCCGGCAGCCAGGTGCAGCGCGTGCACGACTTCCCCGGCTGCTGGGACGGCAGCAACATCGACAGCGACAACCACCGCAAGCACGTCGCGTTCGCCGACAAGGCCAGCGGCGCCTGCCCGCAGGGCTTCCAGGCGATCCCGCAACTGCGGATCACCGTGGGGTACGACATCGCCCGCAAGGTGCAGGTCAAAGGCCAGTACGCCCTCGACTCCTTCCCGGAGGAGAACCACAACCCCTTCTCCGACCACAACGACTTCGTCAACGTCAACTCCGCGCAGACCATGCAACGCATCGTCACCTGCATCAACAAGGGCAAGAACTGCTCCTGACGCCTCGGGCAGTCTCCGCCCCAGAGGGCCGCACCCAGCGACTCCGTCTCTGGTGACCAGCAGCGAATGCTCCGGCAACGTCCCGGCCTTCGACTTCCACAACCACACCTCCCGCAACGCCGAGATCAGCTGGTCCTACACGTACCTCAATGGGTCGCAGATGTCCGGCGTACTGTGCGCTCGCCCCGGCGGAGGGGACCTGTATGTGCCAATGTTCGCGACGAAGGTGAGCTGGCAGACGCGCACCTGCTGATTCTCGGGGGCGGCGGGTGACCGGCTGGCACGGATGCTGAGCTCCCTGTTGGTGCCGCGTACCAAAGTCGGGGCGGAAATCAACTCTTCTGATCGCTACACTCGCCGCGACGCCGGCACCGCCCGCAGACCTCAGCCTGCGCCAATTCCCGACGAATGGAGACGCCTGTGACCCCCGACAAGGCGGCACCCCCCGGCATCGACCCCCGTATTCCCAGCGTGGCCCGGGTCTATGACTTCTTCCTGGGCGGCAAGGACAACTTCGAGGTCGACAGGGAGGTCGCCCAGCACGCCCTGCGGATCACCCCGGACGGGCCGGCGGCCGGCCAGGCGAACAGGGCCTTTCTGCGTCGCGTGATTCGCTTCCTCGTCGCCGAGGCGGGCATCGACCAGTTTCTCGACATCGGGTCGGGGCTGCCCACCCAGGGCAACGTGCACGAGGTCGCCACCGAGCAGAACCCGAAGGCTCAGGTGGTGTATGTGGACAATGACCCGATCGTCCTGACCCACGGCCGGGCCCTGCTCGCCGCCGAGGGCACCGCGACGGTGATCCAGGCGGACGTTCGGGCACCCCAGGAGATCCTCGACCATCCGGACGTACGTCGGTTCCTCGATTTCGACAGGCCGATCGGGTTGTTGCTCTTCGCGATCCTGCACCACCTCGGAGACGACGAGGACCCCCGAGCGGTGGCGGCGGCGTTGATCGACGCGCTGCCCTCCGGCAGCTACGTGGCGGTGTCGCACTTCCGCGACCCGGGCGAGCGAGACCCCGAGGGCTCCCGCAAGGCCCGCGAGGTCGAGCGGGTCTTCAACGAGTCGCTGGGCACCGGCCGTTGGCGCACCGACGAGGAGATCCTCTCGTTCGTCGACGGGCTCACGGTGCTGGAGCCGGGGCTGGTGCCGCTGGCCGAGTGGCGTCCAGAGTCGGGCGCGACCGCTCCGAAACAGACCGACACATATCACACCTTCGTCGGGCTCCTCGCCCGCAAACCGTAGGCTCCGCTTCCGGTGTGGTCCGTCGGCGAGAGCGCGTCCCGCCGACGGACCACACCCCGTCGATGCCGTGCCGCCGGATGGTCGCCCAACTCGGCCGGTGATCCCGACGCGACAGGTAGTGGAAGGCGCGGTCCCCGGTCAGGCTGTCGCGCGGGCGGCGGCGTCGATGAGGTCCGCGACCGGGCCGGGCTGCGAGACGGCCACCGCGTGGGACGCCTCGATCTCGACAGTCGTGGACCCGGCCCGCTTGGCCATGAAGCGCTGTAGGTCCGGCGGGATCCCCCGGTCCTGGGTGCTGATCAGGGTCCAGGACGGGATCGTCTTCCAGGCGGCCTTGGTCACGCTCTCCGTCTGGGCGGCTTCGGTAGGTGGCCGCTGCGTCACCGCCATCAGCGCGGCGACGTCGGGGTCGACATCCGCGGCGAACGCCTCCGGGAACTTCTCCTGATAGATGTACTGCTCCATGGCCGTGCCACCCCCGTCGAGGGCGTACGGGACCATCTTGATGGAGGTAAGGAGCGCACTTCCCGGAAACTTGGTGGTCAATTCGGCAACGCTCTCGCCGACGTCCGGGCTCACGCTGGCGACGTACACCAGAGCCTTGACGTTGGAGGCGCCATCCGCGGCCTCGGTCATCACCGATCCGCCGTAGGAATGAGCGGCCATCACGACCGGGCCGGACACGCTGTCCACCACAGACCGCACGTAGGCCGCATCCTTCTGCACACCGCGCAGCGGATTCGCGACGGCGAGGACCGGATAACCTCGGCGCTTGAGGTGGGCGATCACCCCATTCCAACTCGACGAGTCGGCGAATGCGCCATGGACGAGCACGATGGTCGGCATCCCTGTCTCGTGGGCAGACATGTCGGAAGCAGCATTCATCTGGCATTCCCTTCGAGAAGCCCGCTGTCGTCGGACGTGTTGGGGCAGACCGGACGACGAGGATGTGTCGACAGGGCGTTTCGGTGACGACCGCCCACTGGCCGCATTCCCGGGCTGGTGGCGGTGCAACATCCGGGCAATGTCTAGTATCCGGAGCGGGTCGGACCGCTGTCCGCGAGATCTGGAAAACCGGCCGTACGGGACCGGGCCGACGAGTCAGCCGACCGCGTCGAGATAATGCGATACCGCCGAGACGTCACCGGCATCGGAGATCAGCGCGAGATAACCGTCGGGACGGATGAGCAGCACCGTCGGCGCGGTCCGCACCTGCGGGGACAGCTTCGGGACGAACCGGTCGAGGTTGGATACGCCACCTGACTGTGGAGTCGATCGCCCCATGCGCCCGCACCGGCGAGCAAGGCTGTCGAGATTCCCGGACAGGCCCGGCCACACCATCAGCGGCCGTATGCCTCCAGCAGCCGTAGCCACACCTCGCTGATGGTCGGGTATGCGGGAACCGCGTGCCACAGCCGGTCCAGCGGGACCTCGCCGACGATGGCAACCGTCGCGGCGTGGATCAGTTCCGCCACGTCCGGGCCTGCGAGGGTGACGCCGACGATCACCTTCCGGTCCTCGTCGACGACCATGCGGGCGTGCCCCCGGTAGCCATCGAGGTGCAGGGATGCTCCGGCGACGGCTCCGAGGTCGTAGTCCACGACCCGGATCCGCAGGCCGGCCGCCGTGGCCGAGGCCGCGGTCAGCCCGACCGACGCGATCTCCGGGTCGGTGAAGACCACCTGCGGCACCGCCCGCTCGTCGGCCGTGGCCGCGTGCCGGCCCCACCGGCCGTCGTCGACCTTCGCACCCTTCGCCCGGGCGACGATCACGTCGCCCACCGCACGCGCCTGATACTTGCCCTGATGGGTGAGCAGTACGCGCCGGTTCACCTCACCCGCCGCGTACAGCCACTCGCCACCGCCGACGACACGCAGAGTGTCGTCGACTGTCAGCCAGGCACCCGGCACCAGCCCAACGCTGTCCAGCCCGATGTCCTGGGTGTTCGGCGTACGGCCGATCGCCACCAGGACCTCGTCGGCCTCCAGGAGATCGCCGTCAGCGGTGCGGATGTGGACGGTCCCGCTGTCGTCGCGCCTCACGGAGAGAGCCTGCGCGCCGACAAGGACCGCCACACCGGCATCGCGCAACGACTCCTTGACCAGCTCCCCCGCGAACGGCTCCACAGACGGCAGCACACCGTCACGGGCCAGCACCGTCACCGAAGATCCCAGAGCGGCGAACGCTGTCGCCATCTCGGCCGCCACCACACCACCACCGATGATGGCGAGCCGACGGGGAACCGACCCGGCCGAGGCGGCCTCGCGGCTGGACCATGGTGCCGCCTCCCGCAGACCCGGGACGTCCGGCAGCAGAGCACTGCTTCCGGTCGCCACGACCACCGCGTGCCGCGCGGTCAACCGCGTCACCACACCGTCGGCGCCTGTCACGTCGACGACCCGGGCGGACCGGATCCGCCCCTGGCCGCGGTGCAGCGCGATCCCCGCCGACGCGAGCCAGGAGACCTGCCCGTCGTCCTGCCAGTGCGACGCGAAGGAGTCCCGGCGTGCGAGCACCGCCGCGACGTCCAGGTCCTTCGTCACCGTCTCCCGCACGCCCGGCAGTTGGCGAGCCGTCCGCATGAGGGAGGCGCTGCGCAGCAACGCCTTGGTCGGCATGCAGGCCCAGTACGAGCACTCCCCGCCGACCAACTCCCGCTCGACGATGGCGGCGGTCAGGCCGCCCCGCACGACCCGGTCGGCGACGTTCTCCCCGACCGGACCCGCGCCGATCACGACGACGTCGTACTCCGTGGTGGTCATGTCAGTTGCCCTTCGCGCCGCGGCCGAGACGGAGTGCGGCGATGAGGAAGAAGATGGCGCCGGGGATGGCGTAGCCAGCCGCGTTGGTCAGCGACGGATCGGCCGCGGAGGCGCCGGCGATGAAGGACCCACCGGCGAGCACCGAGATGCCTCCGCTGATGATCATCGGCCACTGCCCGCCCATCCTGCGTCGGGTGACCCCCACGATCAGCTGGACCAGACCGGCCACGACCGCCCAGGCGCCCCACACCCGCAGCACCGCCGGAATTCCGGACGCGCAGGCGACACCCACGCCAACGGCGGTGATCAGGCTGACGGCGATGTTCACGTACAGCAGGGTCGACGATCCGGTGGCCCGCGACGAGCGGAGGTCGTAGATGGCGGCGCCCACGTCGAACAGCGGGTAGAGCACGAAAAGCACAGCCGTGAGCGGACCGATCTCCTTGGCGGTCGCGATCGTCACGAGTGCCCACACGATGGCGAACGCGAAGCGGACGAAGTAGAGCCGCCGCAGCGCGGAAGCGGTCTGGGAAATGCCGGGCGAAGCAACAACGGAACTCACGATGACCCTTTCCGGGGACGGATGGTGCGGGGCCCTGGCTAGAACGAACGTTCTACCTATGACAGGTTCTCACCTTCGCCGGGCATCGTCAAGACAGAACGTTCTACCCTCGCGGGTGATGAAGGCCGCACGTCCGGCCAGCCGGTCGCCTACTCGGTGAGGTGACGCGAGCGCAGGCCGGCCATCGCCGGCCGGGTCAAGCGGCTGGTCCGTGCGGGGCCCGTGAGCCACTGCCGGGGAGCCTCAGCCGCGTCCGCCGGACAGGGCGTCAGCGCACGTGATCTTAAGACCGAACGTTCTATACGCTAGAATTGGAGGATGAAGCGCGGCGCACCCGCTGATCGGCCCTCTGAGGCGCGATCCCGGCTCCTCAGCACGGCAACCAAGATCTTCTACGCCGAGGGCATCCACTCCGTCGGCGTTGACCGGATCATCGCCGAGGCGAAAGTGACACGGGCCACCTTCTACCGGCACTTCCCCAGCAAGGAAGACCTCATTCTCGCGTACCTGCGGGAAGTTCACCGGATGGATCGCGGCGCGGTCGGCGCGGCCATCGCCGCCAACCCGCCGCCGGCCGATCCCCTCCTGGCGATCGCTGGCGCCATCGCCGAGGGCATCCAGTCCCCCGGGTTTCGCGGATGCGCCTTCCTGAACGCCGCAGCGGAATATCCCGACGCCGACCACCCTGTGCATCGGGAGATCATCGCCCACCGGCAGTGGTTCCTGGACACGCTCACCACGCTGATGGCACAGGTCCACAAGGAGACGGCAGAGCCCGCCGCGCGTCACTTCGTCATGCTCCGCGACGGCGCCATGGCAGCCGGCTGCCTCTTCGACCCCGCGCTGGTGGCCGAGACCTTCCTGCGGGGGGTCGAGGGTCTCCTCCGGATCAACGCCGAGCGCCAGTCGGCCGAATCCGCCAGTTAGCGCTCCCGTGCGAGTGCCGGGGCGGGCTGGTCGCTGTACACGGCCGCGCGGTCAGGCCTCGGAGTCGCGATCGTGGGATGTCTCCCGCCCGATCGGCGACGCGGGCACCTCCGGCGGCCGGCCCCGGTTCCACAGCGCGTCGCGCAGCGCGATCAGGGCCAGCACCCCGGCCACCACGCTCAACCCGGCCATCGGCGCCCAGCGGGCCAACGCCGGCGTGACCAGCAGCAGGGCCACCAGGCCGATAGTCAGGGAACGGGAAAGCCGGCCGAAGATCTCGTACTCCAGCCGCAGACGGGCGACGAGGAAGAGCATCGGGCCGCCCACCACGAACAGGAGCCAACCGGGTCGGAGCAACCCGTACGGGTGATCGATCACCAGCTCGTATCCGACCGCCGTGACGAGCACGCTGAGCACGATCAGCAGATGAGTGCGTTCCGACACCGCGCCCAGCCGACCGGGCATGCCCGCCCGCTCCAACGCATCGGTCAACAGCAGGCCGGCGCGGTGAAAGTAGATCCGCCAGAGCAACGCGCTGGTGACGAACGCGGTCCCGAAGGCGGCTGCCCGCCCGGCGGAGTAGTCCGTGCCGCTGAAGACCACGCCGATGACCAGGATGGACTCACCGAGCGCGATGAGAAACACCTGCTGGTAACGATCGGCGAGGTGCGTCCCGGCGATCCGCCAACGGCCGATCTTCGAAGCCCCGAGCCGCGGCAACGGCCAGCCCAGCGTCCAGGCGAGGTAGTCGACGGCAAGGGCGGTAGCCCACAGCGGCAGGCGAAGCCGGTCCGGGCCCAGCGCGCCGCCCAGCCAGAGCGGTGCGCTCGCCGCCGCCCACACGGAAAGCCGGAACGGCACCAGCCATCGCGGATGGCCACGCAGCGCGGCGGCGACCACCATCGGCCGCACCACCATCACCGTCAGGTACGCGATCGCGAACGGCAGCGCCCGCTCCTCCATGGCGCGCGGGAGCGCCACCGCCATGACCAGGCCGGCGAACATGGTGCCGACCACCACGGCCTGGATGATCGACCGCTCCGGTTCGTAGCGACTGGTGATCCAGGCGGTGTGTGACCAGATCAGCCAGAGCGCCAAGAAGAGCAGCAGCGTACGGCCGAACCCGGTGACGAGCGCCCAGCCAGTGTCATCGCCGAGGCCGGCGAATCGTTGCGAGACCCGGGTGAGAGCCACAACGAAGGCCAGGTCGAAGAAGAGCTCCAGGAACGTGGCGCGACCCGAACTCGAGGGAGGGCGCAGCAGGTCAGCGCCGTGCCCCGCCGCCATCGCCCGCCTCCGTCCGCCCCTTGTCGCACCAACGAGTCGGTCGTCGCAGGGTTGCGTCAGGCTCCGACGGCGGCCCACGTCCAGGGCGTGTGTCAAAGTCCTCGGTCGAGCCGAGGCGGAGTCCAGGCGGCGGTCCGGGCCCGCCGCAGGCCGGCCAGGGGCTTTGCCGCACGCCCTAACGGCTCGCTGCCAAAGCGACGATCCTCGTCGTTATCGCTGCCACGAGTCCCGCCAGTGCGGTCAGCAGCGCGCTGATCTCCCCGATCCACTCAGGTGCCCTGCGGGCTGGGGCCTCATCACCGACGTGCGGGCACTGTCGATCGTCCATGCCTGGCCACTCCCCTTGACGTCTCGCCACCAGATTGCCAAGAGATCTTCGGGCTTCCTTCAGGTCTCCGCGAGAACCTGTGGACAACACACCGGTCGTCCACAGACACGCAGCGCATTCGCGAAGGTCAACGCCTCCCCGGGGCGCGCGCACGGTGGTTGCCCTCTGGCAGCGTGCGGGGCAGACCGATCGGGTTGACGGTGGTGCCGGGGAGCTGGATCAGTGGCATGACCTCCGCAGGAGCGTGGCGCCCGTGTCGAAGGTGCTGTTCTTCTTCTGCGTCCTCGATGAGCGTCGTCCCACTCGCCCCGGGTCAGCAGGTTCCGCATCCCGACCGGTCTGGCGTCCCCGGCATGTTCGGCGGTCGTCAACGATTGATGGCGACCGTCTCCGCCTTCTCGTCACCCGACGTGCGGGCTCGGCCAAGGTCAACATCCCCGGGGCTGAGTACTAGAGTCGGGGGATGTCCGAGCACCGCCGCCTTCCGCTGTGGGCGGGACGCACGGCCGCGCTGCTGGGCATCGGGCTCGTCGCATTCACCCTGCGCCAGGCGGTTGCCACGATATCGCCGATCCTCGGCGACATCCGGGTGGACGTCCCGATATCGAACATCGGCGTCGGGCTGCTCGGCACGTTGCCACCGATCCTGTTGGCGGCATCCGGGTTCGTCGCGCCGCGCGTCGCCCGTGGCTTCGGCCTCGATGGCGGCATCGTGCTCGCGCTGCTGCTCATGACCCTCGGCCATCTCGTACGCGCGTTCGCCCCCGGCTTCGCGGTACTCCTCGCCGGCAGCGTCGTCGCGCTCGCCGGCACGGGCATCGGCAATGTGCTGCTGCCGCCGATCGTGCGGCGCCACTTCCCCGACCGGGTAGCACTGCTGACCGCCGTCTACGTCTGCGTCGTGGGCGTGGGCACGGCCGTGCCCGCCGCGGTCGCCGCTCCGGTCGCCGAGCAGATCGGCTGGCGGTTCTCGCTCGGCATCTGGTCGGTGACCTCGGTAGTCGCGCTCGTTCCGTGGCTCGTCATCGTCGCGCGGGAGCGCCGCCAGCGACTCTCGGATGCCGGCGCCGTCGAGTCCCCGCCTACCGCCCTCGTCTCGCGACTGTGGCGGTCACGCGTGGCCCTGTCGATCACCGTCGTATTCTCGACCAGCACGATCTGCACCTACGCGGCTTTCGCGTGGCTGCCCGAGATCCTCGGCGACATCGCCGGCTCGACGCCGACCGAAGCCGGCGTGCTGCTCGCCGCCACCGGCATCATCAGCGTGCCCGGCGCATTCGTCGCGCCACTGCTCGCCGCGCGGCTTAACGTCGGCTGGCTGATCGCCACCGGTGTCGTGAGCTTCTTGTCCGGCTACCTCGGCCTGCTGCTCGCGCCCACGACACTCACACTGCTCTGGGTGCTGCTCATCGGCTCGGGGTCGATCCTGTTCCCGGTCTGCCTCGTGCTCATCAACATCCGCACCCGAACCCACGGCGGCACCGTCGCGCTGAGCGGCTTCGCCCAGGGAGTCGCGTACGCTCTCGGCGCGCTCGGTCCGCTGCTCGTCGGGCTGCTGCACGACGTGAGCGGCGGGTGGACCCTGCCGCTGCTGTTCCTGCTCGCTGTCACCCTCGTGGCGGCCATCCCGGCGATCACGCTTGCGAGGCCGGCGTTCGTCGAGGACGAACTCGCCCGCTAACGCACCGCCGGGACGACCGCCCTGGCGCTGCTCGCCCACGCCTCGAAGCATGACCACGATCCCCGGCTGGCGTACGCGGTCGGTACGGGCCTCCGGGATCTGCGCGGCCATCCGCTGAACTCCTGGTGCCACCCGTCGAGGTCGAGCCGTCAGTGTCAGATCGCCCAGATCAGCTCAGCGGAGGTGCGGAAGCCGGGAGTCCGTTGTTCAGGGCCTGGAGAATCAGATCGAGCCCGAACTCGAATTCCTCGTCCAGTGGACGGGGCAGGAGGTGCACGACCGAAGCCGTGGCGGGGTATCGGTCCCCGCCTCCGCCAGGAACGTGTCCTCCAGGGTCGAACGGCTGAACGGTCCGCAGCTGCGCCACGCGCTGCGCGCCTCGCTGGGCTCGTTGGTGACTGTCGTCGCCCCGCTTGTGCTGCTCGGTGCCTCTGCTCTCGGCGCCTGGCCCGTCACCCCCGCGTTGCGGGTTTCCGCAGCCGTCCTCCTCGCAACGCTCGCCGCCGTCGCGATACGCGGCATCAGGGTGCCGTGGTGGCAGCGAACGCTGTTCCTCCTGACCCTCGGTGTCGCCGGCCTGCTGGTCGTCTGGTTGCAGACTCTCGCGCACGGATGAGCCGCCACGTGGACCCGATGACCAGCACTGAGCCACCAGCGAGCGCCCCGGAACCAGGCGCCGGAAAGTGGGGCCCGGCCCGGACATCGCCGGACGCCGTCGCCGGGACGCCAGGTGTCGTCACCGGCCGGCCGACCCACATCTGAGACACCCGCCGAACCGGGGTGGTGATGGGCGACGCCAGTGCCGGGCAACTACGCCAGACTCGGCACTCGCCCGGCGGAGATCCGCCGCCGGACCGGTCGGAGCGCGATCCCGATGGATGTCCGCAGTATGCACGACTGGCACCGGGTAATCGTGGCGGCTGACCGACTCGCCGGCTGCTTCGATGTGAAGACCGGCCTCCGTCAAGCGTGGTCGTTTCAGTGCCTCACTGACATCTGTCCGTTCGACATCCCGATCACGTGGACAATTCGGAGATGATCCTGAGGTTCGACCGCGATCGCCGCCAGGGACTCCACTGCTACGTGATGCGTGCCGACGAGGCGGACCTGCCCGGCCCCATGTGGCCGGGGTTGTGGGAGCAGGACTACTCAGAGAGCCCGGACCTGAACCCGTGGATTCGCCACGCGATCAACAACAACGACGGTGAGGCCCTGGCGGTGTGGCGGACGCTGATCTGGGAGCTGACCGAGGGCCGGAGTCGGTTCGCCACTCCCGCCTACTACCGGGACGAGGCAGCACAGGTGCTTCGTATCGACCGGGAGGACATACCGCTGGTGCGGTGGGAGTACGAAGTCGACGTCGAACGGTCCGAATGGCCCGACGCGGACATCGGGTTCGTCCCGGCCCGTTCCTGCGTCGCGCTGCCGCCGGCGACGGACTCGTGGCAACGAGACCACGCCGGATTCGCCGGCCTGTTCGAACTCACCAGCCAGCGGGATCTCACCGACCTCGCCCTGGCCGTCGCTGGCGATGCCACCTCGGAGATCACGCTGTTCGCCCTCGCTGAGGCGGAGCGGGCACGCCTTCTGACCAGGGCACTGAACCAGCGCGACCGTCCCGGCCTGACCGAAATCCTGCAACCGGGCGACATCTTCGTTGACCTGGCCGTAGTCCACGACCTCGGCGCCGGCGCCGCCAGCTACCTGACCATCAAAGCGCCAGAGGCCATCGACGACGTCGACCACCTGGCCGAACATTACAGTCGAGCGTTCCGCCGCTACGCGACCCAGGTCAACCAGATCCGCACCTTCGACGAATTTCACCACGCGATCGACGACCTGCTGGCCCCACCGCGTACCACAGGCACCTCCTGACGGCGGTCCCTCAACTCACGCCTCCGCGTACGCCCGGCGCGAGACGTGGGTAAGGTCAGTCGAATGATCTTGAGGATCGCTGAAGCCGGGCTACCAGCATCGGCCATTCGGCCGGCGTGCCCTTTGGCTGCCGAGCTTGTCCCATCCCCGTGTTCCAATCCCGTCATGCATGTCGTGGTCTGCGGCGCACTCGTGGAGAACCACGCGGTCCTGCTGGTACACCGCAGCCCGACCCGCCGGGCGTACCCGGATCTCTGGGACCTGCCCGGCGGGCACATCGAAGCGGGCGAGTCGGAACTGCAAGCCCTCGCGCGTGAGATGCACGAGGAGTTGGGGATCCACATTGTGGCGGAAGCCTCGTCACGGCTGGGCGACCTGCACGCCGGCAGTGGCGAGGGCGCCGTCCACGTGGCCGTCTGGCACATCAGAGACTGGGTTGGCTCCCCCACCAATCGTGCCCCTGAGGAGCATGACGACATCGCTTGGGTCGGAATCAGCGAGCTGGGCGGCCATCCCCTCGTTTTCGGCACCCTGCCGGCGTTGCTTGGTTCCCGGTCAGAGCCGGACCGGCTGCCTCGTCTCGACGAAGCACGAACGACGGCATCGCCGAGCGGCCGGTAGATCATCGGTCGCGGGCCGAGGCCGGGTGAAGGGGGTACGAGGGTCGTGACTCGGCGGCGCGATCGGGCGGGCTCGAATTCGGGTCACTCCTCCGGGGCGATCAGCCGGTCGTCGGTGGCGTCGCGGACCATGATCGCCTCCACCGGGCACGAGTTGGCGGCGTCGACGATGACCTCGGCCGGGGCGACGACGTCGGCAAGCGGCGCGGACAGGCCGTCGACCAGGTGGAAGTGCTCGGGCGCGGTCCCGGCGCAGATGCCCGTGCCCACGCAGCGGCGCGCGTCCACGCCGACCCGCCACTCGGTGCTCACCAGGCCACCGGCATGCTGAGCAGGCCCCGCACCAGCATGCCCCGCTTCCACTCCAGCTCGGCTTCCGCAACGGCGAGCCGTAACCCGGGTAGGCGAGTCACGATGGTGGCGACGGCGACCTGCAACTCCATGCGGGCCAGTTGCGCCCCCACGCAGTGGTGTACGCCGTGCCCGAAGCCCAGGTGCGGGTTCTGCTCGCGGGCGAGATCCAGCCGGTCCGGGTCGGCGAAGACCGTACCGTCCCGATTCGCCGACGACAGTGAGCCGAGAACCGGCTCACCTGCCCGGACCAGCACCCCACCGACCTCGACGTCCTCCTTGGCGTACCGGGCGAAGGACGAGCCGACGCCGAGCGGCACGTACCGCAACAGTTCCTCGACCGCGGCCGGCACCAGCGACGGGTCGGCCCGCAGCCGAGCGAGCTGGCTCGGATTGTGCAGCAGGACGTAGACGAAGTTGGGGATCTGGGTCACGGTGGTCTCGTGGCCGGCCGCGAGCAGCCCGCCGGCCAGCTCCACCAGCTCGGTCTCGCTGAGCCGATCCTGATTCTCGTCGCGGGCCCGCACCAACGCGCCGAGCAGGTCGTCGATCCCCGGCTCACGGCGGCGCTCGGCGATCAGGTCACCCATGTAGCCCCAGAGACTGTTCAGGTACTCCTGGATCGTCTCCGGGGGCAGGCTGGTGGTCGAGACGATCGCCTCGGACCAGGTGTGGAAGCGGTCGCGGTCGGCGTACGGGACACCGAGCAACTCGCAGATCACCTGGATCGGCAACGGCGTGGCGACGTGCTCCACCAGGTCGGCCGGAGGGCCGAGCCGGACCATGTCGTCGACAAGGGCGTTGGCGATCTCCTGGGTTCGGGGTCGCAGCGCCTCCACCCGACGTGCCGTGAACGCCTTCGCCACCAGCCGGCGCAGCCGAGTGTGCTCGGGTGGATCCATGG
Organism: Micromonospora sp. NPDC049230; assembly: GCF_040647875.1. Classification (NCBI taxonomy): domain Bacteria; kingdom Bacillati; phylum Actinomycetota; class Actinomycetes; order Micromonosporales; family Micromonosporaceae; genus Micromonospora; species Micromonospora sp. NPDC049230. The sequence continues at coordinate 59,621 of NZ_JBEZCZ010000026.1, forward strand.
TCAGCATGCCGCTGTCCTGCTGGCGTTGGGTGAGCCTGGGCTCGTCGCGCTGGACGGCCGGGGCGCGGCCGAACCGCACGTCGCCGAGGACCGTACGGACGTCCTCGTAGCGGGTGGCGAGCCACGCCTCCTCGCCGTAGGGGAGCTTTACCCGGGTCATCGGCTCGGTCTCACGCAGCTCGCCGTAGGTCGGATCGACGACGAGGCGGTCGGGCACACTGAACGGGTACGACCGTGCGGGCGCGACGGTTCGGCTCTCGGTGGTCTGTGCGCTCTCCGTCATCCGGTTTTCCTTCGTCGAGACGGCGTGCTCCTCGGGCCGGCACCACGTGCGTCGCGGTGCCGGATCGCCAGCGGCAAGGACGTACGAACGACACACATCAACGCTCGGTGATTCGTCGATATCGGATCGTAGCGGCAGGCGTCGATGATCGCCATGGAGGTTGGTCCTGGCTCGTCGGCGACAGACGCGGACAGACACGCCTGACAGGGTGATCGCGGGTCGCATCGGGCTGGCATGATCAATTGGTGCGGGTGGTGACGGTCGTGACAGGACCGATTCCGCTGACGTGGTTCTTGATGTCGCGGGTGCCGCGAACCCGATGGCTGGTTGCGCTGCTCCTCGCAGGGTTAGCCCGTGCAGGCGTCGGGCGGGGTCTTGCTATGCCATCCACTGTGGAGCTGAGAAGCTACGACGTCGTCGGCCGCAGCCGAGACGAAAAGCAGGGGCGGCAGGACTCGAACCTGCAACCTTCGGTTTTGGAGACCGGTGCTCCACCAGTTGAGCTACGACCCTGTGGAGGTGTTCCAGTAACGAGAAAGCCGCAGTGCCCCGGTCGGGGTGGGCGGCTTCGCAGCTTGCGCTGGCGCCATCCGCGCCGCCACCCCGGCAGCCAGTTCTGCTCACTCGCGCACAGATCGTGGGCTCGCCCGATGCCCTCGCCCTTGTGGCCGGCACGGCTCACGGTGGGGAACACGCCGACCAGAACGGCACCCGGGCCCGGAGCGGGTGGCTCCGGGCCCGGTCAGCGTCCCGAGTCGCAGGGACGGTACGGGTCGCGGGTCAGGGGCTGGTGCAGGAGAGGTTGCCGGGCGCCGCGCTGCTGCTGCCGTTGACCAGGAAGCCGAAGGTGGTCGAGGCGTCCGCACCGAGAGACCCGTTGTATTCGGTGTTGCGGACGCTGACCGCCCCACTGGTACCGGTGTTGATGCCGTTCCAGACATTGGCGATGGTCTGCCCACTGGCCAGCGTCAGTCGTACGGTCCAGCCGCTGAGGGTGGTGGAGCCGTTGTTGGCCACTGTGACCTCACCCTGGAAGCCACCGTTCCAGTTGTTGACCATGCGGTACGTCGCGCCACAGCCACCCGGCGGCGGCGTGGTCGGCGGAGCACTGGTCGGCGGAGCGCTGGTCGGCGGAGCACTCGTCGGCGGAGCGCTCGTCGGCGGAGCGCTCGTCGGCGGAGCGCTCGTCGGCGGAGCACTCGTCGGCGGCGTGCCGGGCACTGTGGTCGAGGCGGCGTTGAGAGCGTTGAGGACTGCGGTGTACGCCGCCTTGGGGTTGCTGTTGCGGTCGAAGAGCAGCGGGTTCTCGTTGCCGCGCCAGGAGTCGCTGTCCCGAATGCCCCACGTCGTGATGCCGACGCAGCGGGGGACGTTCATGCAGGCCTGGGTCAGGCCCTGGTACTGGCTGGTCGAGGCGTTGGTGACGTCCGCCTCGGTCAACGCCACGTCGACCCCGAGGGCGGCGAAGCTGGACAGCGTCTGCTGGAAGTTGCTCGGCAGTGAGCTGCCACCGGTGAAGTGGGTCTGTAGGCCCACGCAGTCGACCGGGACGCCCCGGGCCTTGAAGTCTCTGATCAGGTTGTAGACGCCCTGCGTCTTGGCGTACGTCCAGTTCTCGATGTTGTAGTCGTTGTAGCACAGCTTCACGCTCGGGTCGGCGGCGCGGGCGGTCCGGAACGCCACCTCGATCCAGTCGTTGCCGGTGGACTGGAGGTTCGACGACCGCCGGCTGCCGTTCTCGGCGTAGGCCTCGTTCACCACGTCCCAGTAGGCGAATTTGCCCTTGTAGTGGGCCATCACGCCGTTGATGTGGCTGATCATCGCGGCCCGCAGGGCGCTGCCGCTGAGACTTCCCCAGAACCTGGGCTGCTGGCCGTGCCAGGCCAGGGTGTGACCACGGAACCGCATGCCGCGCTGGGTGGCCCAGTTGTAGATCGCGTCACCGCGACGGAAGTCGAACTGACCGGGGTTGGGCTCGGTCGCGTCGGGCTTCATCTCGTTGACGGCCGTCATCATGTCGAACTCGCGGTTCGCGATGGTCAGGAAGCCCGAGTCGGTGAGACGGTCCGACCCCATGGCGGTGCCGAAGTACCTGCCGCTGCGCTCAGCGGCGGCTTTCAGGGTGGTCCCGGGCGGTCCGCTGAGGTCGGCGCGTGCGAAGGTCGCCAGGGCCATCGAGGACACGGTGATGGCCAGGGCGCAGGCTCCGCCCAGAAGCAGCCTGGTGGCACCCCTGGTTCGGCGTTTCGGTTGAGCGGGTAGGTCGTTCATCTGTGCCTTCTCCTCGGTGTGCTGTCTGGTCCATTGCCGATGCGAGGCACGACACCGACGATCGCCGCACGGCCGACGAACGAAGCACCGCGCTCGCCGCTCGGCCAGCACGCCGCAGGTAACGCCGAGCCGGCGCCAACCCAGCCGCGCCCGAATCGGTGGCCACCGCGGGCTGCCCGGTCCGCCCGGTGGATGGCGAGCACTCCGCGCCGTACGCCCGTGCGGAGTGACACTGCCTGCCGCGATGATATATCGAATCAATTCGATCCGCTCGGCCGGTGGTCGGTGACGTTGACGAATTCGACATGATCCACTGCGGTTGTTCCGGCGTTGACTCGGAGGCAGGAAGGCGCAACCCTGTGGAAGCGCTCCCATCGTCGAGCTCCTATGCGAAAGGAATGCTCGTGCGTCCCACCACCGCGCTACTCCCTGTCGTGCTCGCCACGGCCCTCGGCGGTCTGGCCCTGCCGGAGCCCGCCCTGGCCGCGGCCGGGCCGGCGCTCACCGTCGACACCACCGCCGCCCGCCATCAGATCAGCCAGTACATCTACGGCATGAACTTCGCCGACCAGGCCCTCGCTGAGGACCTGCGGCTGCCGGTGCACCGCTACGGCGGCAACGCCACCACCCGCTACAACTTCCGTGTCGACACCACCAACCGCGCTGCGGACTGGTATTTCGAGAACATCCCCAACGACAACCCGAGTCCGGACGACCTCCCGGAGGGCTCGGAGACCGACCGGTTCGTGCAGCAGAACAAGGCCACCGGCGCCGCCACGATCATGACAGTGCCGATGCTCGGCTGGATCGCCAAGGACCGGTCGCGGGCGTGTGGCTTCAGCGTCGCCAAGTACGGCCCGCAGCAGTCCACCGATCAGTGGGCACCGGACTGCGGCAACGGCATCAAGCCGGACGGGTCACCGGTCACCGGCAATGATCCGGAGGACACCAGCGTCGCCGTCGGTCCGGAGTACGTCACCGACTTCGTCAACCACCTCAAGGGACAGTTCGGCGCCGCCGCCGACGGCGGGGTCCAGTTCTACAACCTGGACAACGAGCCGGACCTGTGGCAATCCACCCACCGCGACGTCCGACCGACCGGGATGGGCTACGACGAGCTACGCGACCGCACCTACGAGTACGCCGCCGCGATCAAGGCTGCCGACCCCGGCGCGAAGACACTCGGTCCCGTCGGCTGGGGCCTGAACTCGATCCTCTACTCGGGCCTCGACCAGGACACCTGCTCGCGTACCGGCTGCTGGTCGAACCCACCGGACAAGGCCGCGCACGGCGGCCAGGACCTCGGCCCGTGGTACCTGGACCGGATGCGCGAGTACGAGCAGCAGCACGGCACACGCATCCTCGACTACTTTGACGTCCACCTCTACCCGCAGCAGGCCGGCGTGCTGGGCGATGCGGCCGGCGATGCCGACACCCAGGCGCTGCGGCTGCGCTCGACCCGCCAACTCTGGGACCCGACCTACGTGGACGAGAGCTGGATCAACAGTCCGGTTCGGTATATTCCGCGCCTGCGCGAGCTGGTCGACAAGCACTACCCGGGCACGAAGATCGCGATGACCGAGTACAACTGGGGCGCATATGGGTCGCTCAACGGCGCGCTCACCCAGGCTGACGTGCTCGGCATCTTCGGCCGCGAAGGGCTCGACCTGGCCACCCTCTGGACCGCGCCCACGGCCGACCAGCCGGTGGCCAACGCGTTCCGCGTCTACCGCAACTACGACGGCAAGGGCGGCGCGTTCGGCGAAACCTCCGTCCAGGCGACAAGCGCCGACCAGGGCAAGCTGGCTGTGTACGCCGCCGAGCGCAGCGCCGACAAGGCGCTCACAGTGGTCGTCGTCAACAAGACCGGCGACGACCTGACCAGCCCGGTCGCCCTCGCCGGCGCCTCCGCCAGCACCGCTCAGGTCTACCGCTACAGCGGGGCGAACCTCGCCGGCGTCGTCCGGGAGGCCGACCTGCCGGTGACCGCCAGCGGCCTCACTGCCACCTTCCCGGCCAACTCGATCACCCACCTGGTGCTGCCGCGCGGCACCACGCCCGGCGACACCCAGGCGCCGACCGCCCCGGGCAAGCCGACCGCCGGCACGATCACCGGCGACAGTGTCGCGCTGGCCTGGACGCCGTCCACCGACGACACCGACGTCACCGGCTACGACGTGCACCGGGTCGACACCGCCGGCCCGGTGAAGGTGGGCAGCGCCACCGGCACCACGTACACCGTGACCGGGTTGACGCCAGACACCCCGTACACCTTCGTGGTGACCGCCCGGGACGCGGCGGGCAACGTCTCGGCGGCCTCGCCCGGCCTGGCCGTGCGGACCGCGCCCACCGAACCGACCGCCAGTTGCGCTGTCGGCTACACGGCGAACGGTTGGCCGGGCGGCTTCACCGCGGCCGTGACGATCAAGAACACCGGCACCACAGCGATCGACGGCTGGAAGCTCGCCTTCGACTTTCCCACCACCGGTCAGAAGGTCGACCAGGGCTGGTCGGCCACCTGGAAACAGAACGGAACGAGCGTCACCGCGGACAGCATGAGTTGGAACGGCAGACTCGCTCCCGGCGCGTCCACGAGCATTGGCTTCAACGGCACGTGGAGCGGCACCAATCCGGCACCAACCGCCTTCACCCTCAACGGTCAACGCTGCGGGTGACCTGAGAGACCCTGCTCCCCGCCACATCGGCGGAGCAGGCGCGAGGGGTCCGGGGCGCTGCGGCGTCCCGGACCCCTCGTTCTCGAACGGCGATCCGGGCGCCAGCAGCCCGGCATCAGAGGCGGCAACTGATCTCCATGCCGTCCTCGACGGGAAAAGTCACGCTGTGGTAGCCGTTCGCGGGCTCTCGGACGTAGTCGAGATAGGTCTGCAGGGAACGCAGGTTCACGTCGTCAGCGACGACGAGGGTGCCGGGTGCGATGCGGGGTTCGAGCAGCCGTAACACCGGCAGACAGAGATCCTTCCAGCCGTCGAGCAGGACGAACTCCGCCGGGCCGGCAAGGGTGGCGAGGGTCTGTAGGGCGTCGCCTTCGAGCACTGTGATCAGCTCATCCAGGCCGACCTCGGTGAAGGTGCGCCGCGCTGCGGCGACCTTCGTGGCACTCAGTTCGGTGCTGATCACCCGGCCGGTGCCGTTGTCGCGCACGGCGGCGGCCAGATACAGGGTGGAGATCCCGAAGGAGGTGCCGAACTCGACGACGGTGGCCGGCCGGACAGCCCGGACGAGGTTGTAGAGCAGTTGCCCACCGCGCGCGGAGATCGGCATGTAGACCTGCTCGGCGGCGTCGGCGTGCTCCTGGGGTGTCATCGGCACCGCCCCGGGGGCGCGCTGCGCCTGGTAACGCCTGGTCATGGCGTCGTCATGGTCGGCTCGGCGGAACATCTCGGACAGGGCGGCGGCCACGCGGGTGTCGTGCAGCGTGTTCGTGAACGTCATGACTTCTAGGCTAGACGCGACGTTGCGTCGCGTCTAGAGCGGTGGTCTATCGTGGGCGATACCGAGGAGGGCGACGATGGGGCACGAACACGCCAGGCCGGCAGCAAGCCGCCACCATGGCAACCGGCACGGACGCAGCGAACGTGCCCGGCAGGCGGTGCTGGAGGCTGCCGACGACCTGGTCGCCGCGAAGGGTTTCGCGGGCGTCACAATGGAATTGATCGCGTCCAGCGCCGGTGTCGCCAAGCAGACCATCTACCGCTGGTGGTCGTCGAAGACGGACGTCCTCATGGACGCCTTCCTCCAGGACGCGGCCCAGCACCTCACCCCGACCGACACCGGTGACCTGAACCGCGACCTACGCGTGCACCTGCGCCAACTGGCCGACCTTCTCAGCCACTCCGATCCCGGTGCCGTCTTCAAGGCACTGATCGGCCACGCCCAGCACGACCACACCTTCGCGGCAGCGTTCCGCACCCGGTTCCTCGACGAGCAGCGTCAGCGCGACCGTCTCCTGCTGGATCGGGCGGTGCAACGGGGCCACCTCTCCGCCGACCTCGACCTCGCGGCCGAACTCGACCAACTGGTAGGACCGATCTACTACCGGATCCTGGTTACCGGGGAATCCGTCGACGCGGATTTCACCGACCACCTGGTCGACGGATTCTTCAGCCGCCAACCCTTGCTGCCGCCCACCTGACCCGGCGACATCGCCCGCCGGCCCTACGACTCCCGGGCGCGGTTACGGCGGTGGTGGACGATCAGCGCGACCGCGCAGAGCACCGCCACCAGGCCGAACGCCGAGCTGACCCACTGGTTGTCGGCCGCTGTCGACAGCACCACGTTGGCCGCCGCGCTGACGAAGAGCGCCAGCCACAGCAGCGGACGTAGCAGGCCACCCGGCTTCTTCGGTGCGGCGGCCGGGGTCTCGGTGATGCGGTACGGATCGGTCATGACTGCCTCCTTCGGCGAACGTTCCTCGACGCCGTCAACGCTAGGCGGGCGGCACGGTGGGGACGATCCCGCCAGCTCGACGACAGTGGTACAGCAGGCTGTACCTTCCGTGCCGGGCGTTGCCGGGCGGGGCCCGCGGTGGCTTATGTTGGCGGAAAGGAGGTGGGTCGATGGCGTACGTGCGGGGCCGGGTTCGTGCCTCGGTCGACGCCCTGGAGCACCTCGTCGGAGGGCTGGGCACCGCCGCCCTGGCGCTGTGCGCGCTGCTCTGGACGGCGATCGTGGCGGTGGCCTGCCTGGGCGGGGTGGGGCTGCTGGCGGCGCCCGGTGCGGTGCGGGCGGTGCGCTCGGTGGCCGACCGCGAGCGCGCCCGGCTGTCCCGCTGGGGCGAGCCGATCCCCACGCCGGGGCCGGTGCCGGCCGGGTTGCGGACGGCTGCGCGTGATCCCTTCGTACGCCGAGAGCTGGGTTGGGTCGGGTTGTCCTCGCTCATCGGCCTGGTGACCGGGCTTGTGGGCCTCGTGCTGCCACTCTCTGCCGTGCAGTACGTCACGTTCCCGCTGTATTACCGACTGATCCCTGCCGACGCCGGTTCCCCGGGGATCGTGTGGTGGCGCGTCGACGGACTGTCCGAGGCACTCGCTGTCGGGTTGCTCGGGGTGGGCTGGCTGGCCGCCGCGATCTGGTTCAGCCCGGTCCTGGCCCGTCTCCAGGCGTGGCCGGGCCGGTTGCTGCTGCCTCCGCCGCCGGGTGTCGACCTGTCGCTGCGGGTGGCCGAGCTGACCGCCACCCGCGCCGCGGCGCTGGACGCCCACGCTGTCGAGCTGCGCCGGATCGAACGGTCGCTGCACGACGGCACCCAGAACCGGTTGGTCGCTGTCAACGTGTTGCTGGGTGCCGCGCGGCGGGCCGTACGCCGCAATCCGGACCGCGCCGACGAGATCCTCGGGCAGGCCCAGGACGCCGCGGAACAGGCACTCGGCGAGCTGCGTACGGTGGTGCGCGGGATCCTGCCGCCAGTGCTGGACGACAGGGGTCTCGCCGGCGCGCTGGCGGGCCTGGCCGGCAGTTGCGTGGTGCCCTGCCGACTCAAGGTGGACGTGGCGGTGCGGTGCGCGGCCTCGGTCGAGGCCACCGCGTACTTCGTGGTGGCCGAGGCGCTGACCAACGTCGTCCGGCACAGCGGTGCGAGCCAGGTGGACGTGGCCGTGCGCCGCGAGCGCGGCCGGCTGCTGGTGTGCGTCGAGGACGACGGGCACGGCGACGCGGACGAGACGCGTGGCTCCGGGCTCACCGGCATCCGCCGGCGGGTCGAGGCGTACGACGGCCGGATGACACTGACGAGCCCACCAGGAGGGCCGACGAGAATGGACGTGGAGCTGCCATGCGGATCGTGATCGCCGAGGACGACCCGCTGCTGCGTGAGGGGTTGGCTCTGCTGCTGCGGGCGGAGGATCTGGACGTGGTCGCCACGGCCGGCACTCCGGGTGAGTTCCTGGTCGCCGTCGACGAGCACGCGCCGGACGTCGCGATCGTGGACGTACGGATGCCGCCGACCCACACCGACGAGGGCATCGTGGCCGCGGTGGAGGCCCGGCGGCGTCGCCCCGGCCTCGCGGTGCTGGTCCTGTCGGCGTACGTGGAGCAGGCGTTCGCCACCGACCTGTTCTCGGTCGGCGCCGTCGGGCTCGGTTATCTGTTGAAGGAGCGGGTGGGCCGGGTCGAGGAGTTCCTCACCGCGCTGCACCGTGTCGCGGACGGCGGCAGCGTGATCGACCCGGAGGTGGTGGCGCAGCTACTCGCCCGCAACCGCCGGACGGACACGGCGCTGAGCGAGCTGTCGCCGCGTGAGCGTGAGGTGCTGGGGCTGATGGCCGAGGGGCTTGGCAACAGCGCCATCGCCGAGCGGCTGTTCGTCACCGACGGCGCTGTGCACAAGCACATCCGCAGCATCTTCTCGAAGCTTCAACTTCCACCGGACGACCACGCCGACCGCCGGGTCACCGCGGTGCTGCGCTACCTGGACGGCGATCAGCGGTAGCGCCTGCTGTACCCGGACCTGGCAGCCCACGGGATGGTCGCCGTTCTCGCACGTCAATAGCGTTTCTGGTGCGCGCAGTTCTTGCCGATGACACGGAGAGAGGCCACCAGAATGCCGGATTATCCGGGACAGACCAGAGAACCGGCGGTACGCGTCGAACACCTCACCCGCGTGTACGGCGCCGGCCGTAACCAGGTCACCGCGCTCGCGGGCATCGATGTCGACTTCGACCGGGGCACCTTCACCGCGGTGATGGGGCCCTCGGGCTCCGGCAAGAGCACGCTGCTACAGACCGCGGCCGGGCTCGACCGGCCCACGTCCGGTCGGGTGGTCATCGCAGGCACCGACCTGTCCGGGCTGTCCGAGACCCGCCTGACGGAGCTGCGTCGTACCCGGATCGGGTTCGTCTTCCAGGCGTTCAACCTGATCGGCGCGCTCACCGTCGAGGAGAACATCGTGCTGCCCCTGCGCCTGGCCGGCGTCCGCCCGGACCGGGCCTGGCTGACCCGGGTCGTCGAGCGGGTCGGCCTCGCCGACCGACTGCACCACCGCCCGGCCGCCCTGTCCGGCGGCCAGCAGCAGCGGGTGGCGATCGCCCGGGCGCTGGCCACCCGCCCCGAGGTGATCTTCTCGGACGAGCCCACCGGCGCCCTCGACTCGCGGACCGCGGCGGAGGTGCTGACGCTGCTTCGCGCGGTCGTGGACGAACACGGGCTGACCGTGGTGATGGTGACCCACGATCCGATCGCCGCGTCGTACGCGGACCGCGTGCTCGTGTTGGCCGACGGCGCGATCGTCGCCGACCTTCCGCAGCTCGGATCCACCGGTATCGCCGAGCACCTGGCCTCGCTGGATCGGCGGGTCCTGCGATGACCGGGCTCGCCGCCCGCCTGCTGCGGCACCGCGCCGGCCCCGCCGTCGCGACACTGCTGGCCCTGGTCGCCGGCGTGCTGATCCTGGTGGCGATGGGCACCCTCGTGGAGTCCGGGCTGCGTTTCCGCGCGGAGCCACGACTCTGGGCCACGGCCGACGTGGTCGTCGCCAACCGCACGGTCAGCCACACGTTCAAAGAGTTCGGCGGCGACACCACCACGAGCACCGTCACGCTGCCCGAGGGCGGCACTGTGGACGCGGCCCTGGTGGACCGGATCCGCCAGGTGCCGGGCGTCGCGGCCGTCACCGGCGACGAACGGGTGCTGATCGGTTCACCCGCCGCCGTCGGGCACGGCTGGAACACGTACTCCTTCACCGGTCGTCCCATCGCCGCGGGTGCCGCGCCCCGGGCCGACGACGAGGTGCTCGTCGACACCCGTCTCGGCGTGGCGGCCGGTGACCGCGTCGACCTGGTCGTCGGCGGGGTCCGGCGGTCGTACCGGGTGAGCGGGACCGCCGAGACCGGTTCGCCGGCGGTGTTCTTCACCGACGCGCAGGCCGCCCGGTTGTCCGCCCACCCGGGCCGGGTGGATGCGATAGGCGTGCGGATGGCGCCCGGCGCCGACCTGGGCCCGGTACGCGAGATCGCGTCGGCGGCCGGCGCCACGACGTACAGCGGGAAAGAGCGTGGAGACGTCGAGCAGTCGGAGAACCAGGCCGCCCGGACGTTGCTGATCGAGGCCGGATCGGCCTTCGGGGGGTACGTCGTCCTGCTGATCGTCTTCGTGGTGGCCGGCACCATCGGGCTGTCCGTCCGGCACCGCCGACGTGACCTGGCACTGCTACGCGCGGTGGCGGCCACGCCGGGGCAGGTGCGCCGCATGCTTGTCGCCGAGGCCGCGCTGCTCGCCCTGATCGGCTCCGCGATCGGCGGCCCGGCCGGCCTGCTGGCGGCCCACTGGGTGCACGGCGAGCTGGTCGGGCGGGGGTTCGTGCCGGCCAGCTTCCCGATGGCTGGCGGCCTGTTCGCGGTACCGGCCGCGATCGGTGCGGCCGTCCTCGTGGCGGTGCTCGCCGCGTTGGTCGCCGCACGCCGGGTCACCGGGATCAAGCCGGTCGAGGCGCTCGGTGAGATCGCTGTCGAGCCTCGGCGTAGCGGCCGGGTGCGGCTGGTCGCCGGCGTGCTGACGCTGGCGGCGGCCGGCACCTCCGGGGCGTTCACACTCGGTGCCGCCGGGTCGACCGGGGCACTGGCCGGCGCGGTCGGCATGCTGTACCTGTTCGTCATCGCGGTGGCGCTGCTCGCACCGAGGATCAACGCGTACGCGGCACGCCTGCTCACACCGTTGTTGCCGCGGGTGTGGCGGGTCGGCGGCTACCTGGCCGCGGCAAATCTGCGGGCCAACGCGCAGGGCATGGCGACGGTCCTGACCGCCCTCGTGCTGTCCGTCGGATTCGGCGGCTCGGTCTGGTTCCTACAGACCAACCTGGAACGACAGACCACCACGCAGAGCAGCGCGGGAACCCTCGCCGAGCGGGTGCTCGTCGCTCCGGGTGGGCTGCCCGCGGACGCGACGCGGGAGATCCGCGAGCTGGAAGGGGTGCGGGCGGCCACCGGTGTACGCCGTACGCAGGTGGTGGTGCGGGCGCTCGGCGGAATCGAACCGGTCAGCGCGCAGTCGGTCGACCCGGCGGGCATCACGTCGACGATGGACCTCGCCGTGCGCGAGGGCAACCTGGCCGACCTGCGCGCGGGCACTGTCGCGCTGTCGGCGATGCAGGCGTCCTCGTCCGGCTGGGACGTCGGCGATCAGGCGGAACTCTGGCTGGGCGACGGCACCCCTGTCACGTTGGACGTCATCGCGATCTACGGCCGTGGCCTCGGCTTCGGCGACGTCACGCTGGCCGCCGAGACGGTCACCGGGCACACGGCCGGGAACACCGATGACGAGGTCCTGGTCAGCGCCGGCCCGGAGGCCGACACCACGTTGGCCACCTGGTCGGCGGGGCATCCGGGCACCGAGGTTCTCGACGCCGCCACGCGTACGCGCCTGCTCAGCACCGATCTGGCGCTCGGCGCCTGGCTGAACCGGCTGCTGATCGGCGTGATGGTGGGGTACGCGGCGCTGGCGGCGGCCACCACGATGGTGATGGCCGCGCTGGCCCGCCGCCGCGAGTTGGCGTTGCTGCAACTGGTCGGGGTCACCCGCCGTCAGATTCGGGCGATGGTCCAGGCCGAACAGGCCGGGCTGCTCGGCACGGCGGTGCTGGTCGGCGCGACGATCGCGGCGCTGACCCTGAGCGCGATCGTCAACGGACTGACCGGCAGCCCGATCCCGTACGTCCCGCCGCTCGGCTGGGTGGCGGTGCTCGGCGGCACGACGCTGCTGGCGCTGGCAACCACCGTGTGGCCCGTCCGACGGCTGCTCAGCGCTCCCCCGATCGACAACATCGGGGTGAAGGAGTAGGCGTCGCGGCTCGCACTTCGGCGACAGTGCCGCCTCCGCGAACATCGCGGCGGCGGCACTGTCACTCTGGCGTTCCACCGACGAAGCGTGGCCCGCGATCTGACCGACCCCGCGCATCCGGACGTGCTCGCCCCGGCGGCACTCGGTGCGCTGCGTCAGTTCATGAACCTCGGCAGCAGATAACGGCCACACTCCCGTTGGTCGGCGTTCGCCTCACACTGGATCTGCTCGAACTGAACGGCCCTTCTCGCGGCGGGTCTGGGCAAGCAGGACGTCGATCATCGTTTGAGGTTCGACGGTGGTTGGTCGGTCGCTGACCTGCCCGTCGCCGAGTTCGACGACCCGCCATACGCCATCCGTGCGCAGGGGCGAGGTCCACTGTGACGAAAGGCAGGCCGACCCCGCCGATCAATGGTGCGACAGAAGCCAGGTCGACCTCGACCGGCACCGAACCGTTCGGGCTGTCGGGATGGGCTCCGATCAGAACGCAGACGCCGTCGATCCACCACGTGCGTACCTCGGTCGAGGCGAACCGCTCGAAGCGCGTCGTGGTCGACCACAGCCACCTCCAGCCCGGCAGCACGTGCGGCCCGAGCCTCTGCGGCGAAGTGCTCGTCCGGGTGGCGCGGCCGAAGCGGATTCGCGGGAACCAACAAGATCACGCCTCAATCCTGCCCCAGGCCGCAACGTGGAGCCGCCGGCAGGGCCAGATGAGCGTGGTGGTCGGGGGGTATCGTCGCCGGCATGTCGCTGCCTGATCTGGTGCCGATAGCGTGCGAGCCGGGGCACCACATCGATCAGCTACCCGAACGACGGTACGGCGACATCGCCATCCGGCTGACCGGGTCGAGTTGTACCCGGACCGCCTCGGGTTCACCGACCCGTGGGACGGGCTCTACAGCACCTGAGGCGCCCAGCGCCTCCGGAGCCCGGTGTCCAGTCGTGTCCAGTCGCGTCCAACATCCCACTCGCGGCCCCCGCCGCATTGCGAGGATTGCCGTCCGGCCCGGGCCGCCCAGCTCCTGACCCGGCCGACAGGTCCCCTCGTGATGGGAGCGGTGCATGTCAGAACGTGTTGTCAGCCACCCGCGTACGCCAAGACCAAGCCGCAGGTCCCTGCTCGCGACGACACTCGCAGTCGTGGCGTCGGTGGCTTTCGTGCCGACGGCCGCGGCGGCCGGGCCGGTCGACCGACCTGCCCGGTCCGGGGGCGCGGCGGATCCGGCCCGCACCGAGGGCCGGGCAACCCTGGCTTCGGACGGCGGCGTCGTCGACCGGAAGCGGGCCGGCGGGTCGGCGGACATGGCCGAGGCGATCGCCGAGCAGCGGGGCATCAGCCGCGATGCCGCCGAGAAGCTGCTCAGCGCCGAGAACACCAATGTGCGACTCGCCAACAAGTTGACCACCGAGCTGGGTGCCAGTTCGGGCGGCGCGTACCTGTCCAACGGGGACCTCGTCGTCACTGTCACCGACGCCGCGGCTGCGGCGAAGGTGACCGCCGCTGGCGCGAAGGCCCGCCTCGTCGCCCGTGGCGAACAGCAACTCCAGAAGATCCAGCGGGCGCTGGAGGCCACGCCGAGTGAACCGAACACGACCTGGGGGGTGGACCCGGAGACCAACCAGGTGGTGGTGAGCCTGCCGGCATCCGGGGCGAAGAACGCCGCGCAGAGCTCGGCGGCGCGCAAGTACGGCACAGCGGTGCGGTTCGAGACCACCGCCGGCCAGATCCAGCCGAACGTCGGCATCTCCAGCGCGGACGCGTTGGGCGGTTGCTCGGTCGGCTTCACCGCCACCGACTACACCTTCAACTACATCATCACGGCCGGACACTGCACCCAGGGCTACCCGCACTGGACACTGCCCAACGGCCAGGACGTCGGGCCGTCGCTGGAAAGCAACTATCCGGAGGACGACTACGGCCTCATCTGGATGAACGGCCCGTCGGTCTGGGCGACCGGCACCATCAACCTGTGGAACAACACCAGCCGCAGCATCCACGGCTGGGCGACGGCCGTGAGCGGGCTGTCGGTCTGCAACTCGGGCAAGACCACCGGATTCAGGTGCGGCTCCGTGCTCAGGACCAACGTGACGGTCAACGGCGCGGGCGGCACCGTACGCCAGATGGTCGAGACCAACATCTGCACCCTCGGCGGCGACAGTGGTGGGCCGCTGTTTGCCAGCAACACCGCGTACGGGCTGAACTCGCACGCCAACCGGGTCGGCAGCCAGTGCAACTCCACGCCGAAAACCTGGCATCAGCCAGTGGGAGAGGCGATCACCGGATACCAGGTCGTCATCTACGGCGCGCCGTGACGAACGGCGACGAGCGAAGGAGACAGGGATGAGAACCGCATTCAGCAGAGCCGTACGCCTCACCGCCGCGGCCGTCATGGCGACGACGGTGGCCCTGACCGTGGCCGTCGGCCCCGCCCAGGCCGACCTCTGGACGCACACCGACGGGTTCGAGGGGAATCCGGCGGCGGTGTGGGAGTTCCACCGCTCCGGCGCCGGGAGCGGAGCCTACGAGCTGGGCACCGGAACGGCGCATTCCGGTTGGAACAACGCCATTCTCACGACCTCGGCCGGCGGCTGGTCCGGGGTGGGCAAGCTGCTCACAGTGGGGCCGCGTACCGCCGGACACGACACCACCTGCGGCGGCGGGTTCTTCGTCCGGGCGGTCAGCGGGTCGGCGGTGCTCAACGTCGAGGTGATCGACCCGGCGAGCTGGACCTACCTCGCGTTGCGCACCGTCCGGATCACCGACACCGCCTGGCGGCGGCATGACGTGGCCAGCTACGCGAACGGTCCGACCCAGGTGTTCTTCCGGATTTCCCTGCTCGGTGGCAGCGGTGCCGTGCGGGTGGACGACATGGCCTTCCAGTGCTCCTTCTACCGCTCCTGAGCGGATCGAACACAGCGGGCCCGATGATCGGCCTCTGAGCACCACCGCTGCCCGGCACCCTCCCAGCGGGGGCGTCGGGCAGCGGTCTGTCCGAGGCGTACCGGAAGGGTGTCAGCCGGTGGGGACCGCGAACCGGCGGACGGACCCGGCACGGGCCGCCCAGCGCCCGTCCTCGTGGCGTACCTCGATGGGGTGTGCGAAGGCCGCCGACACCTGGGCGGTCGTGACCGTCCTGTCGGCCGGACCGGCGGCGACCACGCTGCCTGCACTGATCAGCATCGCGTGGGTGGTCGTCGCCGGAAGTTCCTCGAGGTGGTGGGTGACCATGATCGAGGCGAGGCGGGGATGGGTCTCGCGGAGGAGGTCGATGGTCTCGAGCAGCTGTTCCCGGGCCGCGACGTCGAGACCGGTCGAGGGCTCGTCCAGCAGCAGCAGTCGCGGCTGACTGATGAGCGCCCGGACGATGAGGGCGCGACCCCGCTCGCCCTGCGAGAGGGTGGGCCAGCGTTCGTCGGCCCTGTCGGCCAGCCCGAACATGTCCAGCAGGGAGTCGGCCCGGTCCCTGTCGTCCCGGGTCGGCTGCCAGCGCGGCGGCAGGTCGACCGACCCGACGAGCCCGGTCAGCACGACCTCGCGGATGGTCAGGGGCGACCGCAGCGGATGGCGGGGGTTCACGTGACCGATCGCCCTGCGCAACTGTTGCAGCTCGACGCGGCCGAGTTGCTGACCGAGGATCCGCACCGTTCCCGAGGTCGGGTGGGTCAGCGCGCCGCAGAATCCCAGCAGGGTGCTCTTGCCCGCGCCGTTCGGGCCGAGGAGCGCCCAGTGCTCACCCTCGCGCACGGTGAGGTCGATGCCGTGCAGGATCTGCTTGCCGTCCCGCCGGAACGTCACGTCGTTCAGTTCGACGACGGGAGACGGCGGGTGAGTCGCGGTGGTCCTGGGGAGCATGGCCTTCTCTCGGTACGGCGACGGTCGTCCTGCACGCTGCCACAGACCGGCGCGCAGGTCAGTGACCAGGACCACCGCCGCCGTACGAAGCGTCGGCTGCTCTCCGGCGGTGGGCCTGGCCTTGCGACGACCCGGGAATGATCAGCACTGGAGGACGCCCTCGGAGAGCTGGCGGAGCTGGTCGACGTTGCCCGGCATGGTGACGTACAGGCCGGCGATGGCGTCCACCCACTGCCCCTTCTGCTCCGGGGTGAGCCCGCCCTTTTGGCGGCGATGAAGCTGTCCGCGTTGGCGAACCTGCCGGCCTTGATGTCGCCCAGCACGGTGAGCACCGACCTGGAGATGTCGGTGACGCCGACGTCGTCGGCCATCGCCGCCAGTCGGCCGGTGGTGAGGCCGCCCTCGACGGCGACGGGCTGGTCGAGCTTGCCGGCGGCGTCGAGTTGACCGACCGCGTCGAGCAACACCTTGGGACGCAGATCCGGCTGGGCGGTCGCGTAGTCGAAGACGATGCCGGCCTGGCGGGCCGCGCCGAATTCCAGGACCGGGGCGAAGACGCTCAACGCCGGCTGGTTCGGCACCCGAGCCTTCATCTGGTTGACCTGCTCCAGGCCCGCCGTCATCTGCTCCCGGTGCGCTCCTCATGACGTCGCGGATGGCATCGAGATCTCCCATCGCGTAGGCGCGGTACTCGCCCGCCGTACATCCCCGCCAGGCCCTCATGCCCCTGGTCGAGGGCCGGGTCCAGCGGACCGTCGAGCACCCCGTCGGTCGTGGCGACGAAGCGCAGGTGGGCACCCTCGAACTCGGCCGGGTCCACCTCGACGCCGCGTACGCCGTCGAGGTACACGAGACCCTTCTCGTCGCGGGTCACGTTGATGGCGTGGGACACCTCCGCCGCCTCGCCCACGAGGAGGATTCCGCGACTGCCCTGCGGCGCGGACGTCATCAGATTCGTGACGAAGGCCAGGTCGGGCACCGTCGCCATCGGCCTGCCCGCGTAGTTCACCAGATGCTCGACGGGCATCTCCTCCGACGGCGGCACCTGGAACGCCTCCCCCTCGCTCAGGGAGATGTCGACGCCGATGGCGCTCAGCACGCAGTTCGTGGTGAAGTCCCCACCGACACCGTGCCACGGATCGACCTGCGGCAGCAGCGCACCGAGATCGGCAGCCGTCCCACTGACGCTGGGGAGCACGTCCGCCAGGTGCTCGGTCGGCAGCACGAGAACGGCACCGGAATCCTCGTACAGCTCGAACGGCATCACCCGTGGCCCGGTCAGCTCCAGCGACGCCGGGGACCGCACGAGGACCGGCAGGCCGAGGTGGTCGGCGCGGGCGGAGACGGCGTCCAGACCGGCGTCGAGCGCCATCGGGACGTGCACCATCGACGCGATCACGTCCAGCGGCTGGTTGCGCAGGGTCCCGGCGATGTGGCCGGCGTCGATCGCGGCCGGGTCGATGTGCACCTGGTGGAAGCCGGGAAGCGCCCTCGTGTCGTACACCACGTCCGGCACCGGGCCACCGTCGAGGCTGAGCCACTGACCGGACGGGACCCAGGTGCTGGCGAACTCGATGCAGTCAGCTTCCGCGATGTCCGGCATTCGTGTCTCCTCGTTCGTCCCCGCAGCCACAGCGGTCGGCGGCGCCGTTCCCGGCACCACCAGCGCAAGACTCTGATGTGACGACCACCCAAACGGGCGGGCAGGGCCCGGGGTTCAGCTCGGAGGAGGACATTCTGGTTTCCGCCCTGGTGCCGCCCGGCCGGGAACGAGGCGGCCGTCGAGGCTGGCCTCGATCGTGGCGGGGCGTCACCGTCCCGCTCGGCGTCCCCGTCAAACTCCCCGCATACATCGCCGCCGCCGGCCTGCTCCTGTCACTCGGCCGCCACCGGCGATCCGCCTGAACGCCCAACCGCGAGCCTGACCCGCACCCTCGGTTCCACCGAGGGTGCGGGTTCCCGCGACGTGGTCAGGCCGTCTCGGTGATCGGTCGATCGACCCAGCTCATCATCGCCCGCAGGGCGCGACCGGTCTCCTCGATCGGGTGGGCGGCTGCCTGCTCCCGATACCTGGTGAAGTTGGGCCGGCCGGCGTCGTCCTCGGCGATCCATTCCCGAGCGAACTCGCCCGACCGGATCTCGGCGAGGATGCGGATCATCTCCTCCTTCACCCGAGCGTCGATGACGCGCGGGCCGCGGCTGTAGTCCCCGTACTCGGCGGTGTCGGAAATGCTGTACCGCATCCGCGCGATGCCGCCCTCGTACATCAGGTCGACGATGAGCTTCAACTCGTGCAGGCACTCGAAGTAGGCGATCTCCGGCTGGTAGCCGGCCTCCGTGAGCACCTCGAATCCGGTGGTCACCAGCGCCGTCACCCCGCCGGCGAGAACCGCCTGCTCACCGAACAGGTCGGTCTCGGTCTCGTCGGCGAACGTCGTGTGGATGGCACCGGCCCGGGTCCCGCCGATAGCGGCGGCGTAGGACAGGGCGAGCGCGAGAGCCCCTCCGGTGGCATCCTGCTCCACCGCGACGAGGACCGGCACCCCCTTGCCGTCGACGAACTGCCGGCGTACGAGGTGACCCGGCCCCTTCGGCGCGATCATCGCGACGTCCACGTCCGGTGCGACAGTGATGAATCCGTACCGGATATTGAAGCCGTGGGCGAACAGAATCGCGTCGCCGGCCCGCAGATGAGGAGCGATCTGGTCCGCGAACAGCGTCCGCTGAACCGTGTCGGGTGCCAGGATCATGATGGTGTCGGCCCACTGGGCGGCCTCGTCCGGGGTGAGCACCGGAAGGCCCTGTTCCTCGGCCTTGGCGCGACTGCCAGAACCCGCCGGCAGGCCGACCACGACCTCCACCCCGGAGTCGCGCAGCGACAGCGCGTGCGCGTGCCCCTGGCTGCCGTACCCGATGACGGCGACCTTGCGCCCCTGAATGATCGACAGATCGGCGTCCGCGTCGTAGTACATGTCAACTGTCATTACTGCCCCTCCAAGCCGCCGCCCACGAGGCGGCCTCGTCGACTGACGACGTTAGGACGGCCGAATGGAGGAAGACTTGACCAGGACTGGGTGCACGCCCCGCAGGTCTGCGTGGTGCGGCCACCTCCCGCGTTCAGTGCGCGTCCACTCGATCTCCAGTAGGCCGACCTAGCCTGCTCCGGGGACAGATGAGCCCTGCGCTCCTCGGCCTTTCTTCGCCCTGGCACGAGCGGGGGGCAGGCACCTCGATCGGCGTACGGCGTTCGACGGCGAGCAGCACCGACCGCAGCGACCACCGGGCAGAGTAGTTCACGATTGAGGAGATTCCGCGTGTTGCACCGGTTCCACCCGTCAGACACTGGCCGCCTCCGGATGCGGGGAGTGCTCGCCGCGATGACC
The DNA here is from genome assembly GCF_040647875.1 of Micromonospora sp. NPDC049230. Lineage (NCBI taxonomy): Bacteria > Bacillati > Actinomycetota > Actinomycetes > Micromonosporales > Micromonosporaceae > Micromonospora > Micromonospora sp. NPDC049230. Next base: position 79,200 of record NZ_JBEZCZ010000026.1, read on the forward strand.
GTGACGGTGCTCGCCGGCGGGGCGCTGACCGCCTGCTCGGCCGATGACGGTCCGGAGGGCAGCATCGACGCCTTCGTGGCCGGTTGGCGCAAGGGTGACCTACAGGCGGTCGACTTCGTCGACACCACGGGCGCCGGGCTGCCGGCGGCCGAGGTGACCCGGCAGCTCAGGGAGTTGTCCGGCGAACTGGCAGCGACCCCGCCCGCGGTCGCCCGGCGGGGCGACCCGAAGGTCGACGACGACGCGGCGACCGGCACCATCACTGTGGACTGGACGCTGCCCGGTAACACCCACTGGACGTACGACCGGCAGGTGCGGCTGACCCGCAAAGACGACACGTGGCAGGTGATCTGGGAGCCGCAGCTGGTGCAGGAGAAGCTCGTCAACGGCGACAAACTGGCCCTGCGACGGGACGCCGCTCGCCGCGGCGAGGTCCTGGACGCGGCCGGCAAGCCGATCGTGGAGCCCCGGCCCGTGGTGCGGATCGGCGTACAGCCGAACCAGGTGACCGACGTGGCGAGGCTGGTCGGCGGGTTGGACGCCGCGTTCCGGGCGATCCGTCCGGCGCTGGTGCCCGCCGTCGACGTCGCCGACCTGCCAGGTCGGCTCCCGAAGGCCGCCCCGGACGCGTTCCTTGAGGTAGCGACGCTGCGCGACGAGGCGTACCGGCAGATCAGGACCCGGCTCCAGGCCCTGCCAGGCACCAGATTCCAGACCGAGAAGCTGGACCTCGCCCCCACCCGGGAGTTCGCCCGCGCACTGCTCGGCTCGGTGGACGCGGTGCAGGCCGACGACCTGGCTGCCCACCCCGACACGTACGTCGTCGGTGACCTGATCGGTCAGGGCGGTCTCCAGGAGCGTTTCGACGACCGGCTGCGCGGCAGCTCCGGGCTCACTGTGACAGTCGAGCGGCCGGGTCAGGACGGCAAGCTGGCGCCGACCGGCACCGAGCTGTTCCACCGGGATCCGGAGCCGGGACAGCCGGTGCAGACCACTCTCGACGTCGGGACCCAGAACGCGGCGGACGCGGCGCTGGTTGCCGAGCCGCAGCGAGCCGCGGTGGTGGCGGTGCGGCTGCGCGACAGCGCGGTGCTCGCCGCCGCCAACGGACCGGGCGCGGCCGGGGCGAACCTGGCCTTCACCGCCCAGGTCCCACCGGGTTCGACGTTCAAGATGGTCAGCGCGGTCGGGCTGCTCGACAGCGGTGCGGTGACACCGGACGCCGTTGTCGACTGCCCGAAGACCCTGAAGGTGCAGGGCCGCTCGTTCAAGAACTCCAACGACTTCGCGCTTGGCCGGGTGCCGTTCCGCACCGACTTCGCCAAGTCCTGCAACACGGCCTTCGCGTCCCTGGCCCCGAAGCTGGGGGGCGACGGGCTCGCTCTCGCCGGCCGCTCGCTGGGGTTGGAGGGGCAGTGGGACGTCGGCGTCGACGTGTTCACCGGCAAGATTTCGGCGAACGGGTCCCCGGACGAGCAGGCTGCTGCCATCTTCGGGCAGGGCAAGACCGTGGTCAGCCCGCTGGCCATGGCCGCCGCCACGGCCGCCGTCGCTCGGGGGCGGTTCGAGCAGCCGAAGCTGCTGCTGGACCCGGCCCCGGCCGCACCGGCCGCCGCCGCCGACCTCAAGCCGGGTTCGGTCGAGGCGGTCCGGGCCATGATGCGCGAGGCGGTCACCGTCGGCACCGCCACCGCGCTCAAGGACGTGCCGGGCCAGCCGGTTCACGGCAAGACCGGCACCGCCGAGTACGACAACAACCCGGCCCACACCCACTCCTGGTTCGTCGGCTGGCAGGGCGACGTGGCGTTCGCCGTCTTCGTGGAGGGTGGCGGCTCCAGCACCGAGTCCGCCGTGCCGATCGCGGAACGGTTCCTTCGCGCCCTCCCCCGCTGACCGGACGGCGCACCGGAGCGGTTCGGACAGCGGGGCGGGGTCAACCTGGGAGGACCACTGTGGACAACGCGACGCCGGCTGGCACCCTCGCCGAGGAGGCCGCCAACCGAGACCCCCGGGACAGCCCCGCCCGTGCCCGTCGCAGTCGCCTCGACCGGTTCACACGTGGGCTGACGGTCGTCCTCACGCTGGTCGTGGCGGCCGTCCTGACCGTGTACGTGTGGCCGCTGCGTACCGACGAGCTTCAGCGCGCGACGCCGGAAACCCTGAGCTTCGCCGCGGCGAGCGAGCGGGCCACGCGGACCGCCTCGGCGGAGTCCACCGATCCTGAGGTGCTCCCAGAGTGCCGGAGCCAGTTCCTCTCCCACGGACGTACGAGCGCGAAGGCTGTTCTTCTGCTGCACGGCTACACCGACTGTCCCAGGCAGTACCGTGGCCTGGCGAAGCTGTTCTTCGACCGGGGCTACAACGTCTGGGTGCCACGAGCGCCACGACACGGTGTCACCGACCGGTCCGCGCACGCGACGCTCGACGCCGACGAGCTTGTCGACTATGCGAACGACGCGTTGAACGTCGCAGCCGGCCTGGGCGACTCGGTCGGTGTGGTGGGCGTCTGCGGCGGTGCGGTGTTGGCCACCTGGCTTGTCGGTCACCGTCCCGATGCGGTGCGCCGCGCTCTCCTGCTGTCGCCCCTCTACAAACCCGGTCCCGCTGAGGTTCCCGACCTGGCCGTCAAGCCACTCGTCGTCCTCTTCGGGTCGCACCTGGTCCCGGACCGGGTCGACGCCGACGGCTTCTCGTCCGCGGCGCTGTCGCAGTACCTGCGCATCGTCCGCAACTTCACGACCGACCCGAGGAGCCCGCACCTGCGTGAGCTGGCGATCGTCACCTCGCAGGACGACGAGGTCATCGACCGACAGGCGGCCGTCGACATTCCGAAGGTCATCGCCGATCGAAACGACACCGCGTTCTCGGCGCACGAGTTGCCGCGCGAACTCGGCATCGGGCACGACATCGTCGACCCCGACGGATTACGGGGCAGGGCCGACGAGATCAATCAGTATTATCTCGATCTCTACGAGGGAAGCTGAACCTACCTCGCGCCGCGCACCGTCCGGATCACCGACACCGCCTCCAGTGCTCCTGCTTCCGCTTCGAGCAAGGCGACCACAGCGGGACCGGCGCTCGTGGCGCCGGCCCCGCCAGGTCCGGGTTGTGGTGGGCGGTACCGTCGAGCGAGGCTGGTTCGCTCGACGGGCTGGCGGGTTGGTCCCTGACACGCTTCTCGGCTGTTCATTGCCGTCGAGGTTGGTAGCTTTACGGGGACGTGGAGTGCCGCGACGAGCGCCGAAATTGGGTCGACAAGCTTCGGCTGGCGCCGCGACAATCCCGGCCGTGATGCTCACGACCTTTCCTCAAGGCGCGCCCTTGAGCAGTTCCAACACGACGGCTGGACGATGAGCGATGAATTGACGCCGGCACTCTGGGTGACCGGTCCCGCTGGGGTCGGCAAGACAACCGTCGCGTGGGAGCTCTACGCCGACCTCGTGGATTCCGGCGTGGAGGTCGGCTACGTCGATATCGACCAGCTGGGCATGTGCTTCCCGGAGCCCGAGTCGGATCCGGGGCGTTATCGAACCGCGGCGCAGAACCTCGGTTCGGTAGTGGCTGGATACCGGGCGGCCGGTGCCCGCGGCGTCATCGTGTCCGGAGTCGTCGATCCGACCCGCGGTGTGCACCTCGACAGGATGCCGAACGTGGTGGTGACGACGTGTCGGCTCCGCGCCGACGCCGACGACCTGCGTCGACGGCTCACGGCGCGCCAGTCTGACCCCGCCTACATCACCCGGGCCTTGGCTGAGGCCGACGCGTTGGATGCCAGTGACCTCAAGGACTCGTGCATCGATACCACCGGGCTGCCGGTGGGCCGCGTTGTCGCGCTGACCAGGGAACGCACTGCGGGCTGGATGGACCCGGCCGCGCTCACCACCCCCGCCGGCGTGGCCGGGCCACCAGCGGTGGGCGATGCGGCCGGCGGACCAATCCTATGGCTGTGTGGCCCGACGGGCGTCGGCAAGTCCAGCGTGGGCTTCAACTTCTTCCTGAGGCACGTGCTGGGAGCGAAGATTTCCGGAGCCTTCGTCGATCTCGACCAGATCGGCTTCTACCGGTCACGGGCCAGCAGGGGGGTGGATCACCGGATGCGAGCCCAAATCTTGGCAGACATGTGGCGAACCTTCCGTGCGGCCGGTGCCGAGTGCCTCACCCTCGTGGGTCCGGCTGAGGACGCCACAGCGATCTCGACATACGTCCGGGCTTTGCCGGCGGCGACGTTCACGGTGTGCCGACTCCACGCCACACCGGAGGAACTCGCCTACCGGATCAGGCTGCGAGGCGCGGGCGGCAGTTGGTCACAGCCGGGCGATCCTCTGAAAGGCCAGCCTGACGAGGTCCTCACCGCCGCCGCCGAACGGGCCGCCGCCGACGCCGCAGCCTTGCAACAGGCCACTGTCGGTGACCGGTGTGTCGACACGACCCGGCGCTCCGTGGATGACGTCGCGGACGCCATCCTCGCCGAAACGGGATGGCCAGCCGGCGGGGCCCACGTCTCTTCGGCCGATTGCGGTGTTCGTGAGTCGTGGGCTCGGCCGGTGTAGGGCTGGCTCGGCTGAAGGGACGTCTCGGTCAACTGTTGATCAGTTTCCAGTCTCCTTCGAAGACGACCCTAACGGTGCCATCGTCCATCTTGCTGACGGTGTGGTCGCCGATGGCGTAAGTCGCGACCGGGATTCCGGACGCCCATGCCTACGGCGCAGGTTCCAGTACGACGACGGGGATCTGGCGGGTGGTCTTCCCCTCGTAGTCGGCGAAACCTGGATACGCGGCCTTCTGCGCGCTCCAGATCCGTTCCCGCTCGTTTCCGGTGGCAACCCTGGCGACCAGCTCGACAGTGTCCGTACCGATCTCCGCCTGGACCTGCGGGTGCGCGAGAACGTTGTGGTACCAGTCAGGATTGGTGGGCGCACCGCCCTTGGACGCGAACACGGCGTAGCCATCGTCCAACCTCTGGTACATCATCGGGTGCACGCGGGGCTGGCCGCTCTTGGCGCCAACAGTGTGCAACAGCAGCAGCGGCGCGCCAGCGAACTGTCCGCCGACCTGCCCACCGTTAGCGCGAAACTCAGCGATGATCTTGTCGTTCCAGTCGCTCACACCTTCTCCTTGCCTCCGCACCGGCTCCGTCGACACAATTCTGACAGGCTCCACCGGGACGCGACAATGCCAGCAAACACCGGCGAACCCCGCGCCTACGGTGCGTAGCGCTCGGTTCGCGGCAGGTGCGCACGTCGAAGGCTGGGATGGGCTACCCCTCCGCAGGCTCGGTCTCGTGCTGGCGCGACAACGCTTTCGCCGGCCTGTCGTCCAGGCCGAGCTCGGCGGGATAGCTGCCGAAGCTCCTCAGGTTGAACTTGCGTACCGCCGCAGCCCACGGGTTGTGCGTGGCCGTGTGGACCAGGTGCTCGAAATGGGACAGGTACGTCTCGCCACGCTGGGCACGCTCGGCGAGGATGTAGGGCTCCAGGACGCGCCAGGCTTGCCGGGAGCGGTAGCTGACCGTACCCACAAGGAGCCGCGGATCGACCGCGGCGAAAGCGAGCATCTGGCCCAGACCGTTGTAGTACAGCGACAGCCGGACCACCTGGTGGCGGGCTTCGGCCGGCAGGTCACTGACGCTGACACCCGGCGGCGGGTGGCGGAGGGTCAGCTCATTGAGGACGAAGTCCTCAGCGTGTAGAAAGTCGTCGCTGGATCGGTCTCGGGTCAGCAGTTCGATAGCGACGAGGGTCTGGTTGGCGGTCTGCGCCGAGCGCAGCTGGCGTAGCGCGAACACGACGGTCACGACAACCGCGATCGCCGAGCCACCCGCCGCGACGACATCCGCCAGATCAGATATCACAAGGCCCGAGGGTAGTAGGCCGAGGCGAGCGGTCACGTGTCCGCGCTTCGGGCTGGCGGCGTCGCCGCGCGCCCCTGCTGGCCCCGACGTGGAGTCGGGGCCAGCAGGGCCTCGGTCATCGCGCGGGTGCGGGCATGCGCCGAGGTCAGCCCTTGATTCGGTACGCGCGGACGATGGTCTGGCGCACCGTGTTGCCGCTCTGGTCAACCGCGTACGCGCGTAGCGTGGCGTAACCAGCGCCGGCCGCTCGGCCTGCGCGGCGTCGTCGTACCTCGATGCCAGCAACTCGGTGATGTCGAACAGCCGGCGGTCAACCCGACGCGCGCCGATCTTGGACAGCGCATCTGCCGGAATGACGTAGTCGTGGCCATCGATCCGGTGCTGTGCGAAAACCATCCGCTCGCGACCGGGACCGGGCTGCACCTCGTAGGTGCCGGACCGAGCCCGCACCCGGTCGCCCGAAACCAACGTCACGGTACGCAGCGGATCCGCCGCGTCGACTCTGGTGCTCCCGGGGACCGCCGTACCGGTAGGCTCGGCGGCCCCTGCCTGCCCCACACCCGCGACGGCCAGCGTCGCACTGAGCGTCGCCGCCCATATTCCTCGCACTCGTTTCCGCATCGTCACCCAGCGCCCTCCGTGAGGTGTCCGTCCGCCGGTAAGTCGAGGGTGGACGAACGACAGGCTGCCTGGCCTCGGAGTGAAATCGGTCACCTGCAGGAGGCGATGCGCGCAGCTCCGGTCGACCCATCAACTGATCCCACACGATCGATCGGGGCTGGTAGCGTGCGCCGAATATGAAGATCATGGGGGAAACACCGATGAACCGAACTCGACTGGTCCTGACCGGTTTGGCCGTTGCGGCGGCGATCGCGATGTCCGGCTGCGATCCGCAGCCCAAGACCGAGGGCACCACAACCTCGCCGTCCCCGTCGGCATCGAGCGCCGCCCCGACCGTTGGTGCGGCCACCACCGCGCCCAGCACCGCGGCCAACGACGCGGCCACAGTGAAGGCCTGCGCCGACGTCAAGAAGGACATCAAGGACAACGCGGCCAAGATCACCAAGGCCGAGAAGATCGGGCCGCCGGCCGGGCACTTCGCGGTCAGTGCACAGTGGGCCGCCGGCTCGGTCGCGATCCTGGCCCACTCGATTGGCGCCAACGAGGCAGTCACCGCCGCCTCCGAGAAAATCCAGAACGAGATGATGAGCCTGAGCGACGCGTACAACAAGTCCGCCGACGCCAAGCCCAGCAAGAAGGCCCTGGAAGCCGCCATCAAGGAACTGGACACCGCCTGCTCGGCCGCCTGACCGGTTCGACCACGCAGTCGGCGGCGACCCGCACCCGAGGGGTCACCGCCGATTCGCGTGTCCGGGCGGCCTGCGGCACCCGGGTCAGCGGCCCCCACCAACCTGACCATCAGGTGCGTGGGGGGCGCTTCGTCGGGAAAGCCGTCAGGACGGGGGCGGGTTCACGGCCTTGTTCGGGCGACCCTTGCCGTAGCGGCGGAAACGATCGACCGCGGACAGTTCGGCGGGCCAGATGCCGGCCTGCCGGCGGCGGCACTCCGGCTCGCGGCAGTAGCACCACCACAACGCGCCCGCGTCGTGGATCTTGTCGCCGACGCAGCTGTGCTTGGAGTCGGGGTGGATCCGGGGCATGCAGCCCAGGCACCTCGACCGGCCGGTGGTGATGGGCCGACCGCCCGAGGTGTCGATCGGTCCGTCCATCATCGGTCCGGAGCCCCCGCGCGCCGCTCACCAGCAGCGAACGGGACAGCCCACTGCGGCATGGGCTGGCCGCGACCGCTCAGGACGCCGGCAGCGGCAGGTCCGGACCAGACATGGTTGACCCAGCGACCCCACCTGCCCGCCTCGTCGAGCGTTGGTCCCGACACCTGCAAACTCAGCGGCCGTCCGTTGAACAGCCTGACGCGCACAGCTGCCGGCTGCCAGGTCGTCCCGCGGATGTCCGTCAACGTGGGCACGCCGGTGATGCGGTAGTACCAGACGATGTCGACGGTTTCCGTGGACTGGATGATGTCCATGCGGCGCTCCTCCAGGGGCAGACGCCGAGTTGGCGGCCAGCCCCTCACTCAGCGGTCAGAAGTTCTGGCCGGCGCGGATGCTCGCCACGAACGGTTCCCACTCGTCCCTGTTGACGATGATCTGCTCGCTTGGGCGCTTGGAGCTGCGGACGATCCGGTTGAGGTTGGCGTCGATGGCGACCTCGACGCAGTTCGGGCCGGAGTTGTCGCACCGGTTCGGGCGAACGAAGGTGCTGGCGGGCCCTGCGGTTCACGGAGTGCAGGCGCTGGTTTGGGTCCAACAGCGGCATCTGTGCCTCTGGACTGTGCTGGGGCCCAGCACCGAGTCTCGTGCGGGCAAGGCCCTCTGGCTGGCGGTGATCGGACTAGTACGGTAGCCGCCGCTTGGAATCCAAGTCAGGGCCGGTGGATGCAGGGGCGGCCACCGCATGATCAGAGCCGCGCTGTGGGCTGCGGCCCGGGCGCTCGGTCAGGTAGGACGCGTTCGTAGCAGACCGAGTCGTCGGAGCCCACATACGCGCCGAACAGGGGGATCTCGCGGTAGCCCTCGCGCTCGTAGAAGCGCATGGCGTCCGGCTGGCCCCGGCCGGTCTCCAGCCGGATGGTCGTCCAACCGCGCTCCTGCGCGGCCTCCTCCAGCGCTCGGAGCAAGTCGGTCGCCACCCCCGAGCCGCGGCTCTTCGGTACCACGTACATCCGCTTCACCTCGACGGTGACCGGGTCGAGGCGGCGCAGCGCGGCGCAGCCGAGCGGTTGGCCGGTGGCTTCGTCGACCGCGACCAGGAACAGGTCGATGTTCTCGGCCGTCGGCGGCGTGCCGGGCTCATGGTCGTCGGTACCGTAGCGGAGGTCGAGTTCGGCTCTCTGCGCCACACGTAACGCCTCGCCCTCCGGGTCGGTCCACGGCCGCCGCGTGATGATCCAGGTCATGCCGCTCCTCACCAAAGCTCGGTAACAAACGTTACGGTAACATTCGTTACGACGATGAAGAGGTGAGAATCGTGTCACTGCCTGCAGACCGAGCGGCCCAGGGCGAGGCGCTGTCGCGTGCGGTCTGGGACGTGCTCGCGCAGCAGGGCCTGGAAAAGCTGACAGTGCGCGCGGTCGCCGCGGCGGCCGGCTGCACGACGGGCCTGGTCATGCACCGCTTCCCGAACCGTCGCGCGCTGCTGCTGCACGCCCGGCAACTGCTGCACGACACCACCCGGCAGCGGGTTGAGGCACTCGAGGCCGCGGCCACCTCGCCGCGGGCAGCGCTGCGCGCGGTCCTCCGCCAGGGCATGGCGACCGATCCGGAGACGACCAACTGGAGCATCGTCTGGTTGGGCTTCCTGGCCGCGGCGGTGGCGGACGCCGAACTGATCGACATGCACCGCCGCAACAACCGAGCCTGGCGGCAACGGGTCGAGCGGCTGGTCGCCGCGGCTGCCCCAGACTGGTCGGTCGACCGGGTCGGCGCGGTCGCCCTGGGGCTGATCGCGATGACCGAGGGTGTCGCGGCTCTCGCCGCCGCGGATCCCGCTGTCTACCCGGCGGATCAGCAGGAACGCATGCTCGACGCCGCCCTAGTGGCCTACGGCCTGGACTGCTGACCCTTCGTGATCAGAGCTGAAGTTGGAGGTTGAGGTACTGAACCTGGTGGTGACGGTTCCGGCCGCGAGGACCAGGGGCAACAGCGCCCCCAGGTCGTTGCACCAGCACCGCACCGCCCACGGCCCGTCCTTCCGCTGGGCGTCACCCGCGATCAGCAACCCGTTCACCGCAGATCAGCCATTTCGCGATGGTTCAGCGCCGGTCGGTCCTGCCCACGGTTGCGTGGTGAGGCGAGCAGCGCGGCCGCCACGATGATCTGTACCACCAGGACGAGCGCCTGGGCGGCGGGTGCCTTGATGGTGAGCAGCGCGATGGTGGTGTTCACGCCGAAGTGGACCGCGACCGATGCCGCGACCCCGGCGAGTTCGTAGGCGTAGCCGGTGAGCAGTGCCATCGGAAAGACGCTGAGCGTGAACAACAGGCCACTCCAGCTGACCAGGCCGAATTCGGACTGAAGCGTCCCGTCGATGAAGAACAGCGGCAGGTGCCACACCGCCCAGGCGGCGCCCAGCAGCAGACCGGCGCGCAGGCGGCTCATCGACGCGCGCAGGCGTGGGTAGGCCGTGCCACGCCAACCGGGCTCCTCGGCCAACGGACCGCCGATGAGCATGCTGATCAGGAACGGTACGGTTCCGCCCGCCGTCGCGATCAACTCGCGCCCTTCGGTCAGGCTCGTCGCGGGGCCGCCCAGGAACTCCGCGAGCAGCGCGGCTGCCAGCACGGTCCCCGATGCCAGGGCCAGCAGCGGCAGCGCCCAGAACAGCCGTGGCCGCAGCCGAAGTCGCACCGTGTGGGCGGGGATCGGTTGACGACGGCGTTGGCGCCGTATCCGGACGGCGATCGCGCCGATCGCCGGGCCGAACCCACCGAGAAGGTACGGAACGAGGGTGGGAGACGTCATCGCCGGTCCATCGAGTGTGCTCCCGAAGAGCCAGAAGGCGAAGGTCCATGCGAACGTGACGATCCAGAAGGTGGTGAGGCCGTCATGCTGGCGAGCAGGGGTTGCGGTGGTCACGCCATTTCCCTTCGCGGGGTGAGGAGCAGGGGTTGTCGGGGTTGGCTCTGTGTGTGGGGGTGAGCCATCGGTTACCCGGCACGGACCGTTTCGGGCGTCCCGTGTAGTCGGCGGGCGAGCCAGCCGGCCACCTGCGCGAGCAGGTCGGGGTCGACCGGCTGGCGGAGCAGCCGCCGGTAGGAGCGCACCGACGGACGGCCGAGGTCGCGACGCAGCACATGGGTGAGGTCGGGAATCCGGTGGACCGTGGTGTCGCCGGGCACCAGCCGGCGGATCTCGTCCAGGTCCGCCGGGTCGACCTGGATGTCCTTGTCGCCAGTGATGGCCAGGACGGGAGCCTTGATGTTCGCCAGGTCGGAGCGCGGGTCGTGGTCGAGCAGCTCCCGCAGCCACCGGGCGTTGGTCGGCCTGCCGAGGATGCGCACCACGTCCGTGCTGGTGGTCTTGATTCGGGCGAGTTGCCGGTTGGCCAGGGCTCGCAGGATCGGTAGCAGCGGTCGTACGGGAGCGGGGAGGTCGCGGGCGATCATTGCGGCCTGCCAGCGCAGGGCGTCCTCCCCTGGGCGGGCGAACCCGGCCAGCAGCACCACCGCCGCCACCTCGGGGCGCGCCCCGAGGGACATGGCGTGAACGGCACCCTCGCTGTGCCCGAGCACGGCAACGGCGTCCGCCCGGATATCGGGTCGCACAGCGAGAGCGCGGAGCACGGCGGCGGCGTCGTGCCGACCGGCGGCGAATCCGGTCGCAAGCCAATCGCCGCCCGTCGCACCGACACCGCGCCGGTCGTAACGCATCGTGGCGATCCCGGCGTCTGCCAGACGTTTGGCCAGTGGTGGTCCGAGTTCCATCCGGAGGCGCGCGGTGTTGGAGTCGCGATCCAGTCGCCCGGAGCCGTGCAGTAGCAGGACGGCCGGGTGCGGTCCGGGGCCGACGGGCAGGGTCAGCGTGCCGACCAGGGGAAGTCCGTCGTCTGCGACAGCCGTCATGTCGACCTCGCGCATGCGCCACCTCCGATTATTCTCAGGGACCGCGAACATTATCAGATCTGGGATCATTATCGTATGTGGGAAGATGGGTTCATGGCAACCGCAGACCTTCTCCTGCACCCCGTCCGGATGCGCATCCTGCAAACGCTGTTCGACACCGACCCGCTGACCACCACACAGCTCCGCGACCGCCTACCCGACATCCCTCCAGCGACGATGTACCGGCACATCGCCGTGTTGGCCGAGGCGGGCGTGCTGGAGGTGGTCGACGAGCGGCGAGTACGCGGCACTGTGGAGCGCAGCTACCGGGTACGCCAAGACCAGGGCACGATCAGTCCCGCCGCCCGGGCCGCGATGACCCGCGACGACCACCGACGCGCCTACACCACGTTTACGGCGTCACTGCTTGGCGACTTCGACCGCTACCTCGCCCACGAACACGCCGACCCCCACCGCGACGGCGTGGTCTACCGACAGGCCGCCGTCTGGCTCACCGACGAAGAGTTCGCCACGATGGTCGCCGAGATCGAACACGCCGTCGTCAGTCGGACCGGCAACACCCCCGACGGCCGGACCCGCCGCGTCGTCAGCCTCGTCGTCGTACCGGACACGCCATCGACGCCACCTGGACCGGCCACAGCCACCCGGTCCCCGACGGAGTAACGCGACATCGCTCGACCAGGCCGGATCACCCGGCCAACGGCTGCGGTACCAACTCAGGCCCCGCCGGTCGCAGATCTTGGTGTACGGGGCTACGGCAACGACAAGCAACAGCCGCAAGACGATGGGGCGGTCCCCTGTCGGGCCGACAGCCGGTGTCGGGATGTGCCGACATCGTGGGTGCGTGGCGCTGCGGGCGTGTCGGCTGCCTGAAGTTCTACGGTGCCCGCATGCCCTCCGACCCCCAGGAAGTCACCGCTGGCCCGCCGCGTCAGCGAATGCCTCCAGGCGCGTGTCGACCCGCTACCTCGAAGACGGCGTACCCGTCTCCTGATCTCGACCTGCCGCACGCCAGCAACGGGCCGATGCTCGTCGCGGTCGGCGGGCCGCTCACCTGATATCCGTTCGAGGGAGGAGATGTCCTCGTGGCACCTGAGAGCAGGACGACCGAGACGTTGACGGCGCGGGACGCTCGCCTGCGGCTGGTCGACCAGTTGCGCGGTCAGGGTTGGATCACCCGACCGGAGGTGGCGGCGGCGTTCACCGCGGTGCCGCGGCACCTGTTCGCGCCGGCCGGCACCAGCATCGAGAGCGCGTACGCGAATGATGTTGTCGTCACCCGACGCGGCTCGGACGGAAAGGCGACCAGTTCGATCTCCGCGCCCTGGTTGCAGGCGTACATGCTGGAGACCGCCGCGCTGAGGCCCGGCGCCCGGGTCCTGGAAATCGGCTCAGGAGGGTACAACGCGGCGCTGCTCGCCGAGGTCGTCGGCCCGGCCGGCACGGTCGTCAGCGTCGACATCGACGTGCGGGTCGTCACCCACGCGCAAGCGGCGCTGGCGCGGGCCGGCTACCCGCAGGTCGAGGTGGTCCACGCCGATGGCGTCCACGGCCATCCCGCCGACGGGTTGTGGGACGCGGTGCTCGTCACTGTCGAGGCCAGTGACCTCCCACCCGCGTGGACCGACCAGCTCTCCCCCGCCGGCAGGCTGGTGGTGCCTCTGCGGATGCGCGGCAACACCCGCTGCCTCACCCTGCAGCCTGACGGTGATCACCTGGCCGCGACAGCGTCCGTGCAGTGCGGCTTCGTCGCGATGCAGGGCCACGGCCGGGACCCGGCCCGCCGGGTGCCGCTGCGCGGCGACGACGCCGTTCTCACCCTGGACGACCACACCACCAGCACCAACGCCGAGGCTCTCCGCGCTGCCCTTGACGGGCCACGGGTCGAGGTGTGCTTCCCGGTGACCGTGGACATGAGCATGGGCACCTACTTCGAGAGCCTGCACCTGTGGCTGGCCAGTCAACCTCGCCCGTATGGCGCACTGAGGGTCGATCGGGACCGCACCGCCGGCCTGCTGGACCCACAGGACCGCTTCTTCTGCCCCACCCTGCTGACCAACGACAGCCTCGCCTACCTGACAATGCGCCGCCACGACACGACGACGTGGCAGCTCGGCGGGCACGGCTTCGGTCCACACGCCACCAGACTGACAAGCGATCTGATGGACCTGACAGTCGCCTGGGATCAGCGGTTCCGGGCCGGCGCCGGCCCGGACATCACAGTGCACCCGGCCGGCACGCGACTGCCCGACACCGAACGATTGCGGCTGCTCGTGCCCCGCCGCCACACGCTGACCGCGCTCACCTGGCCGGAGACAGACCGATGAGCAACACCGAGTCGCCGATCCTGATCTGCCTGCGGGGGAACTCCGGCTCCGGCAAGAGCACCATCGCCCGTGAGCTGCGGTATCGGCACGGCCGCGGCTGCGCCCTCGTCGGCCAAGATCATATGAGGCGGATCCTGCTGCGGGAACGTGACAAGCCAGGTGGCCTCGCACCCACGCTCATCGCGCAGAACGTCCGCTTCTGCCTCGACCACGGCTACCACGTGATCCTCGAAGGAATCATGCACACCGCCCGGTACCGGAGCATGCTCACCGAACTGCGCGACACGCACCGAGGCCGAACTCTGTTCGTGTACCTCGACGTGTCGTGGCCGGAGACGCTGCGCCGACACCAGACCCGGCCCGAGGCGCAGGAGTTCACCGCCGACACGATGCTCGCCGTGTACACCCCGCGCGACGTCCTCGGCTGGCCCGACGAACTCGTCCTGCCGGAGACCACCACCCTGGAGCAGGCGATCGAGCGCATCGCCACCACCGCCGGCCTGCCGTTGACCGGCCGCGACGACGACCTGCTCCCGGCCATCCCATGACCCCACCACCCCGCGCAATCCCGGACCGGTCGCGTGGTGGACGGGACGGATGACGTATTCGCGGCGCTGATCGCCGGGTGGGCACCGGCCGGGTCGTGCACCGCACCTACAGGGCCGTCGTCGCCAACGTCCAGAGCGACGGCCACCCGGTGATCGTGAGGCTGTTGGGGATGAACGGGATATTGTCCGGTCCGGACGGGACGCGACCCAGAACGCGTGACTTGAAGACCGGCGAAAGCGCGGTGGAGTGTTAGGGAACCGGGCTCACCCTGCGCAGGTGGAGATTGTCGCCGCGTTTCTCGACTCGTACGCGCCGGCCCTGAGCCGGTGCGATGCCCGCCCGCCGGTGCCGCCCGTATGAGCTTGGTGTCGGCGTTCGCACCGATCTGGATCCTCACCGCGGTGGGCTACGCGGCCTGTCGTTGGGGCCTGCTGGGCGAGGCGGCGGCGTCGGTGCTCGGCCGATTCGTGTTCCACCTCGCGATGCCGTCCGCCCTGTTCCTGGCCCTGTCCCGAATGCCGCTGTCCGGGTTCGCCGACCGCTCGCTGCTCGCCTTCGGGGTGAGCACCGCCGCTGTCGTCGGGTTCGGGTGGGTCGCCGCGAGCTGGCTGTTCAATCGCGTACCCGGCGAACGGCCGATCTGGGGCATGGCCGCCGGGTACGTGAATTCGGCGAACCTCGGCATCCCGGTCGCAACGCAGGTTCTCGGCGACGTGTCGTTCCTGGCGAAGGTGGTGCTGCTACAGGTGTTGGTGGTGACACCCGTAATCCTGGTCGCCCTGGACCGGCACAGCGACCCGGCCGGGCGGGTACGGGTCCGCCGCATCGCCTCCCTGCCGGTACGCAACCCGGTGATCCTGGCCTCGCTGCTCGGTGTCGCGTGCTCGGCCGCCGGCCTGCATCTGCCGTCGACGGCCGGCGCGTCGCTCACCCTGCTGTCGGGCGCGGCGGTTCCGGCCGCCCTGGTCGCGCTCGGCGCGTCGCTGCACGGCACGGCACCGTCACGGGCCGAGCCGGCCGGTCTGGCCAACCTGGCCGAGCTGGCCGTGATCACCACGCTGAAGCTCGTCGCACAGCCGGTCATCGCGTACGCGGCCGGCCTGGCCCTGCACCTGTCCGCGCCGCAGTTGCTCGCCGTGGTGGTGTGCGCGGGCCTGCCGACAGCGCAGAACACGTTCATCTTCGGCCAGGAGTACGGCGTCGGCGAGGCGGTGGCCAACCGGGCGGTGGTGGTGACCACGACACTGTCGCTGGCCACCCTGGCCGCGGCGGTGGCGCTGCTCGGGTAGGTCCGTCAGCTGCGGCAGCACGCGGAAGGCTGCGCACTCGATCTTCGCCTTGTGGGCCTCGCGGGCCGCGGTGTCGATCTGCTCCTCGTATTCGACCGCCTGCTACGAGGTAGCGCGGACTCACCCGAGTTCGCTGACCAGCCGCTCACCCTCCGGCCAAGGGCCGAAGCCACTGGCCGTGTCGAGATGACCGACGTCACCCGCATCAACCAGCTCGGCGCCCCAGTCCTCGGCAAACTGTTCGAATTGCGCGAAGGTGGTATACGGGTCAGAGCGGCTGGCGACCACGATGGTGCGGAACGGCAACCTGGCCCGGGGCACCACCCAGGGGATGTCCGAAGGGTCGTCCGGCTCGGCTCCAGTGATGCGCGGGGGCGTGACGAGCATCGCGGCACGCACCGGACCGCTGTGCGTAGCCGCCCAGAGGGCCACGGTGATGCACCCGGCGCTGTGTGCAATGAGGACAGCCGGCTCGTCGGACTCGCCGACCGCGGTGTGCAGCGCTGCCACGCGATCTCTCAGGATCAGCGGCGGACCGGGCGGCTCCGGCGCCCAGCGGTACTCCGGATGAGTCTCGGCCCATCGCCGCAGCCAATGCTCTGCGCGGGCGATTCCCCGCCCCGGCACCAGCAGGTGTCGCGTCACCCCACCGACAGTACGGGTCCAGCGATGGGCATGGCCCCGGTGCACCGGACTCCGACCGCGCGGCAGGCAGAAGTTCGCGTACCCGTGCAGGTGGGGTCGCAGACCCGCGGGCAGTGTCGCAGCAGGGCGCCCGGCGAAGTCGGGCCACTAGACTCCGCGCATGCAGCATTGCCGACTTTCCTCCGCCAAGCGCACAGCGATCGGGGCGTCACTGCTGGTCTTGGCCGTGGCCGGCTGCAACTCCAGGGCGGAATCGTCCTCCGACGCCACGTGGTCGAGCCCTGACACCGCCGCCACCGCGAGCGCCTCCCGCGCTGCTTCGCCCCCAAGTTCCCGTGACGCCGAACCTTCCGCATCTTCCTCCCCCACCGCGGCCGAATCACGGGAGACCGAGGCGGTACGGGAGTCCAAAGCGGCACAGAGGACGGAGGCGCCGAGCGGGGGCGGCGCCAAGTACACGGCGTGTGCCGATGGCGACTGCAAAGTGTCCTTCTCCGGTTCGGTCAAATTCCCACTCGGCAGCTGGACGGCGTCGTCCTCCGTGGAGAATGGCGGTGTCAGGGTGCGACTGACCGACGCCAATGGCAGGGGCGGCGGTGGCGGCTTCATGGCGCGTCCCGGGTGCACTGTGGCGATACACGCCGACGGCGGCGGGCGAGTCGGATGCGACCAACCCGCAGCCGGGCCCGAACCGGGAGGGTGGGTCGTACACCTGCTGGAACTGGACGGGGACACCGCGGTCATCCGAGCGATCCTGGGCTGACTGTGCCGGGCGGCGGTCTCGGTGTTGCGGGAGCCGCGCAGGGTCTTGCCGTCGCGCGGGTGGTGCCACACTCGCCGACGTGAGTTCGCCGCTGGAAGCCTTCGCCGGGCTGCCCGATCGATCCAGGAGACTTCGGCCCTGGCCAGGGACGCGAGCCGCACGTCCACTGGATGCCCGACATCCTTTCGTCAGGAGTTCCTAGCCTGGGCGTGAGAGGTTGCGTGCCAGCGCCCGCCGTGCGGGCGCTGCCGGGTCGGCGACGGCCCCGGCGGTCTGGAAGCGGGACCGCCGCTGGCTGTGGGCGTCCAGACGGGCAGCGACGCGGGCCAGGGTCCTGTCGTCGGGACCGGCGTTCCGGCCCAGGTCAGGGTCGTCGTCGAGATAGCCGGCGACGTTCGCCTCGCCGCGTTCGTAGCCGCGGCCTTCGTAGATGTTGCCGTGCCGGCAGACGAGGAAGTTGTAGCCGATGTCGCCGTCGAAATCCTTGTCGTTTCCCGGTGACTCTCGTAGATGTCGGCGATGTCCTGCCGGCACGCGACTTCTGTCTCGTAGTCGTTGCCCAGGGGGTTGGATCCGCCACGGTGGTGGATGAAGACCCCGCCGATGGGGTTCCAGTTGGGGTTGGCGCTGCGCTGCGGGTTCGCGGCGGCGTGCCCCCGGTGTTCCTCGGCGACGTACGGTGCCCAGGTTGCACGCCTGTGGCTGGTCGCGGACATCGCTGCTCCTTCTCGCTCAATGCGCAGGGCGGGTGGTCGGCCGGCAACGCCGGGCGCCGCCGGGAGAGACCGCGGCGGCGCCCGGAACGGGTCAGCGCCAGCGGGTGCACCCGTCCAGATGCAGGTCGTTGCCGCTACGGAAGCAGCCACGCAGTGTGTAACGGAACGACCACATGTTGGTCCATTTCTGCCCGCCCGTTGGACCGCCCTGCAACTCCGGGCCGCCGGAGACCTGGAGCACCGCCACGCAGGGCCGCCAGACGTCGAAGCAGTCGCCGCCGGTCGTACGCACCCACGCGGTGTCACATGTCGGCGAGTACCGCAGTTCGAGGAGCGTGTTCTGCAGCCAGGGACTCGATCCCTGGTATCGGAAGGACTCCAGGTTGCGGGCATCGTCGGCACAGCCGGTGACCTGCGGATCCTTGTCGTTGCACTGGCCCGGTTGGCAGCCGGCGGCGTAGGCCGGCTGCTGCGTCGTGATGGTCACGACCGTTCCCAGCACCAGCGCCGCCAGTGCCGACGCGACTCTGCGGGTTACTTGCGAGAGGTTCATCGTGTGCTCCAGCCCTGCGAATCGATGACGGTCCGCCCCTCGGATCGGGGCTGCCGACAGGATCCGCGATCCTGTCCGGTAGCAGCGGACGCGTTGCGCACAGTGATCCTCAGTGCAATAAATGGCCGCATGGGAGCCGGAGGAAGCGCGACGGGCCGCCGCGGCCGCCCCTACCGGACGGTTGTCGGACCGGCCAAGCGACCGAGCCTGCCCGCACACCAGTACCGAGTGGGCTGGCTGCTGCGGGTCAACCGGCTGTACGGGCCGAGCGATCGGTGGCTGAGGTCGGCAGCCTTCGCCGGCGCGTTCCAGGGCGGCTGCTGGGCTGAGCTCACCAGCATCTACCAGATATCCCGTTGGGAGACGGCGGCGGTGTGCGCCCCGTATCTGGCCGTCCGCCGGTACGAGGAGTTGCTCGGCCTACCGTCGCACCATCTCGTCGCCCTCGTGGACACGATCCATCGGTACGCCGCATCCACCCACAGCGTCATGCCGGAACTGGTGCGGGCGCCGGACCGGCTCGCCGCGTCGGACCGTCTCGATGAGCTCGTGGACCGGGCGGCATCGTCGACGGCTCTGCTGACCGGCGTCGAATGGGACGAGCTGACACGACGGTTGGCTGCCACGCCGACCGTGGTGATCACCCCTCACCGAGCCTGGGGGACAATCGCCGAGCGGCTGCTCGGTGAGACAATCGTCGCGGACGGGATCGCCTGGATGCAGCGGTACGAGGCGCTGAGTCGGCTCCTGGCGCATCCCGTCGGCCAGCAGGCGGCGGTCAGCGCGTGCACGAGCCTCGCAGCGGACCCTACGAACCAGGTGTTCGTCGAGACGGTGGGCGTGCTAGACGCCAGTGACCACCCCGACGCGAACCGGTACGTCCTCGAACAGCTCGTCCATCCCACCAACGAGCGGGCTCAGTACGGAGCCCTGCTCGCCAGCGTTCGCAAGCTGCGTTTCGGCCACTTCACCGACGCCGAGATGCCCGGTCTGGCGGCGATCGTCCAAGAGCTGACGTTCGACTCGACCCGGCGGGACGACATCCAGCCCCTGGCGGCCGAGCTGCTGCGCCGCCTGCCGGACACGATCTCGGCAGCGAGCCGCACCAGGCTGGGGACGTTGGCTGCCGATCCGACCCTCAAGCAGGTGTTGCGCGCAGGCAGGCTGGCCGATCAGGAGGCGAGCCAGCGGCTGGTCGCCCGGCTCGCCGGCATGGTGGTGGCGCTGATGCCACGCGACGTCCCGCGCTTCCGCGACGAAGTGCTGCCGGTCCTGCTGGACGAAATGTTGTTCAACCCGGTGTTCGACATCCGGCTGCTCGCGGCCATCACTGTCGGCGGCACCCCGTACCGCCGGCCGCTCGCCGCCGGGCTCGCCGCGGAGTTGTCCGGGGCGACGGTGCTGGGAGCACCGGTGGCGCCCGCCATGATCGAGGCGCTGCGGGTGCTCGGCGGGGCAGAGCAGCGCGCGGTGATCGAGCAACTCATCACCGCCAGTGGCGTGCCCGCTCGGGTCACCGTCGCCGCGGCACAGGCCATCGGGCACGTCGGCGGGCGCAGCGAGGACCGCTTCTGGAGTCAGGCGATCACCTATCACGCAGGGCTGTGGCAGCGTACTCACCGGCCGGCACACGCGGCGGCGCTGAGCGGCCTGACCTACGGCGTGGGCATGACCCGCAATCGGGCCGTGCTGCACCGACTGCGGACCGACGACCGGATGCCCGAGCGGGTGCGCGCCGCTGCCACCTGGTGGCTCAACCTGCCGACAGTGGTGTATGAGGGTGCCAACCGGTGAACCCACGCCCGCCGCCTGAACCGCACGTCCTCAGAGCGCCGACGGACACAACAAGCGGTGTACGGCGAAGCTCGGGCTACTGGGGAGGACACGCGCAAGTAGCTGTCGGGCGGACAACAATGACAGCCGGCAGAAGTTCCGCACGGAGTGCGTCGGATATGACGGGGACGTATCGCGTTATCGACTCCGGTACGACTACAACGCCTCACCGTGTTTGGTCCAGCCAAACGGCAATTTCGGTGTGCGACTGAAGCTGGCCCCGTGTGGTCAGGGTTACGACGTGTGGGAACAGTGGGCGGACGGCTCCGCCACTGTCGACGGCACCAGGGTGCAGACGCACCGCTTCAAGAGCTACGTGAATGAGATGCGCGTCGACGTCAACGGGGGATACACGGCAGACGGGACAGCCGTCCAGCCCGCTCCCTCGGTCCTGGGGTCCGCGACGGACCACCTTCGGATCGTGGCTACTCCATCAAGACCCGCATGAAGCCCTTCGTGGGCTTGGCGACGAACCCTCAGCCCGCGTCCGACGATTTCCAGCCCGGATGCAAAGTGGCGGATCGCCGCCTCGATGCTTGGGCGTCGAGGAGCTGGAGGGGACGGGCTTGCCGCAGCCGCTTGGGCTCGAGCAGGCGACACCGCTCCCCGGCCGCACGTCGAGGGCGGTCCTGCCGGAGCCGGGAACCTGTCGAGGTAGGTAGCGCACGTCGCGGCAGGAAGACGGCGCCGCAGTGATCGCCGGAACCGGTGCCAGCGTGGCGGTTCACGGCGGTGGGTTGTTCAGCGGCCACGGGATCTCCCGCGTACCCACGACTATTCCGTATTAATTCAGCGAAGACCGTACTGTGTTGGTGAATGGCGAGTGGGATGGTTGCGCTGGCTCTCGGGTGATCGGGGACCGCTGATGGACGCTGATGTCGCGGTGGTTGGTGGGGGGCAGGCTGGCCTGGCCATGGCGCACGCTCTGCGAGGTGCGGGTGTGAACGTGGTGGTCCTCGAGGAGGCCGACCGTTCGGGCGCTGCGTGGCGGTCCCGTTGGGATTCGCTGCGGCTCTTCACACCGGCCGCTTACAGCGGGCTGCCGGGCATGCCGTTTCCCGGACGGCCAGCAGCGCCCAGAGCGCCTACATCGAGGGCATGCAACTCATCCTGATCGTGTGCGCCGCCATCACCGTGGTCGGAGCCGCCCTGACGCTCATCTTCATGCCAGGACGGACCGCGCCGAGCACCGCCGCCGAGCCAGCCGCGCCCAGGGACGTAGACAGAGAGCCCACCGCCCTCAACTAGCCCGGACAAGCAGCAGGCCTCGGGATGCGCCCGAGGCCTCCTGCGCCGTCGGCATGTGAGTCCGCTGATGGCGATCGACGTTTGATTGGCCGCAGTCAGCAGGACGTTCGCCAGCCTGGATTCCAACGAACGCGAACGGCGTTCCCCGCGCCTCATCCCGTTGCGGTCAACACCCCGGACCCTCTAGCTGGGCCGCCAGATCGGTCCGGCTACTGGTGGGCACGGCGACGCTGCTGGGGACCATTCAGGCATCGAACCCGTACTCGCCGAGGCCATGCCACCGTTGAGCTATTCCTGCTGTCCTACGCCTGGCGGCGCGCCGGACGAGGCGCGGTGAGGACGGGCAGTCCCGAGGTCACTGTGTGTACGTGCAGGTCGTGCACGCCACGAACGTGATCGACGTCGGTGATGTGCTCACGGCCCTTGCTGCCCGGTCGCCGTCACCTGGTGGCCGTGGTCGTGGCCCATCAGTGGGTCTCCTTCACCGTGCTCGCCGTGCCGGCACCGTCGCCCTGGCCGATCAGATCGAAAATCATGCTCACATACGCATACCAAGATGATCGATCCGCGCCGCGTCAAGACTCACGACCAAATAGTTCAGCATCTTGTTTATTCACCACATGATGTACTGTCGGCTGGTGGAGACTCTGACGCACGGACAGGTCCTGGCCCGCTTCGGTCACGCCCTGTCCGACCCGGTCCGCGCCCGGCTCCTGCTCGCTCTGCGCGAGGGGCCCGGCTACCCGGCGGACCTCGCCGACCTGCTGGGCACCAGCCGGCAGAACCTGTCCAACCACCTGGCGTGCCTGCGGGGCTGTGGCCTCGTCGTCGCCGTGCCAGAGGGCCGGCGTAGCCGCTACGAACTGGCCGACGCCCGACTCGCGCACGCCCTCGGAGACCTCCTCGGCCTGGTCCTGGCCGTCGATCCGGCCGCCTGCCCGGCCGCCGAGTCCGAGGGGTGCTGCTGATGAACGCGCCACTTCCGCTGGTGTCGGTCGGCCCATCGCCGGCCCGCCGCTCGGTCCTGATCCGGCGGGTGCGCCTGTTCGTCGCCGCGACGATCACCTACAACGTCATCGAGGCGGTCATCGCCATCAGCGCCGGGAGGATGGCCTCCTCGACCGCGCTGATCGGGTTCGGGCTCGACTCCGTCATCGAGGTGGCCTCCGCCGCCGCCGTCGCCTGGCAGTTCTCCGGACCCGACCACGAACGCCGCGAGCGCGCCGCGCTGCGCGTCATCGCGTTGTCGTTCTTCGCCCTCGCCGCGTACGTGTCCGTCGAATCGGTGCGCGCGCTCGTCGGCGCGGGCCGCGCGGAGCACTCCACGATCGGCCTGGTCCTGGCCGCGGTGTCCCTGGCGGTGATGCCGGTCCTGTCTGCCGCACAACGCCACGCGGGACGCGGGCTCGGCTCGGCGTCGGCCGTCGCGGACTCCAAACAGACCCTGCTGTGCACGTACCTCTCGGCGGTGCTGCTGGTCGGGCTCGCGGTCAACTCGCTGTTCGGCTGGTGGTGGGCCGACCCCGCCGCCGCGTTGGTCATCGCCGCGGTCGCGGTCAAGGAAGGCCGCGAAGCCTGGCGCGGCGACACCTGCTGCGCCCCGGCTGCGGCGCTGCGCTCCCCCGCCGTAGGCAGCGACACCAGCGAATGCACGGACGGCTGCTGCACCACCGACAACCGCTGAGCGAGCCTGCTGACGCAGGAGGCTCCTTCGACCACCGCCGCAGCCGCCATGCGGCGAGCCCAGACGCAGCGGACGAGCTAGATCAGCGTGACCCAGTACTCCCCCAGAAGCGGCTCAGGATCGCGATCAGGATGATCGCATACCAGGCGGTGAGGATGAGGCTGTGGTAGCTGGCAGCAGTGTCGGCGACCCGCTGCACAGACCCGGGAAGCGCGGCACCGTGATCGCGCAGCGTGAAGTACACAAAGATCGGAATGGCGACAGCCAAAACCAGCATGCAGTACGGGCACAGCGCGCCGATGACGTAGAGGCTCTGATAGATCAACCAGCGCACGAAGATTACGCCGAACGTCACACCGGTCTACAGTCCCAGCCAGAACCAGCAGGGCAGTCGCACACCCGCCAAGTAGGACGACGCCGACCGACGGCGCAGATCCGGGCGGTGGTCCGGGACAGGGGTTTCCTGTTCGGGTGAGGTCGAGTCGGCGGCCGGATCGACGGTGGCGGCGCTCACTCGGCCAGCGCGGCGCCGATCGCGGCGACAAGGTCGTCCTGGCCGCGCAGGTCGGTCAGTTTCCGGCCGTTGAGGAAGAACGTCGGAGTGCCCTGCACCGGCGGCTGCACCATCGGCTATACCTGACCACAAAGGTGATGCGGCCCTGATACGTCGCCAGGACTTGCTTGAAGCACCGTCGATTCCATCGCGCCAGCCTCAGTGGTCGCAGCAGACGGCTGGGTCGGGACGGTTGACGGCCGACCCGGTAGGACGGGCGCATCGTGAGGGGTCCAATCTTCTGCGAGTTGGGCAGGGCGGTCCGGACCGGCCGCGGATCGGGCGGGGACGGCCCGGCTGCGGCCGGCGGGGCTATCCGAGCTGGACCAGGAGGCACCCCAGCACCAGCAGGGCCAGACCGGTCAACCGGACCGCGGTGAGCGGCCGGCGGGGCAGCCGGAAGACGCCGTACTGGTCGATCAGGGCGGAGGCGAGCTGCTGGCCGGTGACGGTGAGGGCGACAGTGGTGGCCGCGCCGATCTCGGGGATCAACATGAACGTGGCCACCACGTAGGCGGCGGCGCAGGCGCCACCGAGCCAGCCCCACCAGGGCACCGTCCGCAGGTTGCCCAGGTCGGGGCGGGGCGTCCGGTGGGCGGCCAGCAGCACCAGCAGCACGATCAGGATGGTCAGGGTGGCGACGGTGAAACTGACCGCGCCCACGGCGAGCGGCTCGTGGAGGTCGGCCCGGAGCTTGGCGTTGACCGCCCCCTGGATCGGCAGGACCGCACCGGCGACGAGACCGAGCAGCAGCCATCCCGTCCGGGCCAGGGCCGGCGGGGCGCCCGATCCGGCCTGCGGCGCCGCTGCCTTCTGGCCCCGCACGATGGCGGTGATGCCGGCGAGCACCGCGAGCGCGCCCAGCACGATCACCACCGACAGCGGCTTCTTCGGCACCCCGAGCAGGCCGAAGAGGTCGAGCCCCAGCGAGGCGAACATCTGCCCGGTCACGAAGAGGCCGACCGCCAGCAGCGCACCGAGCCGAGGAAAGAGCAGGATGCCGCTGGTGATGTAGAGCGGGCTGGCCAGACCGCCGAGGAGATGCCACCAGGTGGCGTCGGGAAGCTTGCCGAGCGCGCCGAGCGCGCCGAACACGGTGCCGATGATCAGCAACAGGACCGCGGCCACACTGAGCTGCACGGTCGACGCGCCGTACGGCGTGCCGACCGCCTTGTTGAGCTGCAGGTTGACCGAGGCCTGCACGGCCAGCAGGCAGCCCACCAGCAGGGCTGACGCGAGAAGTAGGTAATGCATGAAACCACCTTGGGCAGCTAAACGGACAACATGCCCGGTTAGCATAGACGAAGCTTTATTGAAATTGGGACTCTCGTCCGTATCGTTCGTGACCAGGTAGGGTGACGCCATGGCGGGTTCAGCGACGGACGGTCCCGGTGTGTCGGGTCGTCAGATCGACCAGCCAGCTTCCCCCAGACCCCACCGGCTGTTGGCAGACCTGGATGCCTCGGGTGCGCCCATGCCCCGCACCAGGGAGCGCGCCGACGCCGTCCGCAACCGGGAGCGCGTCCTGCAGTCGGCCCGACGCCTGTTCCGGGAGCGCGATCCGCGCACCGTGACCATGGAGGACCTGGCCCGTGCCGCCGGGGTGGGTAGGGCGACCCTCTACCGGCGCTACCGTGACCCGGCAGCGGTCGCCGTGGCCCTACTCGACGAGCACGAGCGTCGACTCCAGGAACGACTCATCCGGGGCGAGCCGCCACTCGGGCCCGGCGCCCCGCCGGAGCAGCGGCTCTGCGCCTTCTACGCCGCCATGGTCGAGCTGCTGGAGGAGCACCTTCCGCTGGCCCTGGGCGGCGAGGCCGGCGCCGCCCGGTTCCGCACCGGTGCCTACAACTTCTGGCACCTGCACGTCCGCGTCCTGCTGGTCGCGGCCGGAGCACCCGACCCGGAAACCCTGGCGGACGCCCTGCTGGCACCACTGGCACCCGAGCTCTACCAGCACCAACGACGGGAACGCGGCCTCACCCCGGAGCGGATCACCCGCTCGCTCGACGGGCTGGCCCGTGCGGCGCTCGCCCGGGTCACCCCGGACGGCGGCCACCACACCAACGGCCGCCACCACTCCGACGGCACCCACCGGCCCACCTCGCCCGGCTGAGGTCGGGGTCACCGACCGACCCGGCTCAGCCCACGGGGGTCCCGCCCGAGCCGACTCGCGGACCACGACGGGTCGTCCGGGTGGGTGCTCCGCACCGGTCCGTTGCGGGCCATCGTGAGCTGGCGGCGGAACGTCTCGCACCCGGGGTGCCGGCCGACCAGGTCGGTCAGCTCGTCGGCGGCCTGCTGGTGCCGGCCACACCGCAAGTCGCACTCGATCCGATGGCGCAGCACGCTCAGCCGGCTCTGCTCCACGGATGGCCCGCAGCAATACTGCCTGGTCCAGTACCACCGCTGACGGTGGACGCACTACCTTCGGCCTGAGCGCGACCTCGTCGGCCAGGTTCCCGCCGATCACCCGGGCAGCGAAGTCGGCCTCCATGAGGGTCCGGGACGCGATGATCTCCGGGTGGCCCGCCTTTCAATAGATGGTTCGAGCCGGCGGGCCGTACCCGACAAGCCGACCGGCGGAAGATCCGTCTTCGGCGTCGCAAGAAAACCCTTCGATTCGAGCGACGGGGATCGACCACAATGCCACTGTGGAACGCGAGCACCTGGTGAAGTTGAGCAAACGGATGTCGAAGGCACTCCGACACGATCCCGACCGGGTCGGCCTGGTGCTCGACCCGGCCGGTTGGACTCCCGTCGACGCTCTGCTCGCGGCCCTACGGATCGAGCGGGCCGAGCTGGACGCGGTCGTCGTCGGCAACGACAAGCAGCGGTTCGCTGTCGAGCGCGGCACCGACGGGGTGCTGCGGATCCGGGCCAACCAGGGTCACTCGGTCCCGGTGGACCTCGGGCTTCCCCCGGTGGCCCCACCGGACCGGCTCTATCACGGCACCAGCGCCGGTGCGCTGGAGTCGATCCGGGCCACCGGCCTGCACCGCGGTGGCCGGCACCACGTCCATCTCTCCGCCGACACCGAGACCGCCCACCGGGTCGGCACCCGACGAGCCGGTCGGGTCGTGATCCTCACCATCGACGCGGCGGCGATGGCCGCCGACGGGCACGTGTTCCACCGCAGCGCCAACGGCGTCTGGCTCACCAACGCCGTCCCTGCCAGCTATCTGCTCGACTGAACCCCGCCCCGGCCCGCACCGCTGTTTCCGGCGGGATGCGGGCGGCCTCGAACGGGATGCGGCACCAGACATCCGGCGAGAGACGCATCGATCCTGCGGACTCACGTTCTTCCCCGCTGGGCCGACGTGCCGCTGTCTCGGATCGACTTTCTCTCGGTTCAAAGCTGGGTATCCGACCTTGGCACCCGGCGCTCTCCGGCCACCGTCGCGGAGTGCTTCCGCCTCCTGTCGAGCATCATGCGGGCCGCTTGCCGGGATCGGCTGATCGGCGCCAACCCGTGCGACGGGGTGAAGGTGCCGGCTCGCCGAAAGAAGGACGCTGACGAACAGGTGTTGCCGCGAGCAGACCTCGTAAGCCGGCTCTTGCCGGCCGTCCCGGATCGGTACCGAGCGCTAGTCGCGCTTGCTGGCGGCACCGGACTTCGGTGGGGTGAGTGCATCGGACTCCGGTGGGACTCTCTGGACCTGAACGCAGCAGCCGTCACGGTCGTGCGCGTAGCCGTGGAGGTGGCAGGCACGGTCACCATGAAGCCCTACCCAAAGTCGAGGGCCGGGCGACGCACGGTCCCGGTCCCCGACTTCGCGACGGAGCTGCTCACCGCGCACCGCGAGGCTTTTCCTGCCGGTCCACGCGGCGAGGTGTTCACCAATTCCAGCGCCGGCCCGCTTCGCCGCACGCTATTTCGCGCTCGGGTATGGCGTCCGTCGCTGGTGCGTGCGGGGTTGCTCGGACGAGTCGACAAGATGGGCCACTTCAAGTGGCGTGCCGCTTGGAACGACTCGGAGGGTATTGAGTGGACGGCGGAATTCACCACGGAGCGAGAGTCCATCGCGCACGTTGCCAAGATGGCGTCCGGTGGCCTGCGCTTTCACGACCTGCGCCACTCGTTCGCGACCGAGCTGGTGTCGCGTGGCGTGCCGGTCACCGACGTGCAGGGCGTCATGGGACACGAGCGGCCGTCGACCACGCTCAACCTCTACACCCACCGGTCCGAGGGACGAGATCAGCGCGTCCGCGACGCGTTTGCTGACTCATAGCTGACTCATGACCATGGCCAGCAGGCCGGTCAGCAGGAAAGGCACCCTCATCGAGGGTGCCTTTCCTGCTGATATAGAGGGTGGGCGATGCTGGTATCGAACCAGCGACCTCTTCGGTGTGAACGAAGCGCTCTCCCACTGAGCTAATCGCCCTCAGCGCCACTGACTCTACCCGATCGTGGAACCGGACCGGAAATCCGGGGTCAGTGCGTCGCGAGGTAGTGCATCGCCGTGGCGACCAGGTCGATGCCGAGGCTGAACTTGAGCGACAGCCAGACCACGGTGGCCACGAAGACCAGGCCGACGGACCCGAGCACGACTCGCACCAGCAGTGACTGTCGCGTCACCCAGCGCGTCCAGCCGTAGACGTGCCGGCGGGTGAAGCCGAGCAGCCGGCGCGCCCAGTGGTACTCCACCGCCCAGATGCCCAACCCGGCGATCACCAGCAGCCACCCCGGCCCGGGCAGCGGGATGAGTGCGATGCCGACTGTCACCACGATCGCGCCCGCGATCGCAATGAAGATCTTGAGGGCGATCCGGCCGGTGGGGTTGGCCCGGATGAGGTCGAGAGTCAGCGAGATCCGCTCCCGCCAGCGGGGGCGGCGCGGCGGGTCTCCGACGACCAGGACACCACCGGGCCGATCGGCGTCGGGCGTCGGCCGATCGGCGCGTTCGGGCTGCTCCATCGGCACTCCGTACCCCCGCTTTTCGGCTGCTCGGACCGCAACCTTCGGCGGGCCGGGCGCCGCAGGCGGATCCACTGAGGATTTCTTCGTCACCATTTCACCCCCCAGTGTCGCTCACGCCCGTCACTGCAACGGTCGACTGGACGTTACCGGAGTAAGTCGACGACTGAACCACCCGATGCCGGGCGGGATCACGCACTGGGCAGAACCGGAAATCCTACATGAATGCTCGCATTCACGCGACCTTTCCGTCCCCCTTCCCACCACTGGGTGAAGTCAGCGTATGGCGGAGCGTAGCCAGGAGTAGCACCTGAGTATGGGAAAAGCGGGACACGCGCGTTCCGCAGCGGTGCCGGGGGGAGAACGTCCATGAGTGTCATTCGACCGACGACCGTAGAGGTCGAGACGTCACTAAGGCTCGTCGCACCTGACGCCACGGCCTTGCCGGTGCGTGCCAGTCTGCGTTACGACCCTGCTGACCCGTATGCGGTCCATGTCCTGTTCCATGCCGAATCTGCCGGTGGCGAGGCGGTGAGCTGGTCCTTCGCCCGCGAACTGCTGGTCACCGGCCTGGACGAGCCAGCCGGCATCGGTGATGTGCGGGTCTGGCCCTGGGCCACACCGCGCGGCGACTTCGTCGCGCTGGCCCTCTCGTCACCGGACGGCAACGCCCTCTTCGAGGTGCCGCGCAGCGTTCTGGTGCGTTTCCTTCGACGGACCTACGTCGTCGTCCCGCGCGGTCGTGAGGCCGAGCACCTGGACGTCGACACGGCGGTGAACCGGCTGCTCGCCGGTCGCTGACCACCGCCCGAACGGGCAACACCGGCCAACCCGGGGCCGCGCGGATCTGCCGAGTCCGCGCGGCCCCGGCACACCCGGAGGGGGTACGCGGACAGCCCGCCCCGGGTCAGCCGGTGCTCAGCCGTGCGTGGTGATGCCGCCGTCGACGGGGATGACCGCGCCGGTGAGGTACGCGCCGGCGCGCGACGAGAGGTAGATGGCAGTCCCGGCCATGTCCTCCGGGCGTCCGATGCGGCCCAGCGGCACCTGCTGTTCGATGGCGGCCCGGCTGGCGGGGTCGTCCAGCGCGAACGCCATCATCTTGCTCTCGAACGGGCCCGGTGCGATCGCGTTGACGGTGATCTGCTCACCGGCCAGCTGGTGGGCCAGGCCGCGGGTGAGCATGTGCACTGCCGCCTTGGTGGCCGAGTACGCGTACACCTCCATCATCGGCACCCGGATGCCGTCGATCGACCCGATGTTGATCACGCGGGCCGGGTCGTCGGCGCTGGCGGCGACGCGCAGCGCCGGCAACAGCGCGGTGGTGAGCCGGAAGACGGCCTTGACGTTGACGGCCCAGAGCTTGTCGAACGCGGCCTCCGGGTAGTTTTCCAGCGGGGCGCCCCAGGTCGCGCCGGCGTTGTTGACAAGCACGTCGAGGCGGTCGAAGCGCTCGCGCACGGCGGCGGCCAGCGCCTCGGCCCCGGCGTCGTCGCCCAGGTCGGCGGGGATGGCCCCGCAGCGCCCCTCGGCGGAGAGCTCCTTGGCGACCGCCGCACAGACGTCGGCCTTCCGGGACGAGATGATCACGTGTGCGCCGGCCCGTACGAAGCCCTGGGCGATCATCAGGCCGATCCCCCGCGACCCGCCGGTGACCAGGACCGTCTTACCTTCGACCGAGAACAGCTGCGTCATGCCCATCCCATCGCGAGTCGGCGGGGCCGCCGTCCGGTTGGGCGGACCGTGGCCCGGACGGCGCTACCGCCGGGTAACGTAGCCCGGCCGCCGGGATCGCGACAAGCCCGGTGTGTGACGCCGATTCCGCCACCCGCGTCGATTGGGATGCGGTGACCTGCGGTTCGGGCTACCGTCGCAGGCGATGGTCTCCACCGGTCCCACCCCCGCGCCACCGATCGGTTCGGCTCCACCCGCGCCCGACGAGATCGCCACGTTCGCGCTGGCCGACCTCGCCGGCGATCCGGGCTGGCGTCGGCCGGTGCTCGTCGAGCAGGAGCTGCTGATCCTCACCACACGGGGGCACGGCGACGCGGAGCTCGACTTCCACCTCCTGCCCTGCCGGCCCGGCACGCTGTTGCGGGTCCGAGCCGGCCAGGCGCTGCGCTGCGCCGGTCCGCAGTTCGACGCCACTGTGGTCGCCTGGGATCCCGAGGCGTTACGCGGCTTCGACGTCGACCTGGGCACGCCCGTGACGTGGCGGCAGTTGGCCGGCGAGGACGAGGACGCGGTGATCAGCGAGGTGAGCCAGTTGGCGGTGGACTGTCAGCGGCACCCCGACAACCGCACCGCCCGCGCGCTGCTTCGTCACCAACTGGTCGTGTTGCTGCTGCGGCTGACCCTGGCCAGCGCCGACCGCTCGGCGCCCCGGCCCGAGGACGAGACGTTCCACAGGTTCTGTCAGGAGGTGGAGCGCGGCTACCCGCACAGCCGTCGGGTGGAGGACTACGCCGCCGGGCTGCGCTGCTCGGTGCGTACCCTGACCCGGGCTTGCCTGGCCGTCACCGGCCGCAGCGCCAAGCAGGTCATCGACGAGCGGGTCGCGTTGCAGGCCAGCCGGCTACTCGCCGCGACCGACCAGCCGATCGCCCAGATCGGCCGGCAGCTCGGCTTCTCCGAGCCGACGAACTTCGGCCGTTTCTTCACCCGCGAGGTCGGGGTGAGCCCCGGCGCGTTTCGGGCCGCCCGGGACCAGCCGGCGGCCAGCCGGGTGGTCCGCCCGCGAGCGCCGGCCGAGCCGACCGGCGCCAACGGTGGCCGGTTCCGCCCTCTCACCGAATCGGCCAACGGCGGCCACGCCGAACGGTCCGGGTCGCCCACCGGACCGACCCGCGGCACCGGCCGGGCATGATGACAGGGTGCAGATCTCCGCGCGCGGCGACTACGCGGTACGGGCGGCGCTGAGCCTGGCCACCGCGTACCCTTCGCTGCTGTCCACCCAGGCCATCGCCGGGGAGCAGGACATGCCCCGCAAGTTCCTGGAGGCCGTCCTGGCGGATCTTCGCCGGGCCGGCATCGTCCGCGCCCAGCGTGGCGCCGAGGGCGGCTACACGCTGGCCCGTCCACCACGCGAGGTGACAGTCGGCGCGGTGCTGCGGGCGGTGGACGGCCCACTGGCCGGGGTACGCGGGCTGCGCCCCGAGGAGACCCGGTACGAGGGTGCGGCGGAGAACCTGCCCGGCCTGTGGGTGGCCGTGCGCGCCGCGGTGCGGCGCGTGGTCGACGAGGTGAGCCTCGCCGAGATCGTCAACGGTCGGCTGCCCGCCCACGTCCGCAAGCTCACCGCGCTGCCCGACGCGTGGGAACCGCGCTGACCCACCCAGCGGGTCAGAGCGTCCGGACCACGTCCTCGGTGCTCAGCCGGGGCAGCCGGGCGCCCCAGGAGGCCGAGTCGGGGTGGCCCACGTTCATCACCAGCAGCGTCTCGTGCCGCCCGTCGGGAAAGAACTCTCGGGTCACGCCCGCCGCGTCGAACCCGGCCATCGGGCCGGCGGCCAGCCCTGCCGCGCGTACGCCCACCACCAGGTAGCCGATCTGCAGGGTCGCACTGAACCGGGCCTGCTCGACCCGCGTCGCCCGATCGGTGAGCCAGTCGCGGGCCTGCGGGCGGTGCGGGTACAGCTCGGGCAGCCGCTCGTGGAAGTCCACATCGGCGGCGAGCACCGCCACCAGCGGCGCGGCGGCGGTCTTCGCCCGGTTGCTCGACGAGAGGTGCGGCAGCAGTCGCGCCCGCGCCGCCGGGCTGCGCAGCAGCAGCACCCGCAGCGGCTGGCCGTTGTACGCGGTCGGCCCGTACCGGATCAGGTCGTGGATCGCCGCGACCTGGGCGTCGGTGACCGGCTCGTCGGTGAACGTGTTGGCCGTGCGGGCCGCCCGGAACAGCAGGTCCTGGGCGGCCCGGTCCAACGCCAGCAGGCCCGGTGTGGCCAGCGCCGTCACCGGGGCATCGGCGCGGCGGCGGTGGTGTAGCCGCCGTGGTGGTGCACCAGCGGCGTGCCGTCGCCGCCGTCACCGAGCGCCAACGGCTCGGCGATGACAAGCGTGTGGTCGCCGGCGGGCACCCGGTGCACCACCCGGCAGAGCAGCCGGGCCAACACGCCGGTCAGCAGCGGCACCCCGAACGGTCCGGGCGTCCAGTCCGGGTACGCGGCGAACCGGTCGATGCCGCTGGTGGCGAAGACCGTCGCGGCGTCCCGCTGCCCCGCGGTCAGCAGGTGCACCGCGACGTGCTCGGCGCGAGCCAGCACCGGCCAGCTCGACGACGCCGTCCCGAGGCAGAACGAGACGAGCGGAGGGTCCAGCGACACCGACGTGAACGAGGTGGCGGTGAAACCGGCCCGGATCGGCGCGCCGATCCCGCCCAGGCAGGCGGGGTCGGTGGCGCGGGCCACAGCGGTGACCACTGTGACGCTCGTGGCCTGCCGACGCAGCAGAGCACGGAACAGGTCCGCACTCACCGGTCGCAGCTCGGCCGCGTCCGTCGCGGGACGCTCCACGGTGGTCACGCCGGCACCGGGGTCGACGCCGCGTGCGTGCGGGCCCGTCGGGTTGGGCCGGAGCAGCTGGTCACGGCGGTGGTCGGGGTGTTGGCGGCGGCTCGGGGACGGAGGACGGCACGACGGGGTAGGGACATGCGGAGTCTCCTGATCTGTCCACGGTGGGAGTGAGGAGGGTGAGAAGGCACGCTGCTCCGCGTTGAGCGGGCCGGCGGTGTGCGTGCGTCGCTGGAGTCGAACCGGATGGACCGGTCGGCTCAACAGAGCGCGCTCGCGTGCCGGACCAGGTCGACGTGCACACGAGCGGTGAGGTGAAGCTCATCCCGCTGCGACATGACCTCATGTTGCCGGGGCGGGATCGACAGGTCAACGGTCTTCCAGAAGGTGAGAATTCCATCGATGCCGATGGGAAATAGCATGGCTAGCAGCGCTTATCGTGTCACAAGACCTATCTGGTGAGTAGAGATTGGAGCTGCGCGGCCGGGACCGTCCAGGACGGACACCGAGAGGGTTTCAAAAGTTGCTGGTCCGGGCATGTTCGATCTCGACACGGCAGGGAACGGTGACGAGGGGAGTCCTCCGATGGGCCTCATGTTTCGCAAGCGCAAGAAGTACGGACCGATCATCCTGAACTTCACCGAGAACGGCTTCTCCTCCTGGAGCATCAAGATCGGGCGCTGGTCCTGGAACTCCAAGGCACGTGCGCACCGTGTCGACCTGCCGGGTCCACTGTCCTGGAAGCAGGACAAGTCCCGGTCGTAACCTCCCGGGAGTCGAGCGGGGGGGGGGGGGGGGTGGTGGGGAGGGCGCGCGGCGGTGTTGGGGTGGTGGGGC